>JAYVKZ010000341.1:0-35415 GCA_043767985.1 Betaproteobacteria bacterium
GCCCGGCATCCTGCAACACTTGCAAAGCCTGGTTAGTACGCTGACGGGACAAACCCGTGAGGTACCCCAACTCCGTCTGAGAAATTTCCAAGCGATTACCCTGGCCCGGATACAACAGCGGATTAAACAATTGTGCAACGCAGCGAGCCAGCCGAGCATTCGGTCCAAGTAGACGATCAAACTCCACGGTGCCAATAAACTGCGCCAAGCGCTCGTTGATCTGCTCCAGCAAAAACCGATTAAAGCCAATATTGCTCTCGAGCAACCAGTTGAAAGTCGCTTTCGGCATGAAGGCAATGCGCGTTTCACGCAAGGCCACCACATCGTAACGACGTGGCTCGGTTTTCAGCATCGACCCTTCGCCCAACCAACCGCCCGTAGGCACGCCCGCAAAACTCACCGCCTTGCCTTCAAGGGACACGCTTGAAATTTTGACCAAGCCGTCGACGACCCCAATCCAATGCTGCACGGGTTCGTTTTTCCGACAGACCAGAGCATTCACTTCAAAGTCTCGAACCAACACCTCGCCATGGACGCGCGCTTGCTGCACTGCACCAAGCCCCCGCATCCAGGGAGCGGCTTCGAGGAGTTGTTGAAGAGATCGCATCGTAAAAACAAAAACTCAGTGGCAACAGTACAAAGCTTGCAAGCGAGTGGCACAGGCTGCAAGGACTAACGCGACAAAAACAAATATCACAAAACCCGAGTAATTGTCGCCCAACCGACAACATCCATGCAAAGCTTGGTTACACTTGCCTTCCCCGCACAAAACAAAAGTAACCTGGGGTCAGTTTTTTGTAAGCCAAAAACGCTAGTGTTCTAGCAAGAGCCTTGGCTAACATCAATGCGTTAGCAAGTTAGTAAATAAATCCAGTCCACTGGTGGAGAGCGAGACAATGACACAGGCCACATTTGGCGTGGTAACGGCTGAGCACGCAGCAGAAGTCGCAAAGATGGGTGACACCACCTTCCCGCGCCTATTGATGAAACACGCCAAGGAACGCCCGAATTCGCCCGCCATTCGCGAAAAGAACCTCGGCATTTGGCAGGCCATCAGTTGGAGTGAGCTCAAAACCCAAGTCGAAGAACTTGCCGCCGGTATGGACGCCGCCGGTTTCAAACGCGGCATGAACTTTGCGCTGATTGGCGAAAACCGCCCTCGGATGTATGCCACGATGATCGCTATCCAGGCCATGGGCGGCATCCCAGTGCCGATGTACCAAGATGCCGTAGCCCAGGAAATGGTCTTTGTCTTCCAAAATGCAGAAATTGATTTTGCCTTGGTAGAAGACCAGGAGCAGGTCGATAAATTGCTGGAAATTAGCCCACAGTGCCCGCAGCTCCAACACATTTATTTTGATGACTCGCGAGGCCTGCGTCATTACAGCGACCCGCGCATGCAGTCCTTCGACAAATTGGTGGAACTGGGACGCGAGGCCCTTAAAACCCGTCCTGGTTTTTTCGAGGAGACCATTGCCCTAGGCTCTCCCGACGATGTCGCCGCGATGTTCTATACCTCGGGCACCACCGGCAACCCCAAAGGCGTGCTGCACGGCAACCGCAATTTAATCTCCATGGCAAGCGTCGCCAGCCAAATGGAAGATTTGCGACCCAGCGACGAGATCATGGCCTACCTGCCTCTGGCCTGGATCGGTCAAACGATCTTCTCCTATGCGCAGTGGCTTGTGAATGGCTTCACCGTCAACTGCCCCGAGTCCGCGGATACGGTGGCCTCCGATATGCGCGAGATTGGCCCAACCTATTATTTCGCCCCCCCTCGCGTTTTGGAGGCTTTGCTCACCCAAGTGACGATTCGCATGGAAGATGCCGCTTCCTTCAAGCGCACCATGTTCAAGTATTTTATGGACGTTGCAAAAAGAGTCGGTGGTCGCATTCTTGACGGCGACGGCTCGGTGGGTTTGATGGACCGTGTCAAATACAGCCTTGGCAAAATTCTCGTCTACGAGCCACTGCGTAATGCACTGGGCATGAGCAAAGTTCGTGTCGCCTACACCGCAGGCGAAGCAATTGGTCCCGACCTATTTGTGTTTTACCGCTCCCTCGGCATCAACTTGAAGCAGCTCTATGGTTCCACCGAGACCGCCGTGTTTGTCTGTGTGCAGCCCAATGGTCAGGTGAGATCGGACACCGTCGGCCCAGCAGTGAAGGGCGTTGAAATCAAGATCACCGATCTTGGCGAAATTCTGGTGCGCTCACCCGGCTTATTGCGTGAATACTACAAAAACCCGGCTGCAACCGCCGAAGTCAAAGATGCTGAAGGCTGGTATCACACCGGCGATGCGGGCTACTTTGAGAAAGACGGTCATCTCAAAATCATCGACCGTGCAAAAGATGTCGGCAAGATGGCCACCGGCAGCATGTTCGCCCCCAAATACATCGAAAACAAACTCAAGTTCTTCCCTTATATCAAGGAAGCCGTCACCTTTGGCAATGGTCGCGATAAAGCGATGGCCTTCATCAATATCGACTTCGAGGCCTGCGGCAACATTGCGGAGCGTCGCAATCTCTCCTATGCCGGTTATGTTGACTTGGCGGGTCGCAAAGAAATCTATGACTTGGTGAAAGACTGTGTGGAGAAAGTCAATGCCGATCTCGCCACCGACCCGATGATGAGCGACTCACAAGTCCATCGTTTCTTAATCCTGCACAAAGAGATGGATGCAGATGACGGCGAGCTCACCCGCACCCGAAAGGTAAGGCGAGGTGCAATTGCCGAAAAGTACGCTCTGTTGGTGGAAGCACTTTATAGTGGCAAAAAGCATCAGTTCATTGAAACCCAGGTGAAGTTCGAAGATGGCCGCACCGGTTCAGTGTCGGCTGATCTGGTGATTGAAGACGCCAAGACCTACAGTGCCTCGGCGGCCAAACAAGCCGCTTAAAAGCGGTTACGAACTTCCAAGGATTCAGGTAAGCCATAATGACTCGAAAAATCGGTGACGTCATCCTCAGTTTGGAGAACATCTCGCTCTCCTTCGGCGGCGTCAAAGCCCTCACAGATATTTCCTTCGATGTGCGCGAGCACGAAATTCGCGCCATCATCGGCCCCAATGGCGCGGGCAAAAGCTCGATGCTCAATGTCATCAACGGGGTGTACACCCCGCAACAGGGCCGGATCGTGTTTCGCGGCCAGAACTTTGAGAAGATGAACTCTCGCCAGGTGGCCGAGATGGGCGTGGCCCGTACCTTCCAAAGCTTGGCCTTGTTTAAAGGCATGAGCGTGCTGGACAACATTATGACCGGCCGCAACCTCAAGATGAAAACCGGCGTGTTGGCGCAAATGTTCAGAATCGGCCCCGCCGAGCGTGAAGAACTAGCGCACCGCGAGTATGTCGAGCACATTATTGATTTTCTTGAAATTCAAAGCTTTCGCAAGACCCCGGTGGGTCAACTCCCCTATGGCCTTCAAAAGCGGGTCGACCTGGGTCGCTCGCTAGCCATGGAACCCAGTCTCTTGCTGCTCGATGAGCCCATGGCCGGGATGAACATGGAAGAAAAGCAGGACATGTGCCGCTTCGTCATGGACGTGAACGACGAGTTTGGCACCACCATCGTACTCATCGAGCATGACATGGGAGTAGTGATGGACATCTCTGATCGAGTCGTCGTGCTCGACTACGGGAAAAAGATCGGAGACGGCACGCCGAGTGAAGTACGAAATAACCAAGATGTGATCAGCGCCTATCTCGGCGTCGCTCACTAGAGACAGTAGGACAGGCAATGGCATTTTTTCTAGAAGTAGTCTTCGGCGGCCTGATGGCGGGAGTGTTGTACTCGCTGGTCGCCCTCGGTATTGTGCTGATTTTCAAAGCCTCCGGCGTGTTCAATTTTGCGCAAGGCGGAATGGTGTTGTTTGCCGCCTTGGCGATGGCTCGTTTAGCGGAATGGCTGCCCAAATGGTTCGGCATTAGCAACCAGTTTGTCGCCACGTTTATAGCCTTTGTACTGGCCACCATCATCATGTGGGCTCTGGCCTGGGTGATCGAGCGCTTAGTGCTCCGTAAGCTCGTCAATCAAGAACCGATTGTGTTGCTGATGGCAACCCTAGGCATCACCTACTTCCTGGACGGCTTTGGGCAATCCATCTGGGGTTCAGATATTTATAAGATCGACCTGGGCATTTCAAAAGAGCCTCTTATGGTGCTTGAAAGCACCTTCCAGGGCGGCATCTTGCTCAATCGGGACGACTTGGTCGCCACCGTCATTGCCACCATCCTGGTCGTCATCTTGGCGCTCTTTTTCCAAAAGACCGCGACCGGCAGAGCGCTGCGTGCGGTGGCTGACGATCACCAAGCCGCCCAGTCGATTGGTATTCCACTCAACAAGATTTGGGTCATCGTGTGGACGGTAGCAGGTTTCGTAGCCTTAGTGGCCGGCATGGTCTGGGGAAGCAAGCTCGGCGTTCAGTTCTCGTTGCAAGTGCTCGCTTTGAAAGCCCTCCCGGTCGTCATTTTGGGTGGGTTTACCTCTGTCCCAGGTGCCATCATCGGTGGCCTGATCATCGGCCTCGGCGAAAAAGTCGCTGAAGTGTATCTCGGCCCCATCATTGGCGGTGGCATCGAAAACTGGTTCGCCTATGTGCTAGCGCTAGGTTTCTTGCTAGTCCGCCCACAAGGTTTATTCGGTGAAAAGATTATTGATCGAGTCTAGACCAAGCGGAAAGCGTCATCGCGCCGACAAGCAGCCCAAGACATTCACAAGATTCAGCTAGAAAAAAAGATTAGAGACCCACCAAGATGCTTTACAGAGAAAATGGTCAGTTCAAGACCTCGTACCGCAAAGATCAGCAAATCTTTCCGATCCTGCAAGATCGCTGGGTGATCCTTGCCCTGATTGCCTTTGCCTTCATCGTGGTTCCTCTCATCACGTCCGACTACGTGTTTAGAGCGCTGCTCATTCCCTTCCTGATTTTGGCGCTTGCCGCCATCGGCCTGAACCTCTTGGTAGGCTATTGCGGGCAAATCTCGCTCGGAGCGGGTGCCTTTATGGCGGTAGGTGCCTATGCAGCCTACAACTTGTTTGTTCGTATTCCAGGCCTTAACTTGGTCATCGTCTTTATCCTGTCCGGCTTGGTCACCATGCTGGTCGGCTTGATCTTTGGCGTGCCTAGCCTGCGCATTAAAGGCCTTTATTTATCAGTGGCAACTTTGGCAGCCCAGTTTTTCTCCGACTGGATCTTTTCTCGCGTGAAGTGGCTCACCAACAATTCGGCATCGGGTTCGGTGTCTGTGCCCTCGCTCGACGTGTTTGGACTACCGATTGTCTCTCCCGTTCAAAAGTATTGGTTCGTCTTAGTCTTCGTCGTCGTCTTTGCATTATTTGCGAAAAACCTGGTGCGTGGCCATATCGGTCGCTCCTGGATGGCCATGCGCGACATGGACGTGGCAGCAGCCGTCATTGGCATTCGTCCCCTGCAAGCGAAACTCAGCGCCTTCGCGGTCAGCTCGTTCTTTATCGGCGTCGCCGGTGCTCTGTGGGGATTTATTTATCTCGGTTCTTGGGAGCCAGCCGCCTTTGACGTCAACCGTTCTTTGAATCTACTGTTTATGATCATTATCGGAGGTCTCGGTTCGATCATGGGTAGCTTCTTTGGTGCGGCGTTTATTGTAGTGTTGCCGATTCTTTTGAATCAGTTACCGACTTGGCTCGGCATACCACTGTCTACCGCAGCAATTACTCATCTCGAGTTCATGATTTTCGGTTCGCTGATTGTATTTTTCCTAATTGCCGAACCTCACGGTTTGGCGCGTTTGTGGTCGATTGGCAAGGAAAAGCTGCGCTTGTGGCCTTTCCCGCATTAATCACCTTTCCCGTATTAGTTTTTTGCTTTGGGTTGGTTTACGATAATTTTGGGTAGCGTTCGCTACAGTAATGAGGAGACAGGTATGAAAATTTCCAAAATGAAGATGGCTGCAGCTGCTCTGGCAGCGGGCGCAGCTGCTGCGCTGGTACCCCAGGTACCGGCCTTCGCCCAGGCGAAGGAGCAGTTTTTCCCCGCACTCGTGTATCGCACAGGGGCCTACGCGCCCAATGGCGTGCCCTTTGCCAACGGATATGTGGATTATCTTAAGTTGATCAACGCTCGCGACGGCGGTATCGGTGGCGTGAAGATCACCTACGAAGAGTGCGAAACCGGCTATGCGACCGACAAGGGCGTCGAATGCTATGAGCGCCTCAAAGGTAAGGGCCCAACCGGTGCCACGGCGTTTCACCCACTCTCCACCGGCATCACCTTTGCCTTGACCGACAAAGCGCCGAACGACAAAATCCCAATCATCACCGGCGGCTATGGTCGCAGTGAATCGATGGAAGGCCGCATTTTCAAATGGAACTTCCCACTCGGTGGTTCGTATTGGACTGCAGCCGACATCTTGGTCCAGCATGTGGGCAAAAAAGAAGGCGGCATGGATAAACTCAAGGGCAAGAAAATTGCACTGATTTATCACGACTCTCCTTTTGGCAAAGAGCCGATTCCCTTGCTGCAAGAGCGTGCCAAGATCAATGGCTTCGATCTACAGCTTATTGCTGTGACCCATCCTGGTGTTGAGCAAAAAGCTGCCTGGTTACAAGTGCGTCAAAGCAAGCCCGACTATGTATTCCTGTGGGGCTGGGGCGTGATGAACTCTACGTCGCTTAAAGAAGCGGTTGCCACAGGCTATCCACGCGAGAAGATGTTTGGCGTGTGGTGGTCGGCTGCTGAACCCGATGTCACACCGGTCGGTGACGGCGCTAAGGGCTATAGTGGTTTGAACTTCCTGGCGGGTCAAGGCACGAGCAAGGTTCACCAAGACGTCCTCAAGTTCTTGCACGACAAGGGCCAGGGCACCGGTCCTAAGGAAGAGGTAGGTTCAGTGCTTTACAACCGCGGCATGATCGCAGCGGCTTGGACCGTTGAGGCGGTTAACCGCGCACAGGGTAAGTATGGCAAAAAGCCTTTGACCGGCGAGCAAGTGCGTTGGGGCTTTGAGAACTTGGCCATCGACAATGCGCGTATCAAGGCGATGGGTTTCGAAGGCCAAATGACACCGCTGTCGACCTCCTGCGCTGATCACATGGGTGCCAACTCGGCTCGTGTCCACACCTGGGACGGAACGAAGTGGAACTACACTTCAGACACCTATGCTGCCGATATGCAAATCATCAAGCCGATGGTAGATAGCTACGCCAAGAAATACGCTGCCGAGAAGAAAATCGAAACGCGTGATTGCGCTAAGGATGCTGGTTAATTCTTGAACTAAGGATTGGGACTCGGGCCACGGCCTGAGTCCCGTATCAACACGGTCTGCACCTTGCCTGCACACCTTGCGCCATCTCAATTTGTTCTAGTAGCACCCCTCAATTCTCGTTATTCACAAAGCTCTCATGGCCACAGCACTACTCTCCGTTAACGGTATCGAGGTGATTTATAACCACGTCATTCTCGTGCTCAAGGGTGTCTCCTTCGCGGTCGAAGAGGGCAAAATCGTCTCGTTACTCGGTGCCAACGGCGCCGGCAAAACCACCACCCTTCGCGCCGTCTCGAACCTGCTCAAAGGCGAGCGTGGCGAGGTGACCAAGGGCACCATTACTTATAAGGGCGAAGCCATTGAACGCTTGACGCCAGCCGATCTCGTCACCCGAGGCGTCATTCAAGTGATGGAAGGTCGTCACTGTTTTGGGCACCTTACCGTTGAAGAGAATCTGCTCACAGGCGCCTATACCCGTAAGCTCAATCGTGCCGACACCAATGTTGCGCTTGAGAAGGTCTATCACTACTTCCCCCGGCTCAAGACTCGTCGCACCTCGCAGTCCGGCTACACCTCAGGCGGTGAGCAACAGATGACAGCCGTCGGACGCGCCTTAATGGCCAACCCAAAAATGATTTTGCTGGATGAGCCCTCGATGGGCTTGGCACCGCAAATCGTTGCCGAAATTTTTGAGATCGTGCGCGATCTTAACCAGAAAGAAAAAGTGAGCTTCCTGCTCGCCGAACAAAATACCAATGTCGCCCTACGCAATTCCGACTATGGCTACATTCTCGAAAACGGCCGCATCGTCATGGACGGTGCCGCCAAAGACCTCGCCGAAAACGAGGACGTCAAAGAGTTTTATCTCGGCGTCGCACAAGAAGGTCGCAAATCCTTCGCTGACGTTAAATCCTATCGCCGTCGCAAGCGCTGGCTGTAAGGGAAATACCGATGAGCCAGTATTACGATGCGAAGGAAACACGCAGCCCTGAGCAACGAGAAGGCGAACTTTTCAACGCCTTGCCGAATTACATCGCCCACGCCCAGAGCAAGTCTGTGGCCTGGGGTAGCTTGTTAAACGGCATGCAGGCCCAAGACATCAACAGTCGCAAAGCCCTGGCTAGGCTTCCAGTGCTGCGCAAGCCAGAACTCAAGACCATGCAAGAGGCCCTCCCTCCGTTTGGTGGGCTCAATACCGAATCTCCCGGCGCAGTGCCTCGCCTGTTTATGTCACCCGGCCCCATATTTGAGCCTGAAGGCAACGGCGACGACCCGTGGCGCAGCGCCCGCGCCCTCTATGCGGCAGGCATACGTAAGGGCCACATTCTTCAGAACTGCTTTGGATATCACCTAACGCCCGGTGCCTGGATGGTTGACGCCGGTGCAAGAAAGATCGGTTGCTCCATCATTGCTGCTGGCATTGGTCAAACCGAACAACAGATCGACGTCATGCGTGCGCTCAAGCCGGATGCTTATGTCGGCACGCCTTCGTTCCTGCGCATCATCATCGAGAAGGCTCAAGAGCTCAAGCTCGACATCAGCCAACTCAAACGCGCCCTGTGCGCCGCCGAAGCACTACCGCCGAGCTTACGCGCATGGTTCAAAGAAAACGGGGTCGAGACCGTGTTGCAGTGGTATGGCACGGCCGAGCTGGGAATGGTCGCTTACGAGTCTGAGGCGCTTGAGGGCATGATCCTCGATGAAGAATGCATCCTCGAAATCGTTCGCCCCGGTACCGGTGACCCGGTGCCCGATGGCGAAGTCGGCGAGATCGTGATCACCAACTTTAACCTCACTTACCCCATGATTCGTTTTGGGACCGGCGATCTTTCGGCCGTCTTGCCGGGAGTATCACCTTGCGGCCGAACCAATGTCCGCATCAAGGGCTGGATGGGTCGCGCCGATCAAACCACCAAGGTGCGTGGCATGTTTGTGCATCCCGGCCAAGTCGCGGAGATCATCAAGCGTCATCCGCAAATCAGTAAGGCGCGCTTGGTGGTCACCGGCGAAATGGCCAACGATGCGATGACGCTGCATTGCGAAAGTGCAGAAATCGTAAGCAACAGAGCAGCGGCTAGTGCCCTTGGCGAGACCGTTGCTAAGACGATTCGCGATATCACCAAGCTACGCGGTGAGGTGAGCTGGGTTGCGCGAGGAAGCCTAGCCAACGATGGCAAGGTGATTGAAGACGCCAGGAAATACGACTGATATTCGACCCAGTATTCAGTCAGAAGAATAGTCGAACTCACGTAGATCCTCGGCCTCAGCGTTTGGCGGTGAGCCTTTGAGACACCCCCGAGCCGTTGCGCTCAACCGATTGAAAAAGTATTTGACTTGGTGGCCACTGAAGATGTCCTACCCAAAGTCTTGACAGGTTATGCCTTCTTGCCAGCCGTCACCGCCACGTCCGGTAACACCGGTTCCTGAACACTCCCAGGCTCAAAGATTTCGAAGCTTCCGACCAAGAGTGGGACAGCCGAGTTCGAGACACCGGGCTATTTGATACAGTTAAAGTCGTCATAGGGTTTCTTAAGCCAAGTCAAACAAGGCCCCTGCCATGTATAGAGCGGATCTCCTTAGCAACAAGCGCATCCTGATCACGGGAGGCGGTTCTGGCTTGGGTGCCGCCATGGCATCACGTTTTGCAGAGCTGGGTGCCTCTCTTGTGCTTTGTGGTCGCCGTGAGGAGATGCTTCATACGACTGCAAACGACATCAGAAGCAAAACCAGAGCGCAAATACACACCATCGTTTGCGATTTGCGTCAAGCCGAAGCGGTGGAGACCATGTTTAGCGAGATCTGGGCCAGTGGTCCACTTTACGCCCTCGTCAACAATGCGGCCGCCACCTTCATTGCCCAAACCGAGAAGCTTTCGGCACGCGCAGCGGATGCGATTCTCGCAACCACCTTGCACGGCGCCATGTATTGCACCTTGGCCGCAGGCAAACGCTGGATAGCTGCTCAACAACCCGGTGTTGTACTTAGTATTTTGTCCACCTCCGTGCGCACGGGGCGGGCTTTCACCGCCCCCTCCGCGATCGCAAAATCGGGCATCGAGGCCATGACCCGTAGCCTTGCTGTCGAGTGGGGCCCGAAAGGCATACGCTTGGTAGCGATTGCGCCAGGGCCATTCCCGACCGCTGGCGCCAATCAGCAACTCATGCCGGAACAACGCTTGAAGCAATCCCCAGCCTCGGCACGTAACCCCTTGGGTCGAGTCGGTGAGTCGCTTGAGCTTACCAACCTTGCGGCCTACTTAATTTGTGGCGAGGCCGGATACATTAACGGCGAAACGATTGCGATCGATGGCGGCGCGCATCTTCGCACCTCCGGTGCCGAGGATCTATTGCAGTGGTCCGAAGCCGAGTGGGATGCGCATCGGGCCAAACGGGCAGGCTAACGCCAAGCCTAACGCCAACCGCGGTGCCAACCATAAGTAGGGTGGCGCCAGCCCCAGCCGTAATGGGGATGATGAACCCAGACATATCCTGGGGCTGCGACCGTATAAGCAGGAGCAACATAGACAACGCCTGGTGGCACAACGACTGCGGCCGGCACCACCACTCTCGGCGGGGCAACCACGCAACCGGATATGCTGGCAAGAACAGTAAGTAAAACACTTGCACAAAAAAGCTTTTTCATTTCGTAGACCTTCGCGATGGGTTTGCCCAGTGATGCATGTTTCATGGGTGCCCGCTGGAGCGATAGGGCGATTGGACGCCTCCTTAGTGAGGCGGTCTATAGCGAAGTTGAAAGAGATGTAACCAAATAGCTTGGATCGCTGCCAAATTTAAGCTTTCAAGCCAGTCCACGCTTCGCTACGCTGCCAAAGCTCGCCAGCCAGTGCCATATCCTGGCCTATGGCACTTGGTTGGCGCGCCATGCACTTGTCATAGTACAAGCCAGTCGCGCCACTTAGCTCGGGAGCCATGGCGCAATGCAAGCTAGTCTTTGCGCCTTCATCGGTGGTAATCATGCGGCGCTTCATCAAGCTGCTGAATGGCCAGGGGACTTTCCGCCAAATATCAGACGCCACCACACCAGGATGCAAGGCATAGGTCGTGACGCCGCTGCCCTCTAGCCGCCGGGCAAGCTCTGCACTAAACAAAACATTGGCGAGCTTGGAGTCGGCATATTCCTTGATGGCCAAACGGGTACGCGTAGGCTTCTTGCAGGCCTCCCAATTGAGTCCGCCCGAACGCGTGTGCGCACGACTCGCCACCGTCACGATGCGCGCCGGGGCACTGGCGCGTAGGCGCTCAAGTAATAAATTGGTGAGCAGAAAGTGCCCAAGATGATTGACTCCAAACGCTAACTCAAACCCGGACGTCGTGAAGCCCCTTTGGCCTGCCAAGCCTGCGTTGTTAATCAATAGATGCAAGGGAAGATCGCGCGCCAAAAAATCGGCGGCGCAGCGACGCACCGACGCGAAGTCTCCAAGATCGAGAATGAGAAACTCCACGAGATTGCTGCCACTGCTCTCACGAATTTGTCGGGCAGCCGTTTCGGCGTTCGCCAACGTGCGGCAGGCGATGAACACCTTAGCACCAGCACGCGCTAACTCACGCGCAGTCACCAAGCCAATACCCGTATTAGCGCCGGTTATGAGCGCAACACGATCATGCAGAGGTTTAGTTTCGTTTGAACTCATGGCTGCTCACTGCTTGCTTAAGCTAAGGCGGACAAGATAATCTCGTCTTGGTGGTTTGCGATATGGAACACGTGAGCCTGAGCAAACTCCCGCTTACTGAGCGCCCCGTACGCGAAATGCGGCTTGATCGCTCCGGTAAAGCCATCAAAATCAAGAATTGCTTTGCGCAACCTTAGGGCGGAGGTTTGCCACGAGCCGCTGGTGGTCAAAGCTGGCGCACCAGGAATGGGATCATTCAAAGCATGAGTCATTTTGCTGCGCCACTTGAACACCGCAAAGGCAGCGGTCCCCACCGTGCTCTGAAAGATCGCGCTTTTCGGGTCAGGAAAGCCACTCATGCTCATTTCAATACTTTGGGCAAGATGCTCCACCACAGCAGCCAAAGGCCAAGCACCGGTAGCACGCGGCGCTGTAGACTTTTCAAGCAACTCCAACCAAATGAGTGCCCCATTCAAAGTTTGCACCTTCTGGGTCGATGTAGCGAAAGCCAAGGGGCTCGCCAAGAGGAGGGAGTGGGTAACGAGAAATTGTCGTCGATTCATAGCGGAGTATGCCCTGGAGGTTACTAGACCTGGGTGCATTCTAGGCCATTTTCTTCTGGCGCAGATTCGTCGTTCAGCGCCTCGCCCCGTTCTTAGCGCGCGGCTAGGACGCTCGTCTTAGCGACACTCAGTGGGTGCGAGCTGAGAAGGCAAGGTGCCGCGCGGACCCGCCGTGAGCGTTGAAGATTCCGTTGCGCAACGCCACTCAACGACAGCGCTTGAGGCTAGGCCGACGGCGTTAGGGCTGAGCTTGGTCGTGGGCTTGCTCAAAGACGATCCATTCATGGTGGGCACAAGTGTTACAGTCGGCCCCCCCACAAGCCTGGCGGCGCTCGTCGACCCAAACCCCTCAGGCTTAAAACTTACGGTAATCACACCGTCAGAAGCCACTGCAATCGCCTGCACGGGTGATGTACCAGACATCGTCGGCGCATTAGCGTTCAATGCACGGCCCGCTAGGGAGTTTTGCGCGACGAGGTCCTTGTAGGGGGCTGCAAGACCTAAACCCTCCGAGATTTTTGCCCGAATCAGCGACTCTTCATAGGCGGGTAGCGCGCCTGCCAAGACCAGACCCAGAATCGCCACCACAATCATGACTTCGACGAGTGTGAGACCTAATTGCCGAATTGCTATCGCCGCACCGCTTAAGTAGGGGGATCGCGCGCCGATCATTGAAAGAAAATGCATTGAAAATCCGATTTCAAGAGACTCTCCGTATTTTCGAACAACCGTGGCAAAGCAAGAGTCTTTAGCGGATCAAATGGCGTGCCTCAGCAGATTAGCGGAATGCCGGATCATCAAAATCCGCCCAGGGCGACCTTACCCTTTCACCGCACCCGCCGTCAACCCAGTAATAATTTGCCGGGCGGCAACAAAGGTAAAGATCAATGGGGGAATCGCAATCAGGCTGGCCATGGCCATGATCTTGCCCCAATCCACCCCCATGTCAGTAATGAATAACGATGCAGCCACCGGCAAAGTACGCGTGTGGCGATCTGACAAAACCAAGGCCAAGATAAACTCGTTCCAGGAAATTCTGAAAGTAAAGATCGCGGCGGCAGCCAAACCAGGCGCGAGCAGCGGCAACAGCACTTTTACAAACATTTGAAAAGGATTGCAGCCATCAATTTTGGCCGACTCTTCTAGTTCGATCGGAATCTGCAAAACGAAGCCATAGAGTAACCAGATGGTGAAGGGCAAGTTCACCGCAACATACAAAAGAATCAGCCCCGACAGGCTATTCACCAAATGCCATTCATTCCAAATCATAAAGACGGGAATGGCCATCACGGCCAAAGGAACTGTTCGCAGCATCAACGTGGTATAGGCCAGAGTACCTCGACCCGCGAAGCGAAAGCGCGCCAGACCATAAGCCGCCATACTGCCGAGCACCAAGGTAATTAGGGTGGAGATCACACCTACCGTGAGGCTATTAACAAGATAACGATCAAAGCGATCTTCAGTCAGTACAGCTCGATAGTTTTCAAGCGTTGGCGCGAAAATGAAGTTCAAGGGTTCGGCAAAGATTTGCACCTGCTGTCGCATACTGGTCGCAAAAATAACGACAATGGGCGCCACACAAAAGAGCGCCAGTACGCCAAGGATCAGGTAATGGGCAAGTGCCTGAAGGCCAGTGGGCTTCATGCGCCAGAGTTCTTTTCAGACAAGGGGTTGGATAAACGTAGCGCGAACCAGGACAGGCCCATCACCACCACGAGGAGCAGTAAAGAGATCGCAGCAGCGGTGCCGAGTTGTTGACCCACAAAGGCGGTTTTATAAATGTGCAAGGCGAGAATCTCGGTCGAGTCGCCTGGTCCGCCAAAGGTCAGCACGTAAATCACCTCCAGTACTCGAAAGGCATCGATCAGGCGCATCATTAAGGTTATGGCAATGACCGGTAGGATCATTGCCAGCTTGATACGTAGAGTCATTTGCCACCAGCTCGCTCCGTCAATTCTTGACGCCTCGATCACCGAGGAGTCGATGCCCGCTAGTGCTGCCGCCATCATAATAAAAACGAAAGGAGTCCACTGCCAAATGTCCGCAATCACAATGGCGGCAAACGCCAAGCCCGGTTCTGCCAGCCAATTCTGCGCACTGAAACCGACGACTTTCAGAAGAGCATTGATCAGACCAAACTGAGCATCAAACATATAACGCCAGGTGAGCCCTACCGCCACCGGTGCGATCATCATTGGCAAGATAAACATGGTGCGAAACGCCGCTGTGCCGCGCACTGGTTTCTCGAGAGCAAGGGCCAAGGCAATACCGAGCAGCATCTCGACCGTGACGCACACCGCCGCAAACAGCAAGGTGGTTTGCAGTGAAGACCAAACACGAGGGTTGGTAAAGGCCGAGACAAAATTACTCAAGCCCACCCAGCGCGCGCTGCTCCATGGCGTGCCCATATTCCAGTCAAACAAACTCAACTGGAAGGCAGACAGGACCGGGTACAGGCAGGCCACGGCCATGACCAGCATGGCCGGCCCCACGTAGAGCCAAGGCAAATAAGCGCGGTGATGAGCAGCCATGTCCAGGCCTAAATCTTGTAACCACCTTCTCGCATCATTTGCGTGACCGGTTGTACTAAATCGTTCAACGCGGCTTCCGCCGTTTTCTTACCCGTTAAGGCCTCAGAAATACCCACGCCTAGGGCCTGAACATTGATCTTGTCCCACACCGGAATAATCGGACGCCAATCGGGGTTGGAGTATTTCAAGGCTTCTTTGAAGGTAATGAACTCTGGGTATTGTCGCACTAGGATGGCATCCCCCAAGGTGGAGTTGCGAATCGGGGCGCCACCAAGAGCCGTACACGCTTTGTCTTGCGCTTTGGAGGTGAGCCACTGCATCAGCAAAAAGGCTGCGTCAGCATTTTTGGCATTTTTAGGAATGGCCAAACCGAGACCGCCCGACTGAGATGCGCGCTTCACACCCATGGGGTGCAAAGCCCAACTCACCTTACCGGCAACCCGGGACTTGCTTGCATCATTGACCACGCCAGCGATGGAGGTTGAGTCGAGATACATGGCGGCTTGGCCTTGCAAGAACGCTGTATTGGCCTCGCCTTGACCATAACCTGCAATACCTGCCGGGCCGGTGGCCACCACTTCTTGCAAAAACTTCAAGGCCTGTACACCTGCGGCATTGTTGAAGGTTGGCTTCCAATTCGCGTCGAACACGCTACCGCCCAATGGGTTCAGGTGCAGTAGCCAAGCATGCACACATTGATGACCCGCTTGCCCGCGCGACGTCAACGCACCAATGCCCTCCTTGTCTTTGATCACGCGCAAAATCTTGGTGAACTCTTCGTAGTTCGTCGGAATCTTTAAGCTGTGCTTTTCGAAGATATCGCGGCGATAGGCCAATACCGAAGTCTCTGCACCGTACGGTAGGCCATAGAGTTTTGCACCCGGCCCTGCGAGATAGCCCTTCGGGCCACCGACCAAGCCCAAGTTCTCAAGATAGATCGGGATGATGTCCTTGATGTCGTAATCAGGGTCGGCCAGGGCCTTATTACTCAGGAAAGGGTCTAGCGGCTGAATCAGGTTCTTGGAGACATACTCACTCTTCCACATCACGATGTAGCAAGCCGGATCGTAGTCGCCTTGCGGCTTGGCCATCTCCAGCAATTGCTTGTCTTTCATGCGCCCAATCGCGACCTTGTCTAGCTCCACTTTGATGCCGGTTTCATTGGTGAACTGCGGCAAGATCTTGGCCATCGCATCGTAATGCGGATGCGCCGGCACATTGACGGTCACCGTTTGCCCGGCATACTTTGCATAGCGATTTTGTGCAAAGGCCCCGCTCAGAGGTAGCCCCGCACCAAAGGCGGTGATGGCGGAATCCTTAATAAAGTTGCGACGTTTCATGTTTGTCTCCTTTTAGTGGATAAGTATTGCTTATTTCTAGTGCGGTGAATTCACTCGACGAATGCCCAGCCCGATCGGTGGATATTTCATACCGGGCAGGTTGGGATCAGGACCCCAAATCGCCTGATAAGTATCGATGCATTTGGCCTGCAACTGCCAGCGCCAGGCAAGGGCAACGAGCGCTGCCCACCAAAGTGTGAGACTGAGCAGCATCCAGCGCGGCGCATCGGCCAGCCACAGCCCAAGCACAATGGTCAATAGAGCAAGGCTGAGCGCTAACCAGCCCAACAACTTGTGAGTCCATTCAAAAACACGTCGCCGTGCGGACATGTTGAAGTGATCGCCCGTCAAGCTCGCCTCACCCGGGCCACCCTTTGAGCCGCGCAGCCATCCGCCCAGGAGTTGCAGCCATCCGAGTAGCACCAAGAACCAACCCAAACTTGCATGAATCATGAGGCTTGGGTTCCACTGCGCGCTACGGGCTCGCCAAGCCAGATACACACCGAACGTCATGAGCGCAATCGCAAACGTTTGCCCGTACTTATGAGCGTGCCACCACACCTTATTGTCGAGCTCTTGTGGCCAGCGTTGACCCGGCCAAATTTTCCAGTAACGTGCCAGCAAAATCGCAACAGGAATGATCACGCCCCATGCCAACACCATGGCGCGCGCATGCCAGGCAATCATCGGTGCGATGTCATGGGTAGGTAGGCCGCTTAACGGCGAAAGTAGCCAGTCCATCACGACGTTTGCATCCCTTGACCCCCAAGGTGAGCCTGGCGCGACGTTCCCCTGGTAAAGCTAGCGACATGGAGCCTAGCCATTTTGTGTCTCCTGCCTTTTTTACTTATTAAATATTTGATCGAATGTTATCGATAACATTTCGCTTTGTCACGAAATTTCTTTTACAAAATTTGGTTTAGGAAGCGTTTCCTCTGCCAGAATCTCGACAAATGGCAAAACTCTCTTTCAAGAAAGCGTCGACAACGAGTCCACCCAGAATGACAGACGTTGCCTTGGCGGCCGGCGTCTCGGTCATGACCGTCTCACGCGCACTCAAGCCTGAGACGCGCGTTGCCCCGAGAACGCGCGCCCTAGTACTGAAGGTGGTGAGGGAGCTTGGATATGTTCCTGATCTTCTCGCCGGTGGCCTATCTTCCAAGCGCTCCGGGTTTGTTTCTCTCTTGGTCCCCTCGCTCAACAATCCGCATTTCGCGGAGACTGTGATGGGCATGAAGCGTGTGTTGGAGCCTGCAGGCCTACAAGTCCTTTTGGGGTTTACGAACTACCAAGCCCGCGAGGAAGAACGCTTGGTGGAATGGATGCTGAAGCGTCGGCCCGAGGCCATCGTCCTGACTTACGACGGTCACACCACCCGCACTCGTGAGATTCTGAAAAGCTCAGGCATTCCCGTGATCGAGATCTGGGAAAAACCCGCCAAACCCATTGAGCATGTGGTGGGGTTTTCAAACCGTAAGGCGGCGCGCGACATGACGGCCGCCTTGATCACACTCGGCTATCAAAGAATTGCCTACATTGGTGAGAGTAGCGATGCGGGCACGCGGGGCGATCAGCGTCGCCGTGGCTTCGAAGAGGCGATGCGACAGGCCGGCTTAGACTCGGAGCGCCAAATCGCCTATGCGCCGCCGCCGATTGGTATGGCTCAGGGCCGTGAAGCGTTTTCTGCCCTCATCAATCGCTACCCAGATACGGATGCCGTGATGTGCGTCTCCGACCCCTGTGCTTTCGGCGCGCTGACCTATTGCTTGGAGCGCGGCTGGCCAATCCCTCAGAAGATCGCCATCGCCGGATTCGGCGCCTTCGAAATCTCGGCGTGTTGCGTGCCTTCAATTTCCACGCTTGCAGTGAATGGAGAAGAAATTGGCGTGAAAGCCGCAACGCTTATTCTTGAGCTCATTGATCCGACTAGCGCAACAACGAAGACATCAGAAGCGCGCGTTTTGGACATCGGAACCAGACCCATTTTGCGGGCCAGTACGATGCGTTGAATGAAGGTCGATTTGGTGAAGCTTATCTTTTTGCCGCGCAGATCTAAAAAAACCGTTACCGTCTAGCTCAGCGTTATCGCCCCTGAAACTTCGGTTCCCGGCGCGCGCTCATGGCGGCGACGCCCTCCTTAAAATCCTCGGTTTTGAACTGCCAGTTTTGTTCTGTACTTTCATGGGCCACCGCCACCCGGACCGCATCTACGAGTCCTTGACGCAAGGTCGCGCGCGTCGACACGACAGCCAGCGGTGCCGAGATTGCGATTTCAGTGGCAAGCCGAATCGCCTCCGCTCTCACCTGATCCTGCGCCACCAAGACATCGGCTAATCCGATCGCCACAGCTTCATCGCCTGGCAGGCGACGACCGGTATAAAACAAAAGCGCCGCTTTTTGAATGCCTACCAAGCGAGGCAGTGTCACGGACAAACCAAAACCTGGATGAAAGCCCAAGCGATTGAAGTTGGCGGAAAACTTCGCCTCCTGGCAAGTCACCCGAAAATCTCCGACCAGGGCTAGGCCAAGGCCACCTCCAATCGCTGGACCGTGCACGGCAGTGATCACCGGCTTGGAGCAGGAGAACATGCGTATGGCTTCGAAGTAAAGCGGATTCACGCGGCGCGGGCTATCGGCCACGTCGCGCTTCGAGTCTCCAAAATTAGCCCCTGCGCAAAATGAGGTCCCCTGCGCGCACAGCACAATGCTACGACAACCAGCGTCGGCCTCAAGCACCTCGAAAGCATTGGCAACTGCCTTGATCATGTGCATATCAAAGAAGTTATGAGGCGGACGGCACATCTCCACCACGGCGACGTGATCAATGCGGCTGATCTGAATCACGGCCGACTCGACCGCCGTAGAAGCTTCAATAGACATGGCTAGAATCCTTTGGGAGGTTGACCAGAAGTCGCGATGCTCAACAAGCTGTTCGCTAATCGATCAGTATCGCACGCAGCGAGTTCAACAGGCGCCTCGAGTTTTACTAAGGCGACCGATATAAGCGCTGTGCTGGCACGGCGACCATCGAACCGCTCCCTGGTGTTTGCCAGTTCAGCCTCGCCACCGCTCCTCCGCCTGATTCGTAATACTCAATCGTGATCGCATATCGCTGACCCGCGACAAAGGTCACCGTGGCATTGTTGGCCGTAGGTCCATGCAAGGTCCAATTATTGATCACCAGCTTGTTATCGAACCACACTCTAATTCCGTCATCGGAGATGGTCTGCAAAATCGCGGAGCCTGAGGCTGGTGCTTCAATCGTACCCGTCCAGCGCGCCGAGAAATTGTTAGTCCCAATACCGCCACCAGGCGAGCCCGTGCCCCAATCAAAGTTCGGTGCCTCAACCCGCTGAAGCACGGCCGTGCCACTCAGGCTAGTATTGTTGAAATACTGCCCGAGTAGTCCTGTGCCGGTCCCTGTAGGTGTGCCGTTCAACACATAGAAACAAGTCTTGGCGACACCAAACACCGGATCTCCGAAGTTCGCAACGCTGCAGTTCAAGCTACTGCCGACCCCAGATTTTTTAAGGAAGCTTCCATTGGCCCCGTAATACACCGTCGCGGTGCGCCCAGTAGGAATCACGCAAGTGCCCCCTTCAACCGCGCAACTGGTTCCCGTGGGCGGCACGATAGTCGCCGCCGCGGGCTCGTCAACTCCGACTTCACGCAAGTAACTCTCCAAGCTTGCAACATCGGCAGGCAGAAGTCTCATGGTTTGATGAGCATTCACCGCATCACCCAGGGTGGGCGCTGATCCGTCATGCAGGTAGGGCGCACTGGCCCAGGCATCTCGCAGCGTCGGCACATCGAGCGCACTGAGGGTCGCTCCTAAACGCTGGCCACTACTTGGCTTAATGGTGCCCACGTTCTTGAGTTGAGTCACATCCGCGCTTTTGGTGAATGAGTTTCCACCATGGCAGGCGGCACAGTTCAAGTCTTGGAAAAGCGCCTTACCATTTTGGGCGGCTGTGCTCAAAGCGCCCGACACCAAATTGGGACTCGGCGCAAAGCTTGTCAAGGAGCCAAGATAGTTCGCCAAAGCATCAAGATCTGCACTCACACCCGCCTTCTTGTCGCCCAGCGCAAGCTTCCGAGTGCCGGTATTGAACTGAGCATCCGTCATCAGGCCAGTGCCTGCCGCAAAGCTTCGAATCTGCGCCTCAAAGTCCTGAACCTCATCAAAGTTACCGCTCCAGTGCATCAAGCCCTGCCCTGTACCTGCGCGTCCACGCAAACTAATCGTGTTACGCAAGCCCTCGCCGAAGCCAGTCATATCCCAGGTTCGGCCATCATGCCCGCCGTCGTTATGGCAGCTCGCGCAACTCATATAGCCGTCGCGGGCCAGTCGGGGATCGCGAGCATCATAGAAGAGTTGCTTTCCCTTCAATACTGTCGCTGTAAGCTTCTCTGTGCCAACCGACTGCCAGGTGGCAATTTGGTTGATGCGGTTATCACCAAAATCAAGGAGCGGCCCGAGATTGAAAACGCTCACGCTACGGTCCATGAAATTGGACACAAAGAGGCTTCGTCCATTGCTCGATAGTGCGACTGCCTGCGGAGCACGACCCACCTCAATTGAGAACAGCTCGCGACGACCTTGTGCATCGAGAACCGACACCTGTCGGCTGGTTTCCAAGGCTACAAAAACGAAGGCACCATTCGGATGGTAGGCGGCGGCACTGGCCAATCCCGAGTTATCGTGGTCGATTCGGCTAGAGTAGTCCTCAGTTTGAGAGGCGAGGTCCAAGCGCGAGCTAATGGCCCGTACTGTGTTCTGGAAGTCCAGTTGCAGCCCATCGCGCAACATGCCGCGCATCACGTTATCTTGCTTGGAGGGGACCCAAGCCGATTTTCCATCGGGTGCAATCGCCGCAGCACCAAGATAGTTGGGTACACCACGACCACTGATCGTGCTATCTGGCCGATCACTATGGCGCATCACGAAACCACGGCGTTGTGTCAAGTTAGAAGGGTCCAGCTCGGTGACTTCACCACCTGTGAGAACACCGTTCAGATTGTTCTTGACCTGCGCCGTTCCTTCACCCGGTTGAGGCGCAGTAATGAAGCGAGAGACCAGCAAGCGAGTGCCGTCGAGACTGAGAGAGAGATGTCTCGCACCCGTCATAGGAACGTCTGCAAGCACCAAGCCAGCAGCGCTGAGTTTTTGCACTCGACCACTCGACTCTAAGGCGACGAAAACACTTCCATCCGCTGCGGCAACCACACCGTAAGGTGCCGAGCCTCGGGGCAGGCTAAGGGTTTGAACGATACCTAACGTTGCAGGATCGATGATCGACACGCTTGCCGAGGCCTTATTGGCGACCCATAGTCGGCCGCTCGCGGCCAGCGCTATCGTGCGGGGTTGTGACCCCACCGCGATCTCGGCGAGCTTGGCATTGCTGACCGCATCAAATACTGACACGCTATCGTTGTCCGGATTCACAATCCAAACCCGTGCATTGCCCGAGCTACGCGCCTCGAACACCAATCCACTTGAAGAAGGTGCTCGTCCCGTAATGCTCGAGCCCAATACGGTTTGCACGAAGGTGCGGGTCGTTGTTTTTCCAGAAGCATCGCGAACGCTCAATGTCACCGTATAGATGCCCGGTGCCGCAAACCGATGGGCAACCGTCCCATTGCTTGAGTAGGCTGTAGCCGGTGTGCCATCGCCAAAATCCCACTGATACTGTAGGCCAGCACCCGTTACATTGGGGGTGTAGGTGGCGGTGCCTCCACTTGTCACAGCGGGCGCAGCGACAGGTGAAATCACAACACCTGCATCAATCACACTCCAGTTGAAATTTGTGGCCGCGCTACCGCCACGACCATCGCTTACACCCACCTGCACAGTGTAAGCGCCAGAAGCGCTGGGAATTCCTCTGATCAAGCCTGAACTCGCATTCAATACCATCCCAGGCGGCAAACCGGTGGCCGACCAAGTCAAGGGGTCCGCATCCGGGTCACTCCCGACCAATTGCACACTTGCCACGAGGCCGACCGTCAAGGATGCTGGTATGGGTCGAACCACACTGGGTAGTCGATTGGTCGCGGGTTGGCCGAAAGCCTCCACCTCAGCCATGTGCAAGAAGTTTGTGCCCGCGAGTTGAACCCGCAAATAACGCCCAGTGCCCGAGAAAGCAATGGTCGAGGGACGCCCTGCAATGCCAGTGTTACGAAGCTGGGTCACGCTCGTATCGGCCAATAACGTCGCAAGGCTCTTGCCTGTCATCGGCTGTGACGACAGCAGCAGGTAAAAATCCGTCAGACGTTCAGGGACCGCATCGCTGCGATTCCAAACCCTCACCATATGCAGAGTCTGTGGCGAGCCCAGATCTACTTCCCACCAAGCGTTCGCATCGCTATTGGTATGGGTCACGGAACCACTATTGAAGTTGCCATCGACATTACCGTCAACCGCCAAGCCAGCGGGGGAAGGCACACTGAAGCTCGCGGTAGAGGACTGAGTTGCTGCTTTTCCAAGTGCCACATTGTCGAAGTACACCGTCTTTGTCTCTGCATTGGCACCGAGCAACTTGAGGTCACCACTCTTGATCGGACTCCCCCAATTCACACCATCGCTACTGACTTAGAAGCGATAGCTTGCCACGGTGCCATTGCCGCCTCCACTTCTAGGCATGTATCGGAATCCGCCAAGGGTTTGAGCACCACCGAGACTCACGATAAAACTATGCGGGTAGGCCGCGCTAGATGCCTGCCATTGGGTGTGCCAGATCGTGGCTGGATTGCCATCAATAGCATTCACAGCTGCACCGTTCTCACCGGCCAGCTCGGCACTATCGGCCGACACTGACCATCCAGCGCGTGGCAAGAGCCGCCCGAGATCGTCCAACAAATCAAACTCAGCCATCGATGCCCACGGGTTCCCAGCCACCTCACTTAGGGCCTCAAACTTCACAAAGCGCACGCTGCCCGGATCTCTGACCGTAAAACGCACATCCCATCCGACATTTCCAGCCCCATTGCTCACCCGTAACGAAGCCAGAAACTCGCCTGCCTGCATTGGTGCGCCACTTAAGCGACCCGTGCTCGCATCGAGCGTCACGCCTGCAGGTAGGCCTGTCGCTTGAAAACTGATCGTGCCGCCACCATTGGCGCTCGCCGCCAAACCATAGTCAAAGTTGGTGCCAACCGTACCAAACAAATCGTCTGGCGGTGTCAGCCACAGTCCGTTAGGCGCTGCAATCCGAATGGTCTTTGAAACCGATGGCGTGCCGTTGGCATTCATCACAAACAACATGTACTCGCCAGGCACGGCCCAACCAGGGTTGCTGGGAATATCAATATCGTAATTGTTGTTACCCACTGAGCGCATCACCAGCGACAGGCGGCGTTGATCATTATTGACCGTATGGGTTGTCGAGGACAGGCGAACAATCGCCGCCGTGCTCAAGGCGCTGTCACTAGCGATACGAATCGTGCTGCCGTGCGCCGCTGTGCGAGGCGCCGTAAGCAAGGCGGGGCGTACTGCGGCGCTGCCATCCGCATTAAAAAGATACGGTGGCGAAAGGGTCTGAAAATCTGAATGGTTGGCGGCGCAGCCATTACCGCACAGGCCGCCACCGCCCGACAACACTCGCCCATCTGGCAAGAGCACCGCAAAACTATGATAGTTACGCGGCACTGCAATCGGTGCCATGGGAACGAAGGCCTCGGTCACGGGATCAAAAAGCTCAGGCACCAAGACCGCATTTGCGTCCGAAAAGCCCACCGCAAGGGTTTGTCCGCCGACAATCACCACCTGACCATTAGGCAGGACGACCGAGTTTTGGAAAGCGCGACGATAGGCCATCGAATTGATCTTGCGCACGACGGCGCTGCCTGTCGATGTATCAATCACATAACTATTAGCGTTCGCGTTGACATTATCGTAGCCCGGTCCACCGCCCGTTTTCAAGATTTTCCCGGCATCAAACATCACCGTGTTGCCGCTGATGCTGAATTCATCATCGCCGCGCGTACCCGCCGATTTCACCGCGCCATTGCCGCGAGTATCAATCCAGTTCATGGCCATCCCCGGCCCAGCATGAAGCACCCGCCCGTTACCGCTCGGTAGTAGCCAGAAATGACTATCCATACCAAAGTTTCGTGTAGGATCAACCGAGAGCATCGGATCAATCGGCACGCCGCTCAGCCTTTGCCAGCCCGAGGCCGCGCTCCAGATTTCGCCATGTTTGTTACCCACGCCACCCGCCCAGGAGCCGCCTAAGGTCAATACTGACCCATCGGCCAAAGGAGTCGATGCGTTGTAAGCTCTTGGGATATTCATCGCCGCGCCAGTCGTCCAGGTATTGGCCACCGAGTCAAAAATACTGGTTTTCCCCGACGAGAGTCCGCCATTCACGAGTAAGCGACCATCGCTTAGCAAACTGGTACCGGGACAGAACATGTCATGACCAGTCTCGCTGACGAGTCGCTCAGTGATCTGATTGTCGGCTGGGTTATAAACGACGGTATAGGTGCGGCCAAGGTCCGTGCCGAATCCGAAGCGATCCTCAGCCGACCAAAAAAGAACTCGACCATCGGGGAGGTTCGCGGTGGAAATAGGTGTAATTGGAAGCGTAGTCAGGCCGCTCCACTGTGCGCGCGAAGCCTGAGCCGTCAACGCGGCAAGATCTTTCTCAAATTTACTCTTGTTCGAATCGGCGTTCACAACAGCGCTTGAAATAGTTGCCGCTGAAGGAGCATCCGCACTAGGCGTCAATGATTTGGAATCATCCATCCCTCCGCACGCAACCAGGAGGGCGGAGAGTGCACTGAGTGCAAATCTACCAAGGGTCACACGGTAGGAACGAAGGACACTACTCTCTGAAGATGAAGAAGCCATAACTAGACCTTAGATCTTTTCTGAACAGAAATGAGTGAGGCTGGCGCTTTGGCCACCTTCAGGAGCCGAGCAATATCCTCAGCCGCAGGGAAATCAGTCGAGCGCAGTGCAAGCTCACCGAGCGTATTGAAGAAGTACACCTGTGGGGTGTGGCGATCAGCACCGGTATTGCGCGCTCGCAAGAATTCCAACCAAAGCTCCAACTGTTTAATTTCCGGGGTAGCGCCTAGCCAATGCTCCGTGGCACCGAAGCGCTTTAACCAAGCGCGCATGGCCTTTGGATCATCGTTGAGCGGATCAATGCTGACGGAAAGTAGCTGCAGCCCCCCTTCACCCTTGGTTTGCTCTTGGACCTGACGAAAGAGCGCACCCTGAATCGGACAGGTCGCGGAGCAGCCCGTGAACATTAATTGCAAGGCGGTGACACGGCCAGCCAGCACCTCTTTTAATTGGGCTTTTCGTCCGTCATGCAAGGTCAGGTTCAAAATCGGCACCGGCGTAGGCGGTAGCACCCGGCCCGGGTCGTTGTGCGCGCCGGCGTGGTTCACCAAGACACTCCACAACACACACCCAAGGCTGACCGCAGAGGACGAGCGTAGAAAACTGCGGCGCTCGATCCTCATGAATAACTCATCACATAAGACCACAGGGCAACACACTGAGCATCGCTCACGGAATAGCGCGGCATAGCACTATTAATCACCACATGGCTAGGATCAACGCCCTCACGAATCACCCTGCAAAATGAAAGTGCGTCGTAGCGAGTGGCCGGGCCTCCACGTCGCGCCATCAAGGCGTTCAAGGTTGTTTGGTTGAGAGGCGTTCCGAAGGAACGGTTCTGACTCGACAAGGCTGATTTGGAAGTCGCTGGCACAGCATTCGTATGGCAATTACTACAGCGACTCGCCGCAACAGGTAAAGGTGCCGAATGGCCAGACATCTTGGCAGGCACGGTAGCGCGGCCTTCGAAGAGCTGCTTACCTAAGCTATCCGCGAAGCTATGGCTCTTTAGCTCGCGTGCGTCAATGGCAGCATGACTCAACAAGAGGACCGCAAAAAGAGCGAACCCCAAGACGACTCCTGCGTGACAAAAGTCACGCGCAAGGTGCTGATCATTAGCGTGATGGAGGTGTGACAAGTCGGCTCGCTTGAGATAGAACGGTACCGACCGAAGGATGGAACAAACCGACGAACGGTCGAAGGAAGTACCGCACAGTTCTGCCGAGTTGATTCACGAATAGTTCATACTTACAGGCATCAAACTCGAAGTGAAACCTCAAGCTCAAAACTATGGAAGCCACCCAAGCGACGATCCTGCGGGAAATCAAGGACCTACCCGGCCCCCGGCCGTGGCCCTTAGTCGGTAACGTTCTCAGCCTCAAGCCACTACGCATTCATCAAGATATGGAAAACTTGGCGCGTCGTTACGGAAAAGTGTTTCGAGTGTTCTTTGGTCGGCGCGCCATCCTCGTGATTGCAGACCATCAACAAGTGTCGGCGGTGTTGCGAGATCGCCCCGAGAGGTTTCGCCGTCCAACCACCACCGCGACCGTCTCGCGTGAAATGGGTGGCACCCCAGGACTGTTTTTGGCCGAGGGTGTGCAGTGGCGCAACCAGCGGCGTATGGTGATGGCCGGTTTCTCACCGGGTGCGATCCGGGCTTACTTTCCCTCACTCGTCAAAGTCGCCAGTCGCCTGGAAAAGCGCTGGCAGAAGGCTTCGCAAAGTGGCACAACTATTAATCTTGATACTGATCTCAAGCGCTACACGGTGGATGTGATCGCAGGCCTTGCCTTCGGCACCGAGGTCAACACGCTCGAATCCGGTGAGGATGTCATTCAGCAATATCTCGATGACATTTTGCCCGCCGTAGCCAGGCGCAGCCTATCGCTCTTTCCCTATTGGAGGTATTTCAAGCTGCCACGAGATCGACGCTTGGACCGTAGTTCCAAAGCCATGCGGGAAGCGGTCAACGATCTGATTGTTCAAGCGAGAGCCCGTCTCGTAGCAGATCCTGAGCGTCGCGCCAAACCCAGTAACCTACTCGAGGCCATGATTGTCGCCGCCGACACCAAAGAAAGCGGCGTCAATGACGACGATGTTGCAGGCAACGTTTCAACCATGCTGCTAGCAGGCGAAGACACCACCGCCAACACCATCTCCTGGCTGATCTACCTACTCCATCAAAACCCAGCCACACTCGCCAAAGCGCGCGAAGAAGTGCGCAGGCTCGCACCCAATTGTGCCGCCTTCACGATTGAGCAAATGGATTCGCTCCACTACCTCGAAGCTTGCATCAGTGAAACCATGCGACTCAAACCCGTCGCCCCCTTTATGCCGCTCGAAGCCACCAAGGACACCGAAATCGCCGGTGTTCGAGTGCCCAAAGGCACCATCGTCTGGAACACCTTCCGACACGACACTGTAGACGAAGCCTATTTTCCCAACGCCCATCAGTTCAGCCCCGAACGATGGCCCACCGAACACGCCCGCGTCAGCATGCCCTTCGGCTCCGGCCCCCGCACCTGCCCCGGCCGCTACCTAGCCCTTCTAGAAATCAAAATCGCCATGGCCATGCTCCTAGGCAGCTTCGACATTCAAGCCGTGACCACCCCCGATGGCGGCGAAGCCAAGGAACTCATGGCCTTCGTGATGTCGCCCATTGGACTAAACATGCGCTTAATGAAAAAAGCAGATATTTAGCACTGGACGCCTTGGTCCACTTTTGTCGCATTGCACCCGATAAGTTCGGCTTATCCGTCAAACACTGGTGTCGGCCGGGTGGGTTAGGGTAGGTGGCAGAGCGAAATAAAGAAGGGAGGGTCGGCCCCCCGGGGCCGACACGGAATGACATTCGCGGCGCCACCTACGCTGAAGCGCCCGGGTAGCGCAATATTAGTTAGACGACTAATCTATCAAAGCGCCGTTCAGTAATACTAGGCCAAAACCCCGCACCACCACCAACAATAGCCGCCTCCCCCAACCGCTGAGCCCACCAAGCATCCCCCCCATAAGCCTCCCGCCAAGCCCAAAGCCTGCGAGTCGCAAAGTTCAAAGCATGCTCATAGGTAAACCCAATCGCACCATGCACCTGGTGGGCAATTGAGGCAGAACGCGTTGCAGCCTCCCCAACCCGCACTTTAGCCACAGCAATGCTAAACAAAGCCGAGCCGTAGTCTTGGCTATCGATGCCAGGGGCATCGGCACAAGCCACCATCGCCGCCATCCGCGAGGCAGAAACCTCGCCCGTCATCAAGGCCAAGCTCTGCTGAATCGCCTGATTGCGGCCAATCGGTTTACCAAACTGCACCCGGTCCTTGGCATATTGCACCGACTGCTCAAGCAACCATTCCATCGCGCCCACCATCATGGCGCTGCGGCACAAGGCGCCAAAACTCAGTAAGGGATTGGACAACTTTGCGAACGGATTCGCGGCCCCGCAAACACTCGGCACATTGGCAAAGCCAACTTCATCAATAGGCTCCAGCGCGGTATTGGTCCGATGAATCAAGGTGACCACACCGGACCCCATCGAGCGGTCGTCGGTCGCAATATCAAACAAGGCTAAACCGTCGGAGGAAGATAACAGAGCCCAACGGCAATAACGCGCCCAAGGCACGCTCTTGGCTTTGCCACTCCAGGTGCCATCTGCACCTTGTTTAAGGCCAAGCGCTTGTTGTTCGTCAATCAGCGCAATAGCACCTTCAGGTATCGCGAGCCCCGCACGCGAGAGCATCAGTGAAGCCACCATGGTTTCAGCCAATGGAAGCGGCACTTGCCAATAGCCCAGTCCGCGTAGAATCGGGTAGGCCTCGCTCCAACTGGCCGCAATGCCGCCCGAGTTCTCACCAGCAAGCGCAAGGGTCAGACCATTCTCAACCAGTAGCGACCAGAGTTTATGTGGCCATTGACCCGCCTCAAATTTTTCTAGAACAGCTTTATCAACATGGTCGGCAAAAAGGCGTGCCGCACTTTCTTCAATCATCGAAGCACTCATCGTAGCCCCAGGCCTTTCGCGATCATGCCGCGTAAAATCTCTCTCGTCCCGCCTCTTAAGGAAAAGGAGGGCACGGCCCTCGCCGTGTAAGACATCGCCCAAGCCAGCGCAGAATCCGGTGAGGCAACGCCACCAAACAAATTGTGAGCAATGTCGGGCATGGCTTGTTCAACCAAAGCCCCTTGGTCCTTCACCAACGCGGCCGCCAGGGCAGGATTCTCGCCCCGCGACAGCATGCCCGAAACACCTAAGGACATCTGGCGTAAGGTGGCGTAACTGGCAACGATGCGCCCAAGCTCCACCGCATGACGCGGATCTTTCGCATCGGCACTGTCCAACATTTCGAGTAAGAGCTGGCTGCTGCTCAAGTACCGCTCCGGGCCACTGCGCTCAAAGGCCAGCTCGCCAGACACTTGGTTCCAGCCATCGCCTTCGGTACCAATGAGATGCTCATGAGGAACCAGCACATCATCGAAGGTGACTTCATTAAAGTCATGCTCCCCCAATTGATTTCGAATCGGACGCACGATCAGCCCAGGGGTTTTCATGTCGACCAGGAATTGCGACATACCCGCATGGCGTTGCTCACTTTGCGCCCCAGTGCGCACCAAGGCGATCATGTAGTGGGAGCTATGCGCTCTTGAGGTCCAGACCTTTCGGCCATTAATGACCCAGCCTTTATCGGTATTGACAGCGCGAGTGCGAATCGAGGCCAGATCGGAGCCAGAGTCAGGCTCACTCATACCAATGCAAAAATAGGTCTCGCCGCGCGCAATCGAGGGTACGATGCGCGGGGCCAGTAACTCAGGCGACAGACGCATCAAGAGCAGCGCACTCTGGCGCTCGGCGACCCAGTGAGCGCCCACCGGGGCACCCGCAGCCAACATCTCCTCCATGACCACATAGCGTTCAAGCAAGGAGCGCTCTTGGCCTCCATAACGCTTGGGCCAGGTCATACCAATCCATCCCTTGGCACCCAGCTTGCGGCTAAACTCGGGGTCGGACCCCGACCAATTTCTAACCCGCTTCGCCGAAGGATACTGGGCGAGCGCTTCGACCAAAAACTCGCGCACCTGAAGGCGTAGGGTTTCGCCCTCTGGTGACAGACTACACGGTGCAATACTTAAAGCTTCGATTTGAGACTCCTCAAAGGCATTGAATGAGCATGATGCCACGACAAGGCTTTAAGCGAGGCAAGGGGTTTCGCAATCACCCGCGTAAACGCCGACTGTTTCGCAAACGCTAGCGCAAGCCGCGCCCAGGCCATTTCCCATGTTAGCCTCATCTCATGACGAAGCCCCCACTAGACGCAAGGACAAGGCAGGCCATGGCTAAGCCTGAAGGCGGTCCCCTGAAAGGCATCCGTATACTGGACTTAACCTCGGTCGTGCTTGGCCCTTTGGCCACGCAAATTCTAGGTGACTACGGTGCTGACATCATTAAACTGGAAAGCATCGAAGGCGACTTGATGCGTGCCAATGGCGTATCGAAGAACCCAGGGATGAGTTCTATTTTCATGGCGATCAACCGCAACAAGCGTTCGGTCGCCATGGACCTCAAGAAGCCAGCGGCGCAGGCCCTCGCCCTGGATCTGGCTAAAACTGTGGACGTCGTGGTGCACAACATGAGGGTCGCCGCCATTGAGCGACTTGGCCTTGGGTATAAAGCCGTCGCCAAGGTCAATCCTAATATTGTGTATTGCGTCGCCACGGGCTTTGGTCAGAAGGGGCCGGACGCCGCCCGCCCTGCTTTTGATGACGTCATCCAGGCCGCCTGCGGACTCGCCTCCCTGATCGGCCATGAAAGCGGTACGCCCGACTATGTACCCTCCCTGATTGCCGACAAGACCACGGGCATGGCCGTCGTCAATGCAGTGTTGGCCGCCCTTTTTCATCGCGAGCGCTCGGGTGAAGGCCAGTATGTGGAAGTGCCCATGCTGGAAACAATGACCGCCTTCACACTGGCCGAGCATCTTGGTGGCTTAAGCTTCATGCCTGCGACAGCAAAGGCAGGCTACGCCAGGCTTCTGGCGGGTGGCCGCAAGCCAGCGCCCACCAAGGATGGTTTCGTTGCGATGCTGCCCTACACCGCCGAGCATTGGACGACGCTTTTCAAAAGCGTAGGCCGAGACGATCTCGCTGGGAAGTACAATTTTCAAGATCGACAGCAACGTAATGCGCGGGTGAAAGAGCTGTATGCCGATATGGCCACGGTCACTCGTCTGATGACCAGTGCCGAATGCATCGCCTTGTGTCATCGCATTGATATTCCGGCCACCCGAATCTATAGCCTCGATGAACTTCCCGAGCATCCTCATCTCAAAGCTGTGGGTATGTTTACAGCGCTTGAGCATCCCACCGAAGGGGCGACCGTTGCTGTGCGCCCGGCCACACTGTTCGCAAAAACACCGGCCTCGATTCGTTCGGCTGCGCCGCACCTCGGTGAACATAGTCTGGAGTGCCTCGCTGAAGCAGGTGTGAGCGCCGACGCATTGAGCCGACTGATGCAAGACGGGGCGCTGAAGCAATACACCCGTTCACCCGACTCGCTCCCAAAGACATAACCGTCATCACTTAAAGCCCACGATTTGTTTCTATTGAACGCCACCCCCATGAAGAACTTTGCCTTGACGCTGATATTGACCGTAGTCCCGGCACTTTGCCTCAGCCAAACCGGCAACTCGGCCGCCAACTATCCCAACAAGCCGATCAAAATCATCGTGCCGTTTACTGCCGGTAGCGGTGCTGACACTAGTTCTCGATTTTACGGCGATCTTCTGTCGAAGTTATGGGGCCAGCCCATACTGGTCGAGAACAAGCCAGGCGGCAGTGGCATCGTCGCGGTGCAATCGGTCAAAACGGCTGCAGCCGATGGGTACACCATCCTTATGGCGACCAATTCGCCCATGACCGTCAACCCGATTGTGATGAAGAATTTACCCTATGATTCCATCAAGGATTTCAGACCGGTGATTGGCGTGAGCATCGCACCGGTCGCCTTCATCGTGCGCGCCGACTCGCCCTACAAAACCATGAAAGATCTGGTCGATGCTACCAAGAAGAGTGGCGTTTCACTCAACATGGGCAACTACTCAGCAGGCTATGAGCTGATCGGTGCATGGCTGGGCACAGCGGCCAATTTGCAAATCAACGCCGTGCCCTACAAAGGCGGCGAGCCCATGATGGTCGACATCATGGGCGGTCAACTGACGACCGGCGCCATTGACTTTGCCGGCGCAGCACCGAGAATTAAGGATGGAAGGCTTCGCGCCCTTGCGATCACGGGCAATGTCCGCGACCCGGCTTTCCCCGACATTCCCACGATGAAAGAAAGCGGCTATTCCGATTTTGAATCCTATGTCTGGGCTTCGTTCTTCGTGCGCACCGAAACACCGGATGACATCACTACCAAGCTCTATGAAGGGTTCAAGAAAGTCATGGCCAGCCCAGAGGCGAGAACTTATCAGGCAGGGCAACCCGCCAAACTCATGGACCTCGGGCCGCAGGATTTAAAAGCTTTTGTGATCGCCGAGATCGAACGGTTCAAGCGGGTCGCTCAAGCGGCTGGCATTCAAGCCAAATAGACTACATGCTCTGCCTATGCTCTTGAGACTGGAACAATAGTGCATGGTTCTGCAGATTCAATTCGAGCAGTCTCAGTAAAGCAACATTAAAATGAGATCAGACCCGCCCTTGAAGGAAATCAACATGCCCATTGTTCCAAAACTTAATGACCATGAAATCAGTCCAGCTGCATTGAAGGTGTTTGAGGACATTCGAACGACTCGCAAGACGGAATACATCAATGATTTTTGGAGAGTTTTAGCGAACGATCCTGAGCAACTTGCTCAAGTTTGGGCGCAAGCCAAACAAGTCATGGCAGCAGGCTCGCTCGACGCATTAACCAAGGAGTTAATCTATATCGCCGTGAGCATTGCAAATAATTGCGAGTACTGCATCACCACCCATACTGCGGCCGCTAAAGCCAAAGGCATGAGCGAAGAACAGCATCGAGAATTCATGCGTGTCATCGCCCTAGCCAGTACCACCAATCGAATCGCCATCGGCTATCAAATCCCCTCCGATGAAAAATATCGGACCTAGATGTAAGGTTTCGGAATCGAGACTTGCTAAAGCACGCAAACTGATGTTCAATCGCAGGTGATACATCAAGCCAGTGTCGATAGGTTGATAACCGACTCGTCACGATCACTGCGGAGGGCAGTGGTTTGAATAATCATCCTAACGTTAGACCGTTATCATCGAGGAGACCAAATGATTAAGACCAGTAAATTGGTGCGGCTGGGCGCACTGATGGGCTTTATTGCTGCGGCGAGCTTTAGCTCAAGCATCAATGCTCAAACTGCCAGCGAACTGAAGGCGGATGCTGCCAATGGCGGCGACGTTCTCACCTACGGCATGGGTTATAACGCACAACGTTATTCACCAGGCAAACAGATTACGCCAGCCAACATCAAAGGGCTCACCCCAATCTGGAATACCAGTATGGGCAGCTTGGCGAATGCATCCACACAGCCACTCGTTCACAACGGAATGATGTATGTTGCAGTGCATGATTCGACCATGGCGGTCGATGCGCTGACCGGTAAAGTTAAGTGGAAAGTGCCTGTTGAATTGCCTGCCGATATCAATGGATTCTTGTGCTGCGGTATCCACTCGCGCGGCTTGGCTATTCAAGACGGCGTGATCTTCCGCACTGCGCTCGATGCGCACGTGATGGCGATCAACGCTGCGGACGGCAAAACCCTCTGGAAAATGAAAGCGGGCGACTACAAAACGGGCGTGTCGATGACCCACGCTCCTCTGGTGGCTAATGGTGTGGTCTTGACCGGCATGTCCGGTGGCGAGTTCGGCACACGCGGCTTCATCAAAGGCTGGGATCCAAAGACAGGTAAAGAGTTGTGGACACGTTACACCACAGCCGCGCCCGATGAAAAGGGTGGCGACACCTGGAAAGAGAAGGATCAGTATTTGAAGGGTGGCGCGTCCACTTGGATTACTGGCTCTTACGATCCAGAGCTCGACCTGGTTTATTGGGGTACTGGCAATGCGGGCCCATGGAACGCAGCCTTCCGCGGTGGTGATTCACTCTATGTTTGCTCGGTTTTGGCGATCAGCCCAAAAACTGGTGAAATTAAGTGGCACTTCCAGTTCTCGCCTGGTGATCCATACGATTACGACGCCGTGAATGAGATGGTAGTCGCTGACATCACTGTCGGCGGCAAGCCAACCAAAGCGCTTCTAAATGCAAACCGTAACGGCTTCTTCTATGTTCTTGACCGTACCAATGGCAAGCTGCTCGCAGCCAACCAATACGCCAAGACTGTGAACTGGGCGAGCGGGATCGACATGAAGACCGGTCGTCCAATCGACACTGACCTCACCAAGAACGTTCGCGCCACCTTGGAAATGAAAGACCACGTAGATGTGTGGCCTAACGTTTTTGGTGCTAAGAACTGGCAGCCGGTCAGCTTCAACCCTGGAACAGGTTTGGTGTATGCCAACACCCTGAACTTCGGTTGGAAGTATAAAACCGTCAAGCCTGAGTACAAGCAAGGTGCCTGGTATCTTGGTGTGGACATCGGCGGCTGGGTTGAGCCAAAAGACGGCAATCGCGGATACCTCTCAGCGATTGATCCGGCGACAGGTAAAACCAAGTGGGAAGTGCCTACTAAAGTACCGTTCTGGTCTGGCGTAGTCTCAACCGCTGGCGGCATCGTATTTACCGGTGCGCAAACTGGCGAGTTCCTGGCTTATGACGCTAAAAACGGCAAGAAGCTCTGGCAGTTCCAAACTGGCTCCGGTATCTCTGGTTTGCCCATTGTTTGGGAACACAAAGGTAAGCAATACGTCACAGTCACCAGCGGTGCTGCGACCGTTTACGCCGCGCTTGGCGGTGACCCAAATCTTCCTCCTGTACCTCCAGGAAGTTCGGTTTGGACATTTGCTCTGAAATAAGAAGAGAGTTCACATGAAGTTTGCCGCTGTGCTCAGTAGAGCACTTGTTGCGGCGCTAATCGCGGGGGCTCAGGCCCCCGCTTTTGCGGCCGATGACACCAGTTTCGATCCCAGTAAGGCCGGCGAAGGTAAAAAGGTTTACACCAGTTATTGCGCTCGCTGCCATGGCCTTAATATGCAGGTGTCTGGAAATTCGTTCTTTGATCTGCGCAAGCTCACCAAGGAAGAGAAGCCTCGCTTTATGAATTCTGTGCGTAATGGTGTTCGCGCCATGCCCGCTTGGG
>JAYVKZ010000342.1:0-7760 GCA_043767985.1 Betaproteobacteria bacterium
CCCCAGTTGCGATCCACCATGCCATCGACCACTTGTTTCGACATGTTGAATAAGGAGTCCAGATTGGTACGCATCACCGCATCCCAATTGACCTTATCCATTTTCTTGAAGGTCATGTCGCGGGTAATACCGGCGTTGTTGACAAGAATGTCCACTGCACCGAGTTTGTCGTTGACCTGCGCCACCGCCTTGGCGCAGGAGTCCATATCGGCGACATCGCAGGCAACGGCGAGGATGTCGTAGCCGCGTTCCTTCATTTGCTTGACCCATTCCGCATGGGTCGTGTTACCGGGCGAATAGGTGGCGACCACCTGGTACCCCGCGTCCGACATTTTGGTGCAAATGGTTTCGCCCAATCCGCCCATGCCACCGGTGACTACAACGACTCTTTTTTGCCCTAATTGATTTCCTGCCATGTCTTCTCCTTTTTACCCTACTGTTGATTATTCGTCACTAAAAGCGCTCGACGGCCAACGCAACGCCCATGCCACCGCCAATGCACAAACTCGCCAAGCCTTTTTTGGCATTACGGCGACCCATTTCATGTAATAAGCTCACCAAGATGCGGCAACCTGACGCGCCAATGGGATGCCCAATCGCGATGGCGCCCCCGTTGACATTGATTTTGCTGGTATCCCAAGCCATCTCTTGATTGACGGCGCAGGCTTGCGCCGCAAAGGCCTCATTAATTTCCATGAGGTCCAGGTCTTGGGCTTTCCAACCGGCTTTTTGCAGCGCCAGGCGGGAGGCGGGTACGGGCCCCATCCCCATAATTTTCGGGTCCAGAGCGGCCGAAGCGTAGGACGCGATGCGAGCCAACGGTGTGAGACCCAACTGCGCAGCACGCGCTTCGGTCATGACCATCACGGCGGCAGCGCCATCGTTTAAACCCGATGCATTACCAGCGGTGACGGTGCCCGCTTTGTCAAAGGCAGGACGCAAACCGGCGAGTGCCTCTGCCGAGGTTTTGCGATTCACAAACTCGTCCGTATCGAAAATAATGGGATCGCCTTTACGCTGAGCGATCGACAAGGCCAAGATTTCACCTTTGAAGCGACCGGCCTCAATGGCGGCGCTTGCTTTTTGTTGGGAGGCGAGTGCAAACGCGTCTTGCGCCTCGCGGCCAATAGAATGAGCTTTCGCGACGTTTTCGGCCGTAATACCCATATGGTACTGGTTGTAAACATCCCATAGGCCATCGACGATCATGGAATCGGTCATTTTCCAGTCGCCCATTCTTTGGCCGTCACGGCTACCCATCAGCACGTGGGGGGCGGCGCTCATATTTTCCTGCCCTCCGGCAATGATGATGTCAGCATCACCACAGCGGATCGCTTGACTCGCCAACATCACGGCTTTCAAGCCAGAGCCGCAAACCTTGTTAATCGTCATGGCAGGCACGCTGAGCGGTAAACCCGCTTTCACGACACTTTGGCGCGCGGCGTTTTGGCCGGAGCCTGCCGTGAGAACTTGACCTAGGATGACTTCTGAGATGGCATCGCCTGCGACCCCTGTTTTTTCCAGAAGACCTTTGATGACATGGGCGCCGAGGTCTGGTGCGCTGATTTTCGCTAAACTTCCGCCGAATTTGCCGACGGTTGTACGTTGAGCGGCGACGATGACGATATTGCTCATTTTGCGATTCCTATTGGGTTTATGGTAAGGATTTTACCGCGCTTCGCGCGACCTGGAGAATGATTTTTAGATGCAAAAGTTCTATAGCATGAGCAACTAGGTTCATGCAGACCGAAGGTTATCGGTAATCTACTGTAGGTTTGCTATAATACTTGGCTTCCCTGGAAGTTTCTCTAGGGAAGTGCAGTTATACAGGTATCAAAATACAGGTACCGAAACACTTGCACCAAATACGCACGAGACCGCAAGCCAGTGGCCTCGCAAGTTAAAACCCCAGGCGAAGTATGGATCCAAACGGTTCTTAATACTCGTCCCTTAGGAGAATGAAATGGCTGGCACCCTAGATAAAGCGGCAGTTGTCGCTCAGTACCAACGCGCTCAAGGCGATACCGGTTCCCCAGAAGTACAAGTCGCGCTTTTGACAGCACGCATCCACAGCTTGACCGACCACTTTAAAGCCCATTCGAAAGATCACCACTCTCGTCGGGGTCTGCTGCAAATGGTGAATCAGCGTAAATCGCTGCTCAAATACCTCAAGCGCACGAACTTGGCCTCCTACAAAGGGCTGATCGAGAAATTAGGGTTGAGGGGTTAAACCAAGACCAGAAAAACCCGCAAGCCAACGCTTGCGGGTTTTTTACTTGCGGGCTGGGTGGTTGTTCGTAGACGGTAAATATCAAATCAAATAATAAGTTGTAAGCACTAAGGAAAGTGAATGTTTGAAATAGGAAAGAAGACCTTCAAATGGGGTCAAAACACAGTCACCATCGAGACCGGTGAGATTTCTCGCCAGGCCACTGGTGCAGTCATCGTCAACATGGACGACACCGTGGTACTTGCCACCGTTGTCGCACAGAAAACGGCTAAGAAAGGCCAAGACTTTTTCCCGCTGACGGTTGACTACATTGAGAAGTTCTATGCTGCGGGTCGTATCCCCGGCGGATTCTTGAAGCGTGAAGGCCGTGGCTCCGAGCGCGAGACCTTAATTTGTCGGCTAATTGATCGCCCGATCCGCCCCCTATTCCCCGATGGCTTCTTGAACGAAGTCCAGGTCGTGGTGACTGTAATTTCGCAAAACCCAGAAGTCGATAGCGACATTCCCGCGATGATCGGTGCCTCGGCTGCTTTAGCCATTTCGGGCATTCCGTTTAATGGTCCGCTGGGCGCGGCGCGCGTTGGCTACATCAACGGTGCCTATGTGCTCAACCCAAGCATTAGCCAAATGCCTGAAAGTAAGCTCGACCTCGTGGTCGCCGGTACCGATGTAGCTGTGTTGATGGTGGAGTCAGAGGCGCATGAGTTGCCGGAAGACATCATGCTGGGCGCCGTCATGTTTGGCCATGAGCAGTTTCAAGTCGCGATCAACGCAATCAATGAATTGGTCGAGATCAGCGGTAAAGCAGAATGGGACTGGCAGCCACCCGCCAAGAACGAAGCCTTAACCGCTCGTGTGAATGCCATGACTGAAGGTCCGATGCGTGCGGCCTATGCCTTGCGCAATAAGCAAGAGCGCAGCACCAAGATCAGTGAATTAGAGAAATCGACGGTTGCAGCCCTCGAAGCTGAGGCCGCTGCGGCCGGTCAGTCCGCTCCAGATTCGACCGAGCTCGGTAATCTTTTGTTTGAATTGCAGTCTCGCATTGTTCGTCACCAAATTTTGGCAGGCGAGCCACGTATTGATGGCCGTGACACCCGTACTGTGCGTCCGATCTCGATCCGTGCCGGTGTCTTGCCTCGGGCCCATGGCTCTTCCTTGTTTACTCGTGGTGAAACACAGGCCTTGGTCGTTGCAACGCTGGGTACAGCACGTGACGAGCAAATCATCGATGCCATCGCTGGTGAATACCGCGACCGTTTCATGATGACTTACAACATGCCTCCTTATGCTACTGGCGAAACCGGCCGGATGGGTGCGCCCAAGCGGCGCGAAGTCGGCCACGGTCGTCTTGCGAAACGCGCTCTGAATCCTTTACTGCCTAAAGCGGAAGATTTTGGTTACACGATTCGCTTGGTTTCAGAGATTACGGAGTCGAACGGTTCGTCTTCCATGGCCTCGGTGTGCGGCGGTTGCTTGGCGTTGATGGATGCGGGCGTGCCTGTGAAAGCTCATGTCGCTGGTGTGGCGATGGGCTTGATCAAAGATGGCCCACGTTTTGCCGTGTTGACCGATATCCTGGGTGATGAAGATCATCTTGGCGATATGGACTTTAAAGTCGCCGGTACCGATGCGGGTATTACTGCTTTGCAAATGGACATCAAAATCCAGGGCATCACCAAAGAGATCATGCAAGCCGCTTTGGCTCAGGCCCGTGAAGGCCGTATGCATATCTTGGGCGAGATGAAAAAAGCGGTCGGCGGCGTGAGCGAAGAGATGTCCGATTTCGCACCTCGCATGTACACCATGAAAATCAACCCCGAGCGCATTCGCGATGTGATCGGTAAGGGCGGCGCAACGATCCGTCAGATCACCGAGCAAACCGGCACCACCATCGACATTAAGGATGACGGTACTGTGACCATTGCGGCCACCGATGGCGCACAGGCTAAGAAAGCTCAGCAGATCATTCATGATCTGACGGCTGAAGTTGAAATTGGCACCACCTACGCAGGGACCGTGCTCAAGATTCTGGACTTTGGTGCGATCGTGCAAGTGATGCCGGGTCGTGATGGCTTATTGCATGTCTCACAAATCGCTAAAGACCGCGTCAATCAGGTGAGCGATTACCTGAAAGAAGGCATGACCGTGCACGTCAAGGTGATCGAGGCTGATGACAAAGGGCGTTTACGTTTGTCGGCCAAGGCTGCTGCCGAAGAGAATCCCGCTGTGGCCTTGTTGCCCTTGGCTGGAGGTGCTGCACCCGTAGTATCGGCTCCCGCAGCAGAGTAATTTCTGAGGATCGCCCGGCCAATTGGCTGAGCTAAAGACTAACCGCCTTCGAACTTGATTCGACGGCGGTTTTTTAATGCTTTCACATTCGTCCGAATGTGCTTCAAATTTCTAGCTAGGGACGCGAATCCAGCCGTCCATCAAGACGCGAGCACTTCTGCTCATGATGGCCTTGGTGACGACCCATTCGCCTTGTACTTGTTGAGCCTCGGCACCTACCCGAAGTGTGCCCGAAGGATGACCAAAACGGACCTCGCTACGCATCCCACCCCCAGCGGCGAGATTGACCAGCGTCCCTGGAATGGCGGCAGCCGTGCCAATCGCCACGGCGGCTGTGCCCATCATCGCGTGATGTAACTTACCCATGGATAAGGCTCGCACTGATAGGTCAATGTCTTGGCCGGCAACCGACTTTCCGCTCGATGACACATAGTCCTTAGGTTTGGCCACGAAGGCGATCTTTGGAGTGTGTTGCCGCTTGGTGGCCTCGGTGAGGTTCTGAATCAAGCCCATACGGATCGCGCCGTGCGCGCGAATCGTCTCGAACATGGTGAGCGCCTTGGGGTCGCCATTGATCGCCTCTTGCAGTTCTGTACCTGTGTAACCGACGCTCTCGGCGTTGATAAAGATGGTCGGAATGCCCGCGTTGATCATCGTCGCTTTGTAGGTGCCCACACCGGGTACCACCAAATCATCCACCAAATTGCCGGTCGGGAACATCGCGCCGCCAGCGCCTTCCTCCTCGGCCGCTGGATCCATGAATTCGAGTTTGACTTCCGCAGCGGGAAAGGTCACGCCATCGAGTTCGAAGTCGCCGGTTTCTTGCACCATACCTTCGGTGATGGGCACATGAGAAATAATGGTTTTGCTAATGTTGGCCTGCCAAATACGTACCACCACCACACCATTTTTTGGAATGCGACTCGCCTCCACTAAACCATTGCTCACTGCATAGGGACCCACGGCGGCCGACAGGTTGCCACAATTGCCGCTCCAATCCACAAAGGGTTGGTCGATAGACACTTGGCCGAACAAATAGTCGACGTCATGATCAGGTCGACTGCTTTTGGAAAGGATCACCGTTTTGCTGGTGCTAGACGTGGCCGCACCCATGCCGTCGATTTGTTTGCCGTAAGGGTCGGGGCTGCCGATAACCCGTAACAGTAGACGATCACGGGCCTCGCCGGGAACCTGGCATTCGGCGGGTAAATCTTGTAGACGGAAGAACACGCCCTTGCTGGTGCCGCCTCGCATATAGGTGGCGGGGACTTTGAATTGCGGTGCGTGGGGCATGATGTTTTTCCTTGGGGCAGGCAGCAGTTTAGGCAGCTTTGGTGGATTCGAGAAAGTCTTGTGCAAAGCGCTGCAATACCCCGCCGGCCGCATAGATCGAGACTTCTTCGGCGGTATCGAGTCGACAAGTTACGATGACCTCCACACGTTCCCCGTTTTTTCGTTGAATGACCAAAGTCAGGTCCTGGCGCGGTTTTCGCTCACCCAGCACATCAAAAGTCTCCGACCCATCGATGCCCAAAGTCTTGCGATTGACACCGGGCTTGAACTCCAAGGGGAGGACGCCCATCCCGACTAAATTGGTGCGGTGAATGCGCTCGAAACCCTCGGCGACAATCGCCTCAACACCGGCCAGACGCACACCTTTTGCGGCCCAGTCGCGTGAAGAACCCTGGCCATAGTCAGCTCCGGCGATGATGATTAAAGGCTGCTTGCGTTCCATATAAGTTTCAATGGCTTCCCACATCCGGCTGGTCGTGCCTTCCGGCTCGATACGGGCGAGAGAGCCGGGCTTCACTTTGCCATCTACGATGACCATTTCATTCTTGAGCGTCGGGTTGGCAAAGGTGGCCCGAAGCGCTGTGAGATGGTCGCCACGATGGGTAGCGTAGGAATTGAAGTCTTCCTCAGGCAGGCCCATTTTGGCAAGATACTCACCGGCCGCACTATCTAGCATGATGGCATTGGAGGGCGACAAGTGATCGGTCGTGATGTTGTCTCCCAGCACTGCTAGGGGGCGCATGCCTTTAAGGGTACGTTCACCGGCGAGGGCACCTTCCCAGTAAGGTGGGCGACGAATATAAGTACTTTGTGCACGCCAGGCGTAGAGCGGGGTGACCGACGCCGTGCTGCGCACTCGTTCTTCAAACATCGGTATGTACACATCGCGGAACTGTTGCGGCTTGACACTGGCACTCACGATGGCATCAATCTCTGCATCACTTGGCCAGAGGTCTTTGAGCAAGATGGGTTGCCCGTCGGGGCCATTACCGAACGAATCGCGTTCGATGTCGAAGCGTACTGTGCCGGCTAGAGCGTAGGCGACCACTAAGGGTGGCGAAGCCAGGAAGGCCTGTTTCGCATACGGGTGGATTCGACCGTCAAAATTACGATTGCCAGACAGCACGGCGGTGGCATACAGGTCGCGATCAATAATTTCTTGCTGAATTTTTGGGTCGAGTGCACCCGACATACCGTTGCAGGTGGTGCAGGCGAAAGCCACAATCCCAAAGCCCAAGGTCTCAAGCTCTTCCATTAAACCCGCTGCTTTTAAATATAGGGCGACAGTCTTAGAGCCCGGAGCCAGTGAGCTTTTTACCCAGGGCTGACGGGTCAAGCCCATGCGATTGGCGTTACGGGCGATTAAGCCTGCAGCGATCACGTTGCGAGGGTTACTGGTATTGGTACAACTGGTGATGGCGGCAATGATGACCGCACCATCCGGCATTTGGCCTGGAGTTTTTTGCCAGGGCGCTGCGATACCTTTGGCGGCCAAATCAGTAGTTGCCACGCGCGCATGAGGATTTGAGGGCCCCGCCATGTTACGAACGACGCTGGAGAGATCAAACTGTAGAACGCGCTCGTACTGCGCGGTTTTCAAACTGTCAGCCCACAGGCCGACATGCTTGGCATAGGTTTCTACGAGCCGCACCTGCTCATCTGCTCGGCCGGTCAGCTTGAGATAGGTGATCGTTTGTTGATCAATGAAAAACATCGCCGCCGTGGCGCCATATTCCGGGGCCATGTTGGAGATGGTGGCGCGGTCGCCGAGCGTGAGCTTGGAAGACCCGGTGCCGTAAAACTCCAGATAGGCTCCCACCACTTTGGACTTGCGCAAAAATTCGGTGAGCGCCAGCACGATGTCGGTGGCAGTGATGCCATCCTGGCGCTCTCCCGTGAGATCGACACCGATGATGTCGGGCAGACGCATCCACGAGGCGCGGCC
>JAYVKZ010000343.1:0-5841 GCA_043767985.1 Betaproteobacteria bacterium
ACTCGAGAAACTCGATGCCAAGGTTTTTTCGAGCGCAGCCATTGCTTGTTGATCCTGGGGGTCGAGTTCTAAGTGGGCTTGAATCCAGCTTGCAGCCATCAAACCTAGAAATTCTGGATGTGCATTAAAGAGTGGCTCCCAGGCTTGGATCGCGGCTCGATACTGCCCTTCCTTAAACTTAGCATCGCCGCGCATGAGGGCAGGTCGCGGATGACCTGGTAAGGCACGCTCGGCGGCATCCAGATCATTCAATTCACACCGAAAATGGCAAAGCTGCTTGGCGTAGCTTTCACCTCCGAGCCTTTGTAGCGCCTCACCAAGCTCGACCGCTTGCGGCCAATCACTCACCATTTGGGCGATGGCCAAACGATGCTTGAGCGCTGCGCCAGCATAGGGACTTCCCGCTAATCGGTTGAAGGCGTCCTCGGAGCGATCCAATAAACCCGCTTTCAAAAAATCCTGGCCCAACTCAAAGAGTGCATGGGATTTTTCTTCGGGTTTAATCGTGGCTCGATCATATAAGTTTTGATGGACCCGTATGGCTCGGTCATATTCGCCACGGCGTCGGAAAAGATTGCCAAGCGCAAAATGCAATTCCACGGTTTCAGGTTCGAGCCGAACCACATCGACAAAGGCGTCGATCGCTTTATCTGGCTGTTCGTTTAATAGGAAATTCAGACCTTTGAAATAGGCCTCCGGCAGGCGACCCTTGGAGGGCTGCTGATCAGACTTGCGGTCTAGGCGAGAGGCGAACCAGCCTAACCCAAAAAACAGAGGGAGAACCAGGAGCCACCAAATTTCAAAATTCATTCAGAACAGCCCACAAGCAGTTTGTCGCGCATTGATCGCAAGGCAGCTCGCGTCACCGCAAGCACGCCCTAGAAGCCGCCCATAGGAGGCACAGGTAAGGCCACATCCACCTTCGGAGGGATGGGCGTATTACTTGCTGCACTGGTTTTGGCGGCCAGCTTAATATCTTTCTTAAGCTTGGTAATTTCTCGACGGCCACGAAAATAGGCCGGAATCACCGACAGTAAACCGACGACCACACCGGCTACAAAAAAAACCAACAGATAAATGACCAGCGGAAAATTCCAGACATAGTCGCCGGTGAATAAGAAGAAACGAAGTTCGGTGGGAGCTGTATTCTTTATCGCAAAGCCTAGGGCAAGTATGAATAGCAGACCATTAATGATCCAGGTAATCGCGCGCATGAGAAGTCTCCGCTATCTAATAAGTAGGGAGTCTACAGCTCACCCACATTGCAGGCTAGATCCGAGCTCAGAGTTCGCCCATTTGCAAAGCTTGGTCGACGCGCTCGCGGAGCTCTTTGCCAGGTTTGAAATGAGGTACACGCTTAGGAGGCACGACGACCTTGGCACCCGACTTGGGGTTACGCCCCACCCGAGAAGGCCGGTGAGACAGGGCGAAGCTACCAAAACCACGAATCTCGATGCGCTGGCCTTCGGCGAGCGCCTTGGACATCGCATCGAGAATTGTTTTGACAGCTTCTTCAGCATCCTTGGCGACCAGTTGAGGATAGTGTTCAGCGAGACGGGCAATCAACTGCGAACGCGTCACCGCCCCCGCACTGTCTTCTTCGGAGGCGTCCAGCACCTCAAAACCCGTATCACTCACACTCGTCCTCTCAAGTCGTTGGAATGCTGACTAATGACAACTTTTTTGGAAACAACTTACTTGTTGTCACCGTCCAACTTGGCACGAAGCAGTGCGCCAAGATTGGTGGTGCCCGCACTACCGGTACTTTCTGAAGCAATCTTTTGCATGGCTTCAGCAGTCTCAGCAGTATCTTTCGCCTTGATCGACAAATTGATCGAACGGTTCTTGCGATCAATATTGATCACCATCACCTCAATCTCGTCGCCTTCTTTTAGCATGTTACGAGCATCTTCCACACGGTCGCGGGAGATTTCGCTGGCACGCAAATAGCCGGTGAGGTCCGCGGCTAGTTCAATGGTGGCGCCTTTAGCGTCAACCACGGTAACCTTGCCTTTGACCATCGAGCCTTTGTCGTGAGTCGATGCATAGTTGTCGAACGGATCACCATCCAACTGCTTGATACCGAGAGAGATACGCTCGCGCTCAACATCAATCGCCAAGACCACGGCTTCGACTTCGTCACCCTTCTTGAAATCACGCACGGCTTCTTCGCCAGGCTTGTTCCAGGAAAGATCGGACAAGTGAACCAGACCATCGATACCACCAGCCAATCCGATGAACACGCCAAAGTCGGTGATCGATTTGATCGCGCCCTTAACTTTGTCGCCCTTACGGCTGTTGATCGCAAACTCATCCCATGGGTTCGGACGGCACTGTTTCATACCGAGCGAAATACGGCGACGCTCTTCGTCGATCTCAAGCACCATCACTTCGGTTTCGTCGCCGAGGTTCACAGCTTTAGAAGGATTGATGTTCTTGTTAGTCCAGTCCATCTCAGAGACGTGCACCAGGCCTTCGATGCCGGGTTCGATCTCGATGAAGGCGCCGTAGTCAGTAATATTGGTGACCTTACCGAACATACGAGTGCTGGTGGGGTAACGACGAGCGATACCGTTCCATGGGTCATCGCCCAATTGCTTGATACCGAGCGATACGCGGTTTTTCTCTTGATCAAACTTAAGCACCTTGGCCGTGACTTCTTGACCAACAGTGACCACTTCCGAGGGATGACGCACGCGACGCCATGCCATATCGGTAATGTGCAAGAGTCCATCGATACCACCGAGGTCGACGAAAGCGCCGTAGTCGGTAATATTTTTGACCGTACCGGTCACGATGGAGCCTTCTGCTAAGTTCTCCAACAACTTGGCGCGCTCTTCACCTTGGCTCAGCTCCACCACTGCACGGCGTGACAGCACGACGTTGTTGCGCTTGCGATCCAATTTGATCACGCGGAATTCCATCGTCTTACCTTCGTATGGCGATGTGTCTTTGATGGGACGAGTATCGATCAGGGAGCCGGGTAAAAAGGCGCGAATACCGTTGGTCATCACGGTCAAACCGCCCTTGACCTTACCGGTCACGGTACCGGTCACGAGCGTGGCTTGCTCCATCGCGACTTCAAGATTCACCCAAGCGGACAAGCGCTTCGCGCGGTCACGCGACAGCCGAGTCTCGCCGTAGCCGTCTTCCAAAGACTCAATCGCGACGGAAATAAAGTCGCCGACATTGGCTTCGTTGACGCCTTGATCGTTAAAAAATTCTTCAATGGGAATGAAGCTCTCAGACTTCAAACCAGCGTTCACGACCACGAAGTTGTGATCGATACGGACCACTTCTGCAGTGATCACTTCACCATGGCGCATCTCTTTGGTTGAGAGCGATTCTTCGAACATCGCGGCAAAGCTTTCGCCGCCGAGGTTTGCTGCATCAGCAAGATTAGGAGTAGTTGACAATTAAATTTCCAAGAACACGCCCAAGTACTTTGAAGAAGCCTTGATTGGAGGCTGACCCAAGCGGAGTTAAGTAAAAACCAGAGCGAAGGTGCCCCAGCGCTTTCAAACCTTGCGTTGTTGCCAGGCCCACAGCACCGTATTGACCACTTCTTCAATAGTCAGGGCGCTGGAATCGACCAACATCGCATCTTCTGCGGGCTTGAGTGGTGCGGTGGCGCGATTTGCATCGCGTTCATCGCGCTGCTGAAGGTCTGCGAGAAGAGCCGGGAGATTAGCCGAAAAACCCTTTTCAATCAACTGTTTATATCGTCTCTGGGCGCGAATTTCGGCGCTTGCCGTAAGAAAAACTTTCACTTTGGCCTCGGGGAAGACCACCGTACCCATATCTCGGCCATCCGCCACCAGCCCTGGCGAGCGCAGAAATGAGCGCTGAAGGTCAAACAGCGCCGCCCGAACTGCAGGGAACACGGCAATTTTTGAGGCTGCGGCGCCCACATGCTCCGCACGAATCGCAAGACTGAGATCAATCTCTTCCAAGAAGATTCGATCAGCCACAAATCTCGGTTTCAATTGGGATGCCAAGTTAGCAAGCGCAAACTCATCATCTAGGTCCGTGCTCATTTGCAAGGCGACAAACGCACTAATTCGGTATAAAGCGCCTGAATCTAAATAGTGCCAGCTCAAAGCATCCGCCACGCGATGGGCAATCGCCCCTTTCCCGGAAGCCGTTGGGCCATCAATCGCGATGACCGGAATAGAGCCCGACATTTAACGCTCGTCCAACAACAATCCGGCCTGTCTCGCCAAACTGACAAAGCCTGGAAAAGAAGTCGCCACATTCTCTGTGTCGAGAATTTGGATCGGCCCGGCCGCGCGAAGCGAGGCCATTGCAAAAGCCATGGCAATCCGGTGGTCACCGTGAGAATTGACGATTCCAGCTTGAAAAACGGACGGTAATGTGGGGGTCGGAGCGTAGCCCGTGGCCTGCCCTTGAATACGCATGCCATCGTCCTGCGTGCTCAACGAAATCCCAAGCGCCCTAAGACCTTGAGCCATCACGTCAATGCGATCAGATTCCTTGACTCGCAATTCTCGAGCACCGGTCACAATGGTCTCCCCTTCTGCGCAGGCCGCAGCCACAAAAAGCACCGGAAACTCATCAATCGCCAAGGGCACCAAATGCTCAGGAATCGCCAGCCCTTTCAGCGGCGCATAGCGTACTCGCAGGTCGGCGACCGGCTCTCCGCCCACATCGCGTTGATTTTCGAGGACGATATTGGCTCCCATCAGTCGCAAAATCTCGAGAACGCCGGTGCGGGTCGGGTTCACTCCAACATGCTCGAGTACCAAATTGGAGCCGGGCGAAATACTCGCTCCCACCAAGAAAAACGCTGCCGAGGAAATATCGGCCGGCACGTCAATTTTGCAGGCAGTGAGCCGTTGCCCGCCTTGAATGCGAATCACAAGGGCTTCACCATCTTCAGAAGCACGTCGCTCAACATCCACCTTCACGCCGAAGGCACGCAGCATACGTTCCGTGTGATCGCGCGTCACCTCCGGCTCAATGATCTCCGTCACGCCGGCCGCATAGAGACCGGCGAGCAATACGGCGGATTTCACCTGGGCACTGGCCACGGGCATCTTGAATTGAATCGCCTTGAGCTTGGACGCGGCGTGAACTTTGACCGGAGGCAGGCCTTCATCCGTATCAATTTTGGCCCCCATCTCAGCGAGCGGCCCAGAGACTCGCCGCATTGGGCGCTTACTCAAACTTTCGTCGCCAAATAAGGTGGTGTCAAAGCGCTGTCCGGCCATCACGCCCATGAGCAGACGCATCGCCGTACCAGCATTGCCACAATCGAGATCTGCCACAGGGGCTTTTAAGCCGTGCAGCCCCACCCCTTCAATACGCACGCGACCCTGTTCCGGCCCCTCGATCTTGACGCCCATTTGGCGAAACACATTGCGGGTCGACAAGGCATCGGCTCCCGATAAGAAACCGGTAATGTCGGTCACGCCGTCCGCAAGTGCGCCCAACATAATGGAACGATGCGAAATCGACTTGTCACCAGGTACCCGGATAGTCCCGGCTAAGGACGCGGCGGGGTGGGCTAAAAATTGCTGAGTCATTTTTATGAGTCTAAGAAAATACAGGGGCGCCGTTCATCGGCCGCGACATCTCGCTGAAGCAAACATTGAGTGATTGCATTGAACATTCATGCGATTCTAAGCGCAAGTTTAACGGGTAAAAGTATGGCCACTACCGATTCACAGTACAATTATGGGCGTTTCAACTCGGCGAAGCTCGATCCCGACGAGGCGCAGAAGGCGCTTAAATCTGGCGCGACCGTGAAGTCAAAGCCCGACGCAGTGACCCATTCCAGACCGCTTGAAGCCATTTCACAGCGCGCTATGCAGGTCCTGG
>JAYVKZ010000344.1:0-4042 GCA_043767985.1 Betaproteobacteria bacterium
GCCTCCGGGAAATTCACCGGTTGGTTACTCAATCGCTACGCCATGGACGAAATTCAGCAAGGCGGTCGGCCTGTCCTACGGGTTGCTGCCTCAGATCGCAAAATCACCAGCCCTGCACCGAGTTTTGCATCACAACCGTACAGCTATTTGGTAAGCTTTGAGCAGCAAGGCAGTAAGATCAACACACTCGGGCAGTCCGATCCGATTGCGCCAGGGGAGTCCTTACAGTCGGCACGGTTCGTCGGCGAGAAGGCCTACGTGGTGACCATTCGAAATGTTGATCCGTTCTTTGTGTTTGATCTTAGCAACCCGACGAAGCTCGTTATGAAGGGCGAGCTGAAAGTGCCAGGGTTCTCAACCTATTTACACCCAATCTCAGACACGCTGATTTTTGGTTTGGGGGTTGACTCCGGCACCTGGCCACGGCGAGTGAAGGCTAGTCTTTTTGATGTAAGTAACGCGGCGGCCCCAACCGAAGTGGCCACGCAAATCGTGGGAGATAGCAACTCCTCTAGCGAAGCGCTTTGGGAACCCCATGCTTTAACGTTCTTCAGCGTGGCAGGCACGGGTGGTGCTAAAACCACTTGGATTGGTGTTCCTGTTGGCAACGAGCTGAAACTGCTGAGTGCTGCTGCCGCAGACGGACTCAAAGCGCGTGGCGCAGTGGCCACTCAGCCAGACTATGCGCGTCGCTCGGTATTTGTCGGAGACAACGTTTATGCGATTGGGCAGACCAGTGTCGTCGCGGCGCGCTTTGATGCACCGTCGTCTATTCTGGGAACGATCACACCTTGAAGGCGGTGTTCATCGCGCCTTCAGGATCATTTCCAGGCAAAGACAGCTTGCTCCAAATGCGCAACCCGTGTGGCTCTGTCAAACACGGCCACTTCCATAAACTGGTACATGATTGCCGCCGTCGGTGCGTGAATGAGCTTGCCCATTAGCGGGTAACGAATCACCGGCCGATCACTCTCGGGGATGGTCACAAACTCTGGTGAGCCTGGCTTGGCGAGGTCTTGTAAGGGAATGCGAAAAATTGCGGCTACCTCATCCGGGTTCGCGACCATCGGCGCGTCCTTTTCCGCCCACACGACAAGTGGCGTGATCAGATAGCCTGAGCGGGTTGGGTAATCGTCCAATTGGCCGAGAATCGCTTCTGGCTTGAGGTAGAGGCCAATCTCTTCATGCATCTCGCGAAGTGCGGCTTGTTGAGCGGTCTCACCAGCGTCTAGTCGACCACCCGGAAGTGCGTATTGCCCGGCATGATTGTTCAGCCCCCGGGATCTTTTTGTGAGGATCAGGGCGGCCGTGCCATCGCCCGCATCGGTGATGATGACCGCTACGGCGGCACGCTTGAGCGTACTACCGGGGGTTTCCGCCACGGGCCATTGTTGCAGTTGCTTCGATATCGCAAGGCGGAGGGTGTCGTGAAAGGCGATCGGCAGCAAGGTGAGTTCTCGTCGGGTTGGGCGTTGAAAGCCGATTTGGCTCTATCATCTTACCTTCACTCTAAAGGATTCTTGATGAGTCGATCTCGTTTCTTGGCGCTGCGCCATTCGCTTCGCCTCCCCTTGATTGCCGCACCGATGTTTCTGGTGTCTGGCCCGGACCTGGTGGCAGAGGCTTGTTCGGCTGGCATTGTCGGGTCTTTTCCTACCGCGAACTGTCGCACGCCTGATGAGCTAGAGGCCTGGCTGACGCAAATTGCGCTGCGCATTCAGATCAAGGAGCAGGCCGAGGGGCGTGCAGCCGGGCCGATCTGCCCAAACCTGATTGTGCATGCCTCTAACCCGCGTTTATCGGACGATTTGGCGGTATTAGTAAAACACAAGCCCAAGCTCGTGATCACTAGCGTAGGCTCACCTGCCTCCGTGATTGAACCCTTGCATGACATTGGTGCGCTGGTGTTGGCTGATATCGCTAGCGTGAAGCATGCTCATAAAGCATTGGCGGCGGGAGCTGACGGCTTGGTGCTATTGACGGCCGGCGCTGGTGGCCAGACAGGCTGGTTGAACCCTTTCGCCTTCGTACGTGCTGTACGTGCCTTTTATGACGGCCCGATGGTGCTTGCCGGGGGTATCTCTGATGGTCATGCGTTGCGAGCAGCCATGGCTTTGGGCTGTGATTTAGCCTACATGGGCACGCGCTTTATTGCGACTCAGGAAAGTATGGCCGATCCAGCTTACAAGGACATGTTGCTGAGTAGTAGCGCCGATGATATTTTGCTCACCAAGGCGATCACTGGGCTCGAGACCAATATGCTGCGCCCCTCGATCATCAAGGCGGGTTTAGATCCCAATCATTTGCCGGCGCGCGGAGCGATTGACATCGCCAAGGACATCAGTATCGAGGGACGCAAAACGCGTCGCTGGAAGGACATCTGGTCGGCGGGCCACAGTGTTTCGGGGGTGACCTCGATTGAACCAGTGGCCACCTTGGTCAACCAGTTCGAGAAAGAGTATCGCGCCGCTTAGATCGAAAAATCTAGGTCAAATGCGTCTAAGGCTTCTTCGCCAAGCGCTGAGGCGTTTTCACTTTCGGCGCTAATCACAAAGTCGATGAAACGCGTGCTGGAGAGTGAGATGGCCTGCAGCTTGGCCCTGGCGGAGTTCACGACGGCATAGGGCCGATAAAGGCCAAGCGTAAGAATCGTGAGCGCCCAATTCTTGAATTGTAGGAGGCCGTAGGAGGTAATCCCTAGGTCGCTATTGAACCAGGCAAGCTGATGATTGTTGGGGGATCGAATGTCGGTGGCCTTGTCCCAGCAGTAGTTTTGAAGGCGCGCCAGAAGCACGCCCTGCATCGCGAAGATAATCAGGTAAGCCGCGACCACAAGAAAGGGTAGCAAGGCAAAGAGTGCGGGTGAGACTTTCGTGGCTATCAAGCCGAATCCGCCAATCGCTGCAATCAGCGCACCGAAGATCAAGATAAGAATCAGTAAGGACGACAAGTAAATCCAAATGTATTTCTTGCCGGTGATGGTGGTGTCTCCCTTCACCATGCCAAAGTAAGCATGCTGAATACTAAAACGACGCCAAGTAGCATGGAGCAGGGCGTAGAACACAATCACCCCGAGCCCGAACAAGAGCCCAATCACGCCCCCAGCAATGGCATAGCCTTGCGGCATTGATTTCCAAAATTCAACGACGGCCTCGGGATTGAGAAACATTGCCAAAACAAAGACTGCGTAGACCAAGGGCACCACCATGAATGGCAGGAGCGTGCGATAGGCTTGCTTTGCCGTGCCTTTAAACCCAAAGCGAATGCCTCGGTAGCTTGAGTTGGCGAAACGAAAGCGTACCGAGCGTTGCATTAAAAAAGGCATCAGAAACACTAGCAATCCAATCGCCGAAACGCTGATGATCGGCATCGCGCTCGAGGCGGTGTAAATCGCAAGCAATGCGAAGCCGACGATACGCCCTTTGAGTATGGCGATAGGGTTGCCATGATAGTCCAGACTATGGTCGGCGATGAGCGTGTTTTGGTGAAAGTATTTTTCTCGGCGTACCTTGGCCCAGGCGGAATAAATGCCCAGGGTGAGGTAAGTTAAAAGCAGGTTAACAATCCAAATGCGAAAGTATTCAGAGCCTGTGCCGGTAAAACTGATGCGTGAGCTTTGGTGCTGCGTGTCGGCTTCGGGGGGAGGGATGCTGTTCATTTCACTTCGCTAAATTTCTTGATACGCTCACGGGTGACGGGATGCGAGGAAAACACGGATTCGCTTGCGCTTGGGGCGTCATTCGAGCGCGGCGGCTTCGCCTGTTTGGCCTCCTTCGAATCTTTGTCAGGCCTCGCTTGCTCGAGCTCCCTAAACAAATCGGCAGTAGCCTGACCCGGAATTTTTAGGGCACGCATCGAGGTAATGGCAAAGTCGTCAGCCTCGGTCTCTAAGTCTCGCGAGTACTTCATGCTGGCCAGGGCCGTAGGCACCGCAGTCACGAGCGATGAAACATCGCCCAGCCATACTGAGATCACGGCGGTGACCGCAGCGGCTTGAATCACATTGCGCATCGAGTGTCGGTACTTGATGTGCCCAAGTTCG
>JAYVKZ010000345.1:0-16155 GCA_043767985.1 Betaproteobacteria bacterium
CTTTGAGCGGCTAAGCCATCAAAGCCACCATTGGCTCAACGCCGAGAAAGCTGTGGTGTCGGCTCCCTGGGATCTCGCTTAGCATCATTTAGCCGAGCCAGCAGCGCCTTTAGGTCTGTCGCGCGCAGAAAAACTCTTGAAGTGTAGGAATCGTGATAAGCAGCAGGGCCGCCCACAGCAAACCAAGGCTCGCACAGGGCCAGACAGACTAATGTACCCCCACGAGTCCAGCGGACTTCGTCCCAGCCAACATCACCGGGCTGCTGGATCAAGCGGTGAGAGAACACTTCCAGCGCCCCGAGCGACACCACCGGTTGCCTTGAGTCACCTAGCAACCCCTTCAAGCGTTGCACTATTCTTTGCAAGAAACTTAGCCTCGCCTGGACGAACGCTTCGGCCGAAGCGCCTTTTAGGGTGCTGGACACCAAGTGCATGAGTTCAAGCCACTGAACTTGATCAAACGTCATGTCGCTCGTGGTTGCATCGTAAGTCGACAAGACCAAGCCAATATGCTCGTCCAACCCAGCCCGTCGCGCCAACTTGGGCACGCGGCAGTACTCATGATCGTTCACCACCCAGGTCAGTTGCGCCCTCATTTAACGCTTAACCGGCAGGCAAACCCAAGACTTGCCGCGAGAGGATATTGCGCTGGATTTCATTGCTACCTCCGTAGATGGTGGCAGGCCTGGCCTTGTACCAAGAGCCCAGCGCGTTCACTTTGCCCGCGCCTATCGCGACCTCGCCGACTAAGGCACCACAAGCACCAGCAGTTTCAATGCACAGATCGGCAATGCGTTGAAAGGTTTCGGTAGACCAAATCTTCAGCATCGATACGTCGGAGCCCAAGGTTTCGCCACGGATCAGCATATTGGCATAGCCCGCATAGGCATCGGCCAGATGTGTGACGTCTAGTTGCAGCGTCGCGAACTTATCGCGAAACACTGGATCATCGCTCTGGCCAGCAAGGCGAGCGATACGCATGAGCATCTGCAAGCCATACTCGGGCAACTTTGGGCTGCCGAGAAACACACGCTCAAAACCTAATAAGGATTTGGCGACCGTCCAGCCGTCGTTCAAATCACCGACCAAGTTCTCTAGCGGTACACGAACATTGTCAAAGAACACTTCGCAGAATTCTTCATGCCCGCCAATGTCTTTAATGGGGCGCACCGTAATACCCGGTGACTGAATATCGATCAAGAGAAAGCTAATGCCTTTTTGCTTCTTTGCGTTCGGATCAGTGCGTACCAACACAAACATATGAGTGGCATCTTGTGCCAAGGTGGTCCAGATCTTTTGGCCGTTCACCAAAAACTCCGGGCCGCTGTCACCCTCCACCCGCTCGGCCTTGGTCCTTAAACTGGCAAGGTCAGAACCGGAACCTGGCTCAGAATAACCCTGGCTCCAAATATTCTCGCAACTCAGTATCTTGGGAAGGAACTGCTTGCGCTGTGCCTCGGTGCCATAACGGAGTAACAAGGGGCCGACCATCTGAATGCCGTGGTCTTGAAAGCGTGCAATCCCGCAGCGCTCTTGCTCTTCAAGAAAAATGAGAAGCTTGGCCGGCGCCAAACCCATGCCTCCGGCCTCACGGGGCCAGGACGGGGCAATCCAACCCTTGGCGGACATGCGTAGATACCAGTCGCGTAGCTGTGACCAACGTAAGCGATTCGGCATGTAGCGTAGATGTTTCGGATAGTTGTTCTCGAAATCGTCTCGAACCAAGGCGCGGAAAGCTTCATCACCCAGTTGGTTGTAGTCAAGATGCGCAGTCTCGGCACGAGAGGCGAGCGAGGCCTGAGGGTTTGCAGATAACGCCAGCGGCGTGTCGTTGATCTCGCGCTCTTGCACCGGCGTTAACTCACCATAGAGACGCCGATGCAATGAAGCATTGCCATAATCGGAGGCGAGAGCCAGACTGCGATTAACATACACCCCCAATTCATACTCATCGGTGGTGCCAATAGCGCCGTGCAGTTGCACCGACTGGGCCGCCATCATCTGGGCGGTTTGAGATGCTCTTGACTTCACACTACTTGCAGCGGCTTTTCGGGCGGCGGCAGAACTGGCAGGGTCCTCGAAAATATCGAGCGCGGCACGCAAGGCAGCACGGGTGAGCTCTTTTTGCATCCACATATCGACTGCGCGATGCTGCAATACTTGGAACGCTCCAATCGCCTGACCAAACTGTTCACGCACGGCGAGATAGCTCAGGGTAAGCTCAAGGGAGCGATTGATCAGGCCGAGAAGTTCAGCCGACGAGCACAGAACTCCCGCATGAAGCGCACATTGCATGGCGTCGCTGGCCGGATTTTCGGCATCAGTATCCTGGGCTAAAACGGCGTCAAGACCCAGGGACGTCTCATTAAATTGCAAGCGCGCGCTAAAGCCGCCATCGGTGCGTTTCTCTTTAACGATACTCAGGCCTTGAGCATCGCGGGATAGCTCGCAGAGCAATAGTTGCTTCGTTGAACTCTCATCAATTCGAGCAAGTACGACAAAGCTATTTGCACCAGGCGCGGCTACAAAACGAGCGCTACCTTGAAGCACGAAACCATTGGGCGAGCGTTTCGCCAGCACTTGAGTCTTGGTCGCATCAAGGTCACCGAGCGGCGCTTGCCAGGCCAGTGAAACCAAGCGCTTACCCGAGACAATATCGGCAAGCATCGCACTGATTCGAGCACTCGCCGGGCAGGCCAGCAGAGCGCTCGTCACCACCACGCCACAGGATACAAAGGGCTCGCTATGACAGGCGTAGCCCAAGCGCTCGGCAATCGACGCCGCTGCCCGTAGCCCCAAGCCGGTGCCGCCCTGCTCCTCTGAAAGCAGCACACCGAGCCACCCCTGCTCAGCCATGCCGCGCCAAAAATCTGGATCTTGACCCTCGTGCTGGTCACGGACACGTCTTGCGCGTTTGGCATCCACGGGGGCAAAGGATGCGGCCGACTCCACCACCATTTTTAGCGTTTCTTCTCGCTCAGTTAGTTCAGACATTCTGTCATCTCAAAATTCTCAGTCTTAAAATCCGAATAGGGGCGTAGAACATGAATGTACATGCTCTGACGAAAAACTAGGTCGGAGTCGATCAACAACTAGCGAAGTTAGGGCAATCGGCGCACGGCAATCTACAAGTTGACTACACCACGTGCTAGCTCGACCACCCGACCGCCTACAAAAATTTGATGCTCAGCACTGACACTCAAGCTGAGCTTACAAGCCCGGCCAGTTTGTTCGCCTTGATCAATACTCCAGGCCATCGGAAAACTCAGCCTGGCAGCAGGGAAAACGCGCTCCAGGCCATGATGCAAAATCCAACCTCCAAGGTTAGCGCAAGCCGATCCTGTGCCAGGATCTTCGCTCACCGTACCGCCACTCGTGGTGAAGAAATAGCGCGCTAGCACTTCACTCGGGCTCAAGGGATCAAAAGCAAAAATGTAAGCAGTTTTACGCTGAATGCTACTCAACGGCCAAGTATCGAGCAGGTCACTTCGCACTTTGGCAGCGCGCACCAGATCGGGATGCTTTAGGGGTACCAGAAGTTGATCGGTGCCTGCATCCACCCACTGAGGATCGCCCGCCAAATCATCCGCACCAAGCCCAAAACAGGCGGCCATTTGCTGTCGACTGATTGGCGCCGGAGTGACCTTGGGCGCTCCTTGGGTCGGGGCCTTAAAGGTCCATCTTTCACCGGCACATTTCACGGGCACCAGACCCGCCATAAACTCAAGCGTCACCTTGTTTCGCCCAGCCGCGACCACCTGGGCTGTCCCCAAGGTAGGATGCCCCGCAAATCTCATTTCGTAGCCGGGGGCAAAAATCCGCACGAAAGCATCGGCTGCAGGGTTATTTGGGGGCAGCACAAAAGTGGTTTCAGACAAATTAAATTGCAAGGCCAAGGCCTGCATTTGCTCGCTACTCAAACCCCTGGCATCTTCAAAGACACAAAGAGGGTTGCCGCTCAAGGTGGTTTCGGCAAAAACATTGACCAGCCGAAAGGCAAAGTTTTTCATTCAAAAAGCCCTAAACTCTAGCGATTGATTACGATCCATCAGCAGCTATTGTGAGCCAACTTCTGATAAGGTAAGCCACAAGCATTGTCATCTCATCTCTATCCTTCAAGGAACCATGACTTCAGCCCCACCTTCCCTGCCCCTGGCAGGCTTTCGAATTCTCGATTTATCGGCCGTGTATTCGGGGCCGATGGCCGCTGCTCTGTTGTCCGATCAGGGTGCGCAAGTGATCAAGGTCGAAAGCCCTGGCGGAGACATTAGCCGCAGAATCGGCCCGGTGAAGGGCGATATCTCAGCGACTTTCGTAGCGATGAATCGTGGCAAACGTTCGATTGTGCTGGATTTGAAGGCTGAGGCAGGCAAGGCAGTACTTCGCGACCTGATCAAAAAAAGCGATGTTGTGATGGAGAACTTCCGTCCCGGCGTCATGGCAAAGCTTGGCTTTGACCGCGACACGCTGATGGCGCTTAATCCAAGGCTCATCTATCTCACCATTACTGGCTTCGGGCAGGACGGGCCGTACACTGAGGCACGGGTTTATGACGCCATCATTCAAGCCGTGTCAGGGATGTGCGCATCTCACTTAGAGAAGCCAGGCCTGGAGCCGGGGCTGGTTGCCACCACCATCTGCGACAAACTGACCTCCATGACTGCGGCGCAAGCCATCACCACGGCGCTACTTGCGCGGGAGCGTGATGGTCGGGGCCGAGTGGTCGAACTCTCAATGCTCGATACGGCGCTGGCCTTTAACTGGCCCGATGCCATGTACAACCACATGTGGCTAGACAACCCTCCCGCCGCCATGCCCGAAGCGGGCATCACCTTGCGCCCTTACAAAACCAAGGACGGTTACCTCGCCCAAATGGCGCCGCAGCAGGACGAATTCATCGCCATATGCAAAGGCTTAGGGGCGGCGGAGCTGGCCAACGACCCACGCTTTTCAACGCTTGCGGCCAGATCCAGGCACCCCAAGGAACTACGGGCGATTCTAGAACCCTTGTTCGGTGCCTTTAATACTGACGAGCTCTTGGCGAGAATGTTGGCCTGCGACGCTCCTGTGGGCAAGGTGAACATGAAGGCCGAAGTCATTACCGATCCTCAGGTGGTCCACAATCAGGCCCTGGTTGAAATCGATCAGGGGGCGCTGGGACGAGTGCGTGTGGCCCGTGCGGCGGCCAAGTTCGATGCCGTCAGTCTCCCCGTGCCTAAGGCTGCGCCTCACTTGGGCGAACATGGCAAAGCCGTATTACGAGAGCTTGGCTATGACGAAGCGCACATCGACACCTTGGTGCGCACGGGTGTACTCGGCGCGGCCTAAACATGTTTATTGAGACTGATGTCGCCATTATTGGCGGCGGACCTGCGGGCCTCATGCTCGCTATTGAACTAGGCTGCCGGGGCATCGCCTGTGTGGTGTTGGAGGAAGACCTCGACCCGCCGGCTTTCCCGAAGGCGAATGCCACCTCGGCCCGCACTATGGAGCACTACCGCAGGCGCGGCTTTTCGCATGATATTCGCGCAGTTGGCATGACAGAGGACTATCCTCAGGATATCGTGTATTGCACCACCTTGGCGGGCGCCGAGCTGACACGGTTTTCCATCCCTTCGCGAGCTCAAGCCAAGGCCCGCACTGATTTTGGCGACTATGGTGAGTCGTCTTGGCCAACGCCTGAACTTCCCCACCGGGCGCAGCAAATGTTGATTGAGCCGGTGCTGCGTCGTCAGGCGGAAAGTTACCCGAGCGTCAAGCTTATGTGTGGCTGGCGCGCCGAGTCGTTGGAGATGAGCGCTACACAGGTCGATGTAGTTGCGAAGAGCACGGTTGACGATGGCGTGCTTCAACTCAAGGCGCGCTACATCATCGGATGCGATGGGCCACGAAGCCTGGTACGCAAAACCCTGGATATTCAATACAGTGGACAAAGCGGTGAGGCAAGGGATTTTTTCGGCGGCCAGATGCTGTCGGTGTTTTTTAGCTCGACCGAGCTTTATCGTATTCTGGACAAGAAACCGGCCTGGCAATATTGGGCCGTCAACCCGACGCAGCGCGGCTTACTCATCGCCATTGATGGCATTGAGAAATTCACCTTTGGCCTGCAACTCAAGCCTGGGCAAACGGTGGACTCGATTGATCACCGTGCCGCTTTGTTTGCGGCCGTCGGTGCCCCCTTCGAGTTTGAATTACATGCTACCGCGCCATGGCTAGCAGGCTTTACCTTAGTGGCCAACAATTTTTCAAGCGGACGAGCCTTTATCGCTGGCGATGCCGCCCATTTGTTCACACCCACCGGCGGCATGGGTTACAACACCAGTGTCGATGATGCCGTGAATCTCGGCTGGAAGCTTGCGGCGGTGATTCAGGGCTGGGCCGAGGAGTCGTTGCTAGACAGTTATGAGAGCGAGCGTCAACCGATTGCCCATCGCAATACCGCCTTCGCAAGAACCATGGCGGACAGTATTGGTAAGGTTGCGCTTCCGGCAGACCTGATGACAGCAGGCGCTCATGGAGAAAAAGCGAGGCGAGAACTGGGCGTCGTCCTCAATGAGCATGTGCGAGCCGAATTCAACATTCCAGGTTTGCAATTGGGCATGCGCTATGAAAATAGCACCATCGTTGCGAAGGATGCTGAGCCACCTCCGCCCGACCCTGCCAATCATTACTATCCGAATGCTCGGCCGGGTGCCCGCGCTCCTCATGTGTGGATCAAGGAGCAATCGATCCTGGACTTATTCGGTAGGGACTTCACCTTGTTGTGTTTTGGTGTAGAGGGCGTGGCGAAGAACGATTCGGACGTTGCTCGCTGGGCAAGTCTGGCCTCCGCCAGAGGTGTTCCGCTAGACATCCTTCACTGCCATCAAAACGAGGCGCGTATTTTGTATGGGGCGGATCGCGTATTAATTCGACCGGATCATCATATCGCTTGGCGAGGTAGCGCTGAAACAAATGTCGAGGCCGTACTCGACATGATTTGCGCTCACAAAACTACGAGCTAAGCCGCCTCTAGCTTGGCCAGTGACAGAGCCAACCACTTCACGCCAGCTTTCCCGAAGTTCACCTGTACGCGAGCATCATTGCCCTGCCCTTCGATATTGATAATGACGCCTTCACCAAATTTGGCGTGAGCGACATTTTGACCAATTCGAAAGGCAATGCCTCGATCAAATTTTTTGCTGGCAGGGTCAATTCTTACGGGCGCCTGGCTTACGCTTTGCTGTCCTCCGCCATACCTTTGCCCCCCATAACCTGAGTGACCTGACCAAGCGATGGACGTGGCGCTGTCATCGATTCGACCATTCCAGCCGCCACCGGCATGCCCCCGATCACGAGAGGTGAGCCACTTCAAGGTTTCTTCGGGGAGCTCATCCACGAAGCGAGATTTCAAGCTGTAGCGGGTTTGACCATGGAGCATGCGAGTGTTCGAGAACGAGATGTATAGGCGTTTACGCGCACGGGTGATCGCCACATACATGAGGCGACGCTCTTCTTCCAAGCCATCAATTTCGGCGACCGAATTTTCATGCGGGAAAAGCCCCTCCTCGACACCGGTGAGAAACACCGCATCGAACTCCAAGCCCTTGGCGGAATGGATGGTCATCATCTGGAGCGCGTCGGTCCCCTCAGCAGCCATGTTGTCGCCCGCCTCCAGCGAAGCGTGACTGAGAAAACCCGCTAACGGCGTGATCTGCAAGAGAGCGCCAGGCGCCACTAAATCCGGTTCTTGCTGCACCTGAGGCGCTGCACGATCATCCTGCGGCTCAGTCGCCACCGCATTTGAGCTCACTCCAAAATTAGCAGGCACATCCAAACCAATGCCACCCTCGCCCAGGAATGCCGCAGCAGCATTGACCAACTCTTTCAAGTTCTCGATGCGTTCCTGGCCTTCCTTTTCCTTGCCGTAAAAATCAATCAAGCCGCTACGCTCATTGATGGTTGAGACCATCTCCGGCAAAGTAAGCGGCTGAGTCTCGAAGCGCAGGCTTTCGATCATCTTGACGAAGCCTTGAATCTTCACCGCAGCCGCACCGCTCAAGGCTCCAGCCGCTTTATACAGGCTGGTGGTGCGCGCTCGAGCGATATCTTGCAACTGCTCCACGGAACGTGCGCCAATGCCTCGCGCCGGGAAGTTGACCACACGCAGAAAAGCGCCATCGTCGTCGGGGTTTTCCATCAAGCGCAGATAGGCCAAGCAGTGCTTCACCTCAGCTCGCTCAAAAAAGCGTAACCCTCCATACACCCGGTAGGGAATGCCCGCCGAGAAGAGCGCATGCTCCAAGACTCGAGACTGGGCGTTGGAGCGATACAAAATCGCAATATCTTTGCGTAACGTGTCTTCTTGGATGAGACCGCGCACTTCCTCCAACAGCCACTGGGCTTCTTGACCATCGGTCAGGGCCTCATAGATACGAAGTGGTTCGCCATGACCGGCATCCGTCCAGAGCTCTTTACCCAAGCGGTTTTCGTTATGGCTAATGAGGGCATTGGCCGCATTTAAAATATGACCGTGCGAGCGATAGTTTTGCTCCAGCTTGATCAGGTTTTGAACATTAAATTCACGCTCAAACGCTCCCATGTTGGCCACATTAGCGCCGCGAAAGGCGTAAATGCTTTGGTCATCATCGCCCACCGCAAACACCGCGCTGGGCGGGCTGAGCATCTTGCCATCTGGGCCGAGAGGCGGCGTCGCTAAAATCTTCAGCCACTTGTATTGCAAAATATTGGTGTCTTGAAACTCATCCACCAAGATGTGCCGAAAGCGCGCTTGATAGTGCTCCCGCAGGGGCTGATTACGCTGCAACAGCTCGTAACTGCGTAGCAACAACTCGGCAAAATCCACCACCCCCTCGCGCTGACACTGATCGTCATACGCTGCGTAAAGCTCAACGAACTTTTGGTTGTAGTCATCGTTGATTTCGACATCACCGGCACGTAGGCCCTGCTCCTTGCAGCCGTTGATGAAGTAAGTCAGGTTTTTAGGCGGGTACTTTTCGTCGTCAATGTTCAGGCCCTTCAGCAAGCGCTTGACCGCGCTCAGCTGATCGGCCGAATCCAAAATTTGAAAAGTCTGAGGCAAGGCTGCATCGCGGTAATGGGTGCGCAACAAGCGATTGCACAAGCCGTGGAAAGTACCGGTCCACATGCCACGCACATTGATCGGCAGCATGGCCGAAAGACGGGTCAGCATCTCCTTGGCCGCTTTGTTCGTAAACGTCACGGCCAAAATACCTGCGGGGCTGACCTGCCCGGTAGAGATCAGCCAGGCGATGCGCGTGGTCAAAACCCGTGTTTTACCGGAACCCGCTCCTGCGAGAATCAGCGCATGCTGGGACGGTAAGGTGACCGCAGCTAGCTGGGGCTCGTTGAGATTGGAGAGAAGTTCGGCCATGCTGTAATTTTACACAGTACTTGGGCGTTCGTCTTATTCACACCTGGGTAGTCGCTTTTACATCGGCCCACGGCATTGACCCACAGCGCTCAGCGAACTTCAAAAGTCTTGATACCATTGCGGAGTGCGCACCAATATTTCCATATGTTCAGTAAAATACCCCTCAACTTTTGCGACGATTGGGTTTGGTGTAAGCCTCCTATTTATGTCGCTATCAAGCGCCCACGCTGCCCCGCGAGACGAGGTCCGCGTCTACACCGATAGTATTGAAGAAAAAGGCGAGTGGGGCTTGGAGTTACATTTCAACTCCGTCCCAAGGCCTAGGGTTTCAGCCATCTCTCCCGGAGAACCACGTGCGGTGAGCGGACTCATCGTGACGCCCGAACTTTCTTATGGCCTCACTGACACCATAGAACTTGAGTTCGGTTTTTTAATCCCGAGAGTTCGACTAGATGATGGCAGCAGCCTTCAGGTGGTGCCCCATGCGCGCGCCAAGTGGATTCCCAAGCAGGCCAAGCCGGTGGGTCAACAGGGAGACTGGTTTTGGGGCGGCATTGTGGAATGGTCACCCTCTCCTTATCGGCGCGGAGTGACTTCAGAGGACGCTAGTAGCTACTTTAGTCTTCGGCCTATTTTCGGTTACAAGACAGCGACTTGGTTGTTCGCTGGCAACTTAATTCTTGAATGGCCTTTGGGCTTGCGTAATCCGACAGTCACTTCTGTCGGGAGGCCAGAAGTGGCGCCCGCTTTCAAGGTGCTAAGAACGTTTAGTGAACGCTTCGCTACCGGCCTGGAATACCACGGCGAATGGGGCTCTGCTCGAAAGTTCTCACCGAGCGGTGAGCAGGCTCATACCCTGTATTGGATTGTCGAGCGCAAAAAACCCTTTTGGATGAGCCTTGGCTTAGGCTATGGCCTGAATCGTAACTCCGGCGGTTTGAGCATCAAGGGCAGCCTAGAGATTCCTGTCGATTGAGCAAAGGCACTCGCTTACTCGCCTTTCATGATCCAGCGTGCCGCCTTCTCCGCCATCATCAGAGTGGGGCTGTTAGTGTTACCACTGGTAATGAAGGGCATGGCGCTGGCATCCACCACTCTTAACCCTCTTACGACGCCGCCCTTGCCATCGCGTACCCGCAAATGCGAGTCCAGAACAGCCATGGGGTCGCTTGCCACACCCATCTTAGCGGTACCTATGGGGTGAAATATCGTAGTGGCAATATCGCCTGCAAGCTTCGCCAGCGCTTCATCGGTTTGAAACTCAATACCCGGCTTAAATTCTTGTGGTTGATAGGCAGCCAGTGCTGGTTGCGCCACAATGTTACGGGTGACTCGTAGGCTATCCGCGGCGACTTTTCGGTCCTCCGTCGTGCTCAAATAGTTGGGGGCAATCGCTGGCGCGTCTTTGAAGCTATTCGTCTTAATATTGACGGCGCCGCGACTGGTCGGGTTGATGTTGCAGACGCTGGCCGTAAAGGCTGGAAAAGTATGCAAGGGTTGACCAAAGGCATCGAGGCTCAAGGGCTGCACATGGTATTGAATATTCGGATAGGGCTGATCAGGGCTACTACGTGTGAAGGCCCCTAACTGGCTGGGCGACATACTCATCGGGCCAGTGCGCTTCAAGGCATATTCCAAGCCGATCTGCAATTTACCGAGCCAGGAGTTCGCCAAAGTATTGAGCGTTTTCGCGCCTTGCACCTTGTACACGGCGCGAATCTGCAAATGATCTTGAAGGTTACTACCGACGCCGGGCGAATCGATCACCAACGGGATGCCGCGCTCCTTCAGCAGTGCTGCAGGCCCAACGCCAGAGAGCTGCAAAATCTGAGGCGTGCCGATACTTCCTGCGCTTACAATCACCTCGGCGCTGGCTAGTGCGTCGACCATCTCAGCACCATTCCACACTTGAACACCGGTGCAAACTTGCGCACCGTTCGCATCGTTTGAAAACAGTAGCTTGGAAACTTGTGCGGCCGTCCACATCTCAAAATTTCCGCGACCGTAGCACTGGGGGCGAAGGAAAGCTTTGGCAGCATTCCAGCGAAAGCCACTTTTTTGATTCACTTCAAAGTAACCCACGCCGTCGTTGTCACCACGATTGAAATCGGTCGTCGCGGGAATACCCGCTTGGTTAGCGGCTGTTGCGAAGGCATCCAAAATATCCCAGCGCAAACGTTGCTTGTCCACGCGCCATTCCCCCCCAAAGCCACGATCGGCAGGGTCCTGCTTGGAGCCACGTGCTCTACGCATGGTTTTACCGTGAAACTTGGCAATCTCGGGGTCGGTCGCGCCAGACTCCAGGTCTAGGAGGTAATGGTCTTCATGAGCAATAAAGTCGGGTAAGCAATGGTCCCAAGTCCAAGCGTCGTCGCCAGTGGTTTTGGCCCAGCGGTCGTAGTCACGAGCCTGCCCTCGCATGTAAATCATGCCATTGATGCTGCTACAACCCCCAAGCACCTTGCCACGCGGGTAGCCCAATTGACGGCCATTCAAACCTTGATCGGGCTCGGTCTTGTAGAGCCAATCGGTTCTCGGGTTACCGATGCAATACAGGTAACCCACCGGAATATGAATCCAATGATAATCGTCCTTGCGCCCTGCTTCGATCAACAGCACGCGTTTCTTGGGGTCGGCGGATAGGCGGTTTGCCAGCAGGCAACCTGCCGTGCCTGCGCCAATGATGATGTAGTCGAATGTGGTATCGGACATGTTTTTTGCTTTTGAATCTGCGTCGAGAAGGGTCGCCGGTAGTATAGCGAGGTACGATGCCGCCATGTTCATACAACTTCAAGCCTTCCGCGACCATCTCAAAAGCCTGAATGCCAAGCTCTGTCACGAGGAGCGAATCTTGCGCTTGTGGCTACAGGGACTGCCCTTGAGCACACCTGGATGTCGGCCGCAACATGTATTCCCCAAGGCGATGTCTGGGCAAATCGACGTTCTTTCTGCGCAACTTGGCCACATCGCGCTCGTGGAGTCAAAGCATGTTGCCGAGGATCAATCCATCCGCCTGCTTCTAAAGCTGCATGATTTGCAAACTGTGGAGACAGTACTTTTACCGCGCGATGCCTTATGTATATCTAGCCAAGTCGGCTGTGCGGTCGGCTGCGTCTTTTGCATGACGGGTCGCTCTGGGCTGCTACGCCAGTTGGGCAGTATGGAAATGTTGGCTCAAGTGGCTTTAGCGCGCCAGATTCGTTGCGTGCGCAAGGTCGTATTCATGGGCATGGGTGAACCCGCCCACAATCTTGAGAACGTGATTGACGTAATACAGACTTTGGGTACTTTAGGGGGCATCGCTCATAAGAACCTGGTGTTTTCGACGGTGGGAGACGCCCGTGTGTTCGAGCGACTCCCCCAGGAGCGGGTCAAGCCGGCCCTAGCCTTGTCTTTGCATTCGAGCAAGCCAGCACTTCGAGCCAAGTTGTTGCCCCGCGCACCGCGCCTAGAGCCCGTCGAACTGGTGGCGTTGGCCGAAAACTATGCGAGAACCACAGGCTATCCCATTCAGTATCAATGGGCACTGATGGATGGCATCAATGACGGCCCTGAAGAAATTGATGGTATTGCTGAGTTGCTTTCAGGCAAGTATGCAGTGATGAATTTGATTCCCTTTAACAGTGTGGACGGCACAGAGTTTGCCCGGCCACCATGGGAAAGAGCTGAGGCCATGGCTGTGGCGCTTAATAAGCGTGGGGTGTTGACGACCTTGCGACGATCTGCTGGGCAGGATGTTGATGCAGGTTGTGGGCAGCTTCGGGCGCGGAGCTTACCGGCCAAGGCCATTGAAGTGCGTTTGGTCAGTTAACTATTCACCCAGGTTGGCGCCTACGCTATCGCCCCACGCGATCCATCTTGCGCCACTCCCCGGTCGATCCTACGTTCGGGTTGGCGCTTGGGTCATTGGTACCAACGAACTGCCCTTGCCGATCAGTCCAATAGTACTTGTAGGTCGTCGGCAGCTCCACCTGGGGGCTCGCCCCAAACGGATGGGAGTACGTTTGCACGCCGCCGAGGTTTTCGCGCACCGCGACGTTCCTGCGGTCTTGACTTGCATTACGTTGATCAGTGACCTGCTGCCAATTTTTCTGTGACCAGTCGCGATATTGTCGCGCGGCTTCGCCGAAGGCCACTGAGTTGCGCAGGTTCTGCTGCATCACCCCACGGGCACCGAACGCAGCGCCATTGAGTGCGGACACCTGATCTGCCACTTGCGGTAACCATGACCCGTAGCCGCCCCACTGGCTCGCCGATGATAATGCAGCGGTCATTGCCATCGTCGCTGTGTCATAGGCCGGAGCAACCGAGACCTTGGCCACGCCACGCTGCGCGACACCTGCAAACACATAGCTGACGTCGAACTCAACCGCCTGGGTAAATCCGGTCACGGGCCTCGCTTGACGCCCACCTCCTAATTGCAAGTTCTGCATTCGCAAGGCCGACAATTTTTCGTAGGCAAAGCGCGCAGGTGGGTAATTGACTGGCATGCCAGCCACGCCCACCATGATCGTCAAGGCCTTGTCGTCGGGGGCTAACAGGGTGAGAGCGTACTGCCCATCTTCGCCGACCCGCCAACCCGGCGGTAGTGCGAACGAAAAGAACTTACCTTGCCCGATACGCAGATCGCCGCCGCTATTAGGTTTGACTGGACCTCCCGGACTAGCGGCACCTGAATTTGGCGGGAGAGGCGCAACCCGAACGAATTTTCCTCGAGGATTGTCGGCTGATGGATCAACACCGGCAGACGATGTTGCACTTGGTGCAGGTCTGCCACTGGTCTGGGCCTGCACGGCCATTGAGGTCGCGAAAACTATCGCACCGAGAAGATTAGACTGTGAAAATCGGCGATGCATGAGGTATTCCTTCGAGAGTTGGTGCCCGAAAAATATGCGTCAAAAGTATATTCCTTTTTTAGAAGGCTATGGGATCACTATGAGTCGACCTGCGGGCACGGTGGTGGCCGAGATCGAGGTTAAAAAGTCCGGTCTTCTACTTGACTTTGTTTGAGCTCAGCACTTCCAGGTCCGCCAAATCTTTATGACGACCGGTGGCCTGCTTGTTAATCTTGAAGTCGGCGACGTCAATGGCGGTCAGTAGATCGATACGAGCAGGCGGGTAACCGAGTTGGATGACGGCCTCAGGCACTAGAAAGTCACTCTCCTATCGATATCCCCAGTAAAACGTGGGTGTCCGTAGCTGGCGAGCGCGTAGCCACCAACGATCATGTACTCAACCTGCGTGGAGTTGAGTAATTCGATAAACTCTTTGAAGTCGGTGTTTAGCACGGTTATCAGGATCCGAGAGCGGATAGGCTTGAAGGCGAAATTGCTCCACAGCAGAAACCCGTTCAGACACTGACCGAGAGAGCCAATAATCGCGGTCAACAGGCTGATCTTTTAATGTGGTCCGGAGCACTTCTTTTTCCATAACCGACATAATAACCATGCCACGGCCAATCCTCCTAATCAGCAATAAGCACCATTCGAAGTTGATGCTGCCCCAGGGAACTCCGCCCCGGCGCCGACCCCTGGCTGCACCGCTCACGGGCATGACCTGAACTCAGACACGTTGTTGGAAGCCCGTTGCCGGTAGGACTGTCAGGCCGTACAACTCGGCAAGCGCGGGGAAATTCTCGAGTAGCAGATCAATGGAAAGTGTCGCGGGCTCTTGCTCGCGCATATTCCCCGAAGCTCTGATGAGTCGATTAAACCAAGCGATTTGACCCGTCTTTAGATCGACCAAGGATGCGTAGCCAACTTGTACGCCGCCCGTAAGACCAATGCCTAATGAGGCCATACCAATCGAGCTTGCCTTGCTTTGTAGGCAGTGCTAGAGGGCCAAAATGATGCAGGTTGATCGAACTGGCAATTGCACTCAATAGACGAGAAAATGGCCCAGGCTTTACTAGACAGCTTCATGTCACTGATGTTTGGGTTACGTTAATCCAAATTGCACGATCACTTTTGGTCAACCGGCTTACGCCAAACGCTAGCCAACCATAGCTGTTGCTCAAAGGGCAAACCCGCAGGCCGGTAGTAGTGATCCAACTCTTTAAAGCCCGCTGCAACCATGTACTCCCGCCACGAGGCCAGATCGTGAAACGCACCGAAGCGCTCTCCATTCCAACTTTCCTGACCCTCGCCTCGAGGGTTTGAGCAGAAAAACACGCCGCCAGATTTTAGCGTTGAGTACAGTTCCTTCAATACTCGAGGCAGAATCAAGGTCGGGATGTGAAACAGCACGGCGTTGGCAAAGATGCCATCAAAGCGCCCATCGGGGAGCTGGAGTTGAATAAAGTTCTGATGCCAAACCTCACATCCGCTATGGCTTCGTGCGAGAGCGGCTAAGGCGGCCGATCCTTCCAAGCCAATCACTTGATGCCCGAGATCTCGGAAGGTTTTAAGATCACGACCGGGGCCGCATCCGAAATCAAGCAGGGTGAAGGGTGCAGGTGCTTCAATTCGACTGAGCAGAGCCTGGATGTTTTGGCTAACATCGTGATCTTTCGTGCCTTCCCAAAACTCTTGGGCGCGGGCTTCGTAATGGCCGAGCGTCCTGGCGGCTATCGGTGCGATGTCTTTTTGGGTAATTTTCATAATGAGAAGGATAGACTACTCGCTCGTATGGCGCGCGAAGGCACGGGCCGAGCGAGAGTCGGCGCTCAGGCCTTGAATTCGCGCAGCACGCGGCCAGCGTTGCGCTCAGTACGGTGACCGTCCTGCACGGCTAACGCCCCGTTCACCATCACGTGGACAATA
>JAYVKZ010000346.1:0-28503 GCA_043767985.1 Betaproteobacteria bacterium
TGCTAAGGACAGGCAAAGTTTGCTTGAAGGGTTGAATCGGCTTGAGACTGGCCTCAGGGGCTTGAGAGCCTCGTAATTTGGCGGGCGGGATGGGGAGCGCGGCTCAAGCACTTGGTTTCTATGAAGCCCAAATTTATAGTGTGTACTTCCATACTTAAAAATTTAGCGTCCGCCAAGAGCGATCAGAGCTTGCATTTGAATTGCAATTATGTGGTAATGGAGCCAGTCGAGATGAATGACATGGCATTGCTGACGCTTTGTCCGAGCCCGACTTGGTCTACCGTTGGCTTTGAGGTGCAATGCCAAAATGCGCTACGCGAGTCGTCCTTCCGAGTTAGTGGCAGCCCGTTCCTTTGTTGGTCCGAAGGAGAAGAGTGCTCCTTTTACGCGCTCTATAGTCAAGAAATCCTCTCGTGATGTGTTTGGTCCGGACCCCTATTTTGAGCACACGGCTTTAGCGCTGGCCTTTGTCAGTCCCGATGGGAAATTTCTGCTGAAGGCTAATCAGGCGTTTGCTCGTCTTCACGGAACTACTCCTGAACATTTGCTGGATGTTCCTGTCGAATTCTTAGTTGCTTCTGGTGACCCTTCGGTGTTTACACCAATCATTCCCGATACCATTTATAGCGGTCATTTCTCTTATGAGATCAAACATCGCCGTTTGAACGCAGGCACATTCGATGCGCAGGTCGATATCACGGTGGTGTGTAACGAAGCGAATCGAGTGACCTATCGCACAATGTATGTGCGCGATATCACCGACCATAAACTTACCAAAGGGCGTCGACGGCAATCTCAGATTGAGCTGCAAGATTTGCAAGACTGGTACGTTGCTACGCAGACGACGGTAGCACTCGCCCATGAACTCAATCAGCCACTAAATGCTGTTTGCTCCTATAACGAGGCCGCATTACGCATGTTGAAAAGTGGCAACCCGTATCCAGAAAAGCTTCAACATGCACTGACTGCCAGCGTGCAGCAATCCGAACGTGCAGGAAAGGTGATGCGTGACCTGCTCGCCTTCTTAACCAAAGGACACGCCCCGCTCAGGAAAGATTCTATCGACATCAATGGCGTGGTACGTCAGGCTCTTATTGATTTGGACGAGGAGGTACGCGCGGACGCGATTACGCTCGTGCAAGAGCTTAGTGGCGATTTGGGTGTTGCCTGTGCGCATAAATTGCATATCGAAAAAGTACTTGGAAATCTGTTGCGAAATAGCGTTGAAGCGATACGCACTAGCCACCAAGGCCGAGGCGCAATCACTGTCCAGACTGCTTGCCAAAATGGTTTCGTCCTAGTCACTGTGCGGGACACCGGGCCAGGTTTCTCCAAAGAGCAATCCGAGAAAATCTTGGAACCCTTCTATACGTCCAAAGACCGGGGTGTGGGCATGGGCCTTCCCGTGAGTCAAGCGCTTATCGAAGCGCACGGCGGAAAACTATGGGCTGAATCCGGGGTTGGCGCGGTTTTTCGGTTTACTGTTCCCCTAGCCCAATGAGTACGCCCCTGGTCTATCTGATTGATGATGATGCAGCCGTGCGCGACAGCGTCGCGCTATTGCTGCACACTGCCCATATTGATACAAAACTTTACAGCTGTGCCAAGGACTTTTTACGTGACTACAAACCCACCCTCGAAGGTTGCCTCTTACTAGATATCCGCATGCCGGAAATGAGCGGGCCAGACTTACAGCTTGAACTCAAACGGCGTGGCTCGATGATTCCTGTGATTTACCTTTCAGCCTTTGGTGATGTACCTATTACCGTGCAAGCCATAAAAAATGGCGCTGTCAATGTCCTAACAAAACCAGTGCATCCTCAGTCCTTACTGGACAATGTACAAGAGGCTTTTAAGCTGTGTGCGATTCGTGCACGCGAACAAAAAAAAGTGGGCGATGCGTGTCGGAAGCTCGCTTTGCTCACGCCTCGCGAATACGAAATACTTACCCTGATCGTGAATGGCGAATCCAGTAAGCAAGTGGCCCGAACCCTCAAGATCAGCTTTCGAACGGTCGAGGTGCATCGCACCCATATTTTGCAGAAAATGGAAGTGGAATCACTGTTGGCCCTCACCGCGCTCGCTGACGCTTGCGGTATTCCGACCGGGCGCGTCATTGCACTTGAGCCCAAAACATTTCCGCCCTGAGTGATTCCGACTCCGCTCTTAGACTAAGTGTCCGCACTGATGTGCTGCACTTCACGTTTCAGACACAATTGTAAACACTTAAGACAATATGTACCTAGCCGCAAGAGCTAGATTGCTGGTCCACAAAGCGAGGATGGCATGCTGCAACGCATCATTTCGTCGAGTCTTCATCTGCGAACGCTGGTGGTCGCCATCGCGAGCGTGCTCTTGTTTGTTGGATTGTGGAAGATTAAGGAGCTTCCGCTCGATGTCATCCCGGAATTTTCTCCTCTCTCTTTGCGGGTGAGTACAGAAGCCCTTGGTTTGTCGACTTCAGAAGTGGAATCATTAATCACGGTGCCGATGGAAGCGGATCTACTGAACGGTGTTCCTTGGTTGCGTTCAATCGAGTCTGATTCGATCACAGGCCTGTCCTCGATAGAGATGTTTTTTGCACCGGGCACGGACATTTTGAAGGCAAGGCAAATGGTGCAGGAACGCCTAGTGCAGGCTCATGCTCTACCGAATGTGTCTAGTCCACCAGTGTTGCTTCAGCCCGTGTCCTCGGCTAGTCGAATCATGAATATCGGATTGAGCTCCAAGAGTGTTTCTTTGATTGAAATGTCGGTACAAGCGCGATGGAACATCGTGCCTCGCTTGGTAGGAGTGCCGGGCGTTGCCAATGTCGCGGTGTGGGGTCTTCGCAATCGCCAGCTTCAGGTGCATGTCAATCCTGAGACACTTCATAGCAAAGGAGTCACACTCGAGCAAATTGTGAAAACGGCGGGTGAGTCGGTTTGGGCCTCTCCTTTGACTTTTCTCAATTCGTCGACACCCGGAGCGGGAGGGTTCATTGATACGCCGAATCAGCGCTTGGGCGTGCGCCACATTTCGCCAACGGTTTCGGCGGCTAGTTTTGCCAAAGTACCGGTATACGGTACATCGCTTGCCCTCGGCGATGTCGCTAATGTGGTCGAAGACAGTCAACCATTGATCGGTGACGCAATCCTAAAAGATGGCCCCGGGCTTTTACTGGTGATCGAAAAATTTCCAGGTGCCAATACTGTTTCTGTAACGCGAGCCGTTGAGTTAGCTCTCGCCGAGCTTGCTCCGGGCATGAAAGGCATTGAGGTGGATAGCAAAATCTATCGGCCTGCTAGCTTCATAGAGCGAGCAACCAGGAATCTCGCGACAGGACTAATTGCTGCCTATGTGCTGCTCATCCTTGGGGTGTTGATCTTTCTCGGGAATTGGCGCGCGGCCTTGACCGCAGCGATAGCGATTCCAGCCTCCGTATTTGCGGCAGGTTATGTGTTGCAGGCGCGAGGCGTGAACATCAACCTCATGGTCGTGGCTGGTTTGCTCTTGGCAATATCTGTCGTGATCGACGATGCTATTCAAGATACTTCGAACATCATGAACCGGCTGAATGCTGCCCGCACTGAAAGCATGGGTGCGAAGTTGGGCGTTATTCTTAGGGCGGAGCTGGAGGTGCGAGGACCGCTACTGTTTGCCACCGCGATCCTGCTTCTTGCTGCCGTGCCCATTCTATTCATTCGCGGCCAGTCAGCGGCCTTCTTTGAGCCCTTGATCGGGTCCTACATTCTGGCCCTCTTGGCGTCCATGGCCGTGGCGCTGACAGTGACTCCAGCGCTAAGCGCATTATTGATATCGAAGAGCTCGCCTCAAAATATCGAAGGACCTCCTGTCGTCATTCGGGTATTGCAACGCGGCTACGACAAGATTGCTGGGCTGTCGATGCGCGCATCGGTTTATGGTTCTGTAGCACTCTCGCTGATCGCACTGGGTGTCGGCTATTCGATATGGTCGAACATGGAGCGGTCAATGGTGCCGAGCTTTAAAGAAACCGATGTGGTGATCGAATGGACTGGCGCATCGGGCACCTCTTTGCCCGCGATGAATCGATCCACCGCCACGGTAATGCGCGATCTGCGCGCGATTAAAGGGGTCCGAAATACTGCTGCTCACATCGGACGGGCCGTGCTCTCAGACGATGCTGCCGACGTTAACTCCGCAGAGATTTGGGTCAGTATTGATCCCGAGGCCAACTACGACGACACGCTTGATGCAATTCGCGGGGCGGTTGATGACTATCCAGGGATGAGGGCTGAGCTCACAACTTTTCTCTCGAAGAAAATGCGCGAAGCGTTGACTGGCGGAGAAGAGCATCTCACCGTCCGCGTCTACGGTCACGATCTCAGCATTATCCGCGCGAAAGCTGAGGAAATTCAAGGCATTCTCTCCAAAATTGAAGGAATCGGGAATGCTCAGACGGAAATTCCCGAGGATAAGACCACCATCGAAGTCAAAGTTGATCTTGATAAGGCACGGGTCTACGGGCTTAAACCCGGAGACGTGCGCCGCGCCGCATCTACGATGGTCGCGGGCATTACCGTTGGCGGGCTCTTCGAAGAGCAAAAAGTGTTTGATGTGGTTGTCTGGGGGGCACCGGAAATACGCGCAAATGTAGCCAGTATTCGCGATATTCTCATCGATGTCGAGACTCCCAAAGGATCACAGGTGCGGCTCGCCGATGTCGCGGATGTGCGCACGGTCGCTTCCCCCGGAGTCATCCGACGTCAAGGTGTTTCCAGGCGTATTGATGTCACGGCCAATGTGAAAGAAGAAGCCGATCTAGGCGTGGTTTCGCGCGAGGCGGCACGTCGAATTACAGAGGTGACGTTTCCCTTCGAGTATCACGCTCAGGTGCTTGGAGAGCATTTTTCCCAGCGCGCTGCGGTGCGTTCCTTGCGTGGCTATCTCATCGCGGCGGCCATCGTCGCGTTCCTCGTGCTGCAAGCCGCCCTTGGAAGTTGGCGTCTGGCGCTTCTCGCATTGCAGACCATACCGTTCACCATTCTTGGATGCCTTTTGGCCGGTGCCGTGGCGGGCATGGAGTTCTCCCTTGGCTCCTTGCTTGGCATCGCCGCATCTCTCGCCTTCATGTTACGAAGCGGAATACTGCTGGTAGCGCACTTTCAGCACCTCGAAAGTACCGAAGGCGGCTTTGGCGAGGCGCAGATCGCCAAGGGACTGCGGGAACGATTTTTGCCCATGATGGCGAGCAGCTTCATTGTCGTTCTCTTCTTTCTTCCTTTCGTCGTGCTTGGCGATATTGCCGGGCTTGAGATCGGGCATCCCATGGCGGTGGCAATTCTTGGCGGCATTGTAGTCTCGACCTTCACGACCTTGTGCTTAGTTCCGGCCCTGTACCTGCGCCATGGCGCAGGTGCTCTCGCCGGCCGAACGCTTGAGCTCAAACCGCAGGTGGCTTGAAGCCCTCCTCGTGCGCCTCTTCAATGCTCTGATCACTAAAGGAAGCACTATGTGGAACTCTAAGCGGTGGACTCGCATTGCGCTTGCAGCTGTCGCCTTGCAATCGATTTCTTACGCTGCCCTATCGGCGTCGGACGACAAAACAAGCGACGCGGCAAAAAAGAGTCGCCCCGCTCAAATCGCTGCTATCGATGGTTCGAAAATAAAGCAGCTGACACTCACTGAGAAAGCTGCAAATCGGCTCGATATACAAACCCGTGCAATGTCCGAAAGCGCTGGCAAACTGACGACTCCTTACGCTTCCGTCGTGTACGACTCCGATGGCGGGACTTGGGTCTACGCATTGACTAAACCTCTGACCTTCGTCCGACAGAAAATTGTGATTGAGACCATTAAGGGCGAGTTGGCCTACTTGAAAAGTGGACCTCCGACTGGAACTACCGTTGTGACAGTGGGAGTGGCCGAGCTGTACGGAACAGAGAAAGGCCTTGGTCATTAGAGCTCTTGGAGGGCGCCTGCCATGATGCGATGGATAGTTGGATTCAGCCTACGTTTTCGCTTCGTCGCGTTAGCGTTGGGCTTGGCCATAGTGGTTTTAGGCACTCAGCGGCTGAGAGAATTGCCCGTAGACGTGTTCCCTGAGTTTTCGCCTACCAAGGTGGAAATCCAGACTATCTGTCTGGGCCTGTCTCCTGCTGAAGTTGAGGCGTTGGTGACCGTGCCGCTCGAAAACGCATTGGGTGGTATTCCTGGCATCGCTCAGTTACGTTCCAAGTCAGTGTCCGACCTTTCATCCGTGGTTATGATCTTTAAACCAGGCGTCGACGAGCTACAGGCGCGTCAATATGTGACGGAACGGGTTGGCATTGCTACACCGACCTTACCCACCTGGGCCGCGCCGCCGCACATGATGCCGCCTTTGTCCTCGACGAGTCGAGTGATGAAGATCGGCGTGACCTCGAAGGACAGGTCCGTCATGGATCTTTCGATGCTGGCCTATTGGACCATACGCGCACGATTGTTGGGAGTTCCAGGGGTAGCCAATATCGCAATTTGGGGTGAGCAGTTGAAGATGCTCCAGGTGATGGTGAATCCCGAGAAGCTTGCCAAGCTTGGGGTTACGCTCGACGAAGTGCAGGAGGAGGTTTCCGATGCGCTTGATGTGGGCCTGCTGCGTTACTCAAAAGGGGCACACATCGGTACAGGGGGCTTCATCGATACGCCCAATCAGCGCATGGAGGTACTGCATACCTCGTCCGGGCAAACGCCGGAGACCCTAGCGCAAGTGCCCATTAAGACATCGAAAGGAAAAATGCCTTTGGGTGAGTTGGCTGATATTCTTTATGCACCCCCCGATATGATTGGCGATGCGGTGATCAATGACGGACCAGGGCTGATGCTCATTGTCGAAAAGTTTCCCTGGGGCAATACGCTTGAAGTGACGCGAGGGGTTGAGACCGCCTTGGCTGCCATGAAACCAGGCCTGCCCGGCGTCGAGATCGATACCAAAATCTTTCGGCCGGCGACCTTTATTGAAGATTCAATAAGTAACCTCACCCGCGCCCTTTTGCTAGGTTGCATTTTCGTCGTCGCAATACTGATTGCGTTTCTTTACGATTTTCGCGCCGCGCTGGTTGCGACTGTGGCGATTCCTCTGTCCCTGCTGTCCGCCGGTTTGGTAATGTTTCTCGGAGGAGCCTCAGTCAATACAATGGTCTTGGCGGGATTTGTGATCGCTTTGGGCGGAGTCGTCGACGATGCCATTATCGACATTGAAAATATTATGAGGCGATTGCGACAGCACCGAGCGCAAGATAGTCAACAGTCGGTCGCCAGCGTGATCCTCGAAGCAACGATGGAAGTGCGCACCCCGATTCTATACGCGACCCTGATCATTGTGACAGCGGTGATACCTGTCTTCTTCATGGAAGGTCTATCAGGTGCTTTCTTTAAGCCGCTTGTTCTGGCTTATGTGTTGGCGATGCTCGCTTCGATGGTGGTCTCGGTGACAATCACCCCGGCGCTCAGTCTAGTCCTTTTGAACAAGGCATCTCTGAAGTCTAAAGGCTCACCCATTGCGGCCTGGTTGGTTGCGCGCTATAACAACATACTCGACAGAGTGACGCGCACGCCGCGCCCATCATACGTCGCTGTGGTCTTGGTTACTGTGATCGGTATATCTGCCTGGCCTTTTCTTGGTCATTCTCTCCTGCCTGATTTCAAGGAAAGGGACTTTCTCATGCATTGGGTGACCGAACCCAGTACGTCACATCCGGAAATGGTTCGTATTACAACTCGAGCCAGTCGTGAGTTGCGTGCCATTCCCGGTGTGCGTAATTTTGGCGCACACATAGGTCAGGCCTTTCTTGCCGACGAGGTGTACGGCGTCTATTTCGGGGAAAATTGGATCAGTATTGATTCCAAGGTCAACTACGAGAAAACGATTGCATCTGTTGCAGAAATGGTCGATGGTTATCCAGGACTCTATCGCGACTTGCAAACCTACTTAAAGGAGCGAATCCGAGAAGTGCTTACTGGCGCTGGTGAAGCCATTGTGGTGCGAATTTACGGGCCCGACCTCCAGGTCCTGCGTGATAAGGCCGAAGAGGTGAGGCAGGCCATGGCTGTGATTAGCGGTGTTTCGGCTTTGCACAAGGAGTTAATGGTCGAAGTGCCGCAAGTTCAAGTCAAGGTCAAGCTTGAAGAAGCGCAGCGTTATGGTCTGAAACCCGGTGATGTTCGGCGTGCCTCTGCGGCCATCGTAGCGGGTAACGAGGTCGGTGATATTTTCATGGGCGGGCGCACCTATGACGTCCATGTATGGACGGCCAAGGAATCACGCCACAACCTCCATGCCCTTGAACAGATGCTCATCAACACCCCTACGGGTAAGACTGTACGGTTGTTTGAGGTCGCTGACGTGCGCATTGCTCCAACTCCGAACAGTATCAGTCGTGAGGGTGGCTCGCGTCGCATTGACGTCCACAGCAATACCAAGGATCGAGATCTTTCATCTGTCGCACAGGATGTTCAAAAAGCCCTGCAGAAAATTGATTTCCCTCTTGGCTATCGCGCAGTTTTGCAAGGCGAGTACGCTGAACTCAAGGCCACACAAGCACGCATGTTCGGCTACACGATACTTGCTGCGCTTTCAATTTTTATACTCTTGCATTTGAGCTTACGGGACTGGCGGCTTGCAGCCATGGTGTTCCTTACCCTTCCGTTCGCCTTGGTCGGCGGAATTTTGGCGTCTTTCGCGGGTGGTGGCGTGATCTCTCTTGGATCGCTGGTTGGCTTTCTTACCGTTCTTGGGATTGCTGCGCGTAACGGCATCATGATGATCAGCCACTTCCAACACCTCGAGCGCTTCGAAGGCGAGCCTTTTGGATTGAACTTAGTGCTGCGAGGCGCGCGTGAGCGCTTGTCACCGATTTTGATGACGACTGGCGCAACAGGACTCGCGATTATTCCGCTGGTGATCTACGGAAATTTGCCAGGTCATGAAATCGAGTACCCAATGGCGGTCGTTATTCTTGGTGGCCTGGTTACATCCACCTTGTTGAATCTGCTAATTGTGCCCGCCCTTTACCTTCGCTTTGGTGCTGGCTCCGTGAAAAAGATTGAGTTGGAAGCAGAAGCTAAGCTGGCGGTGAGTGCTTCCTAGCAGGAGAAACCACATGACGAAATTGATCAGTATGTACGTATCGCTTGTCGTTGGTCTAATTCTTGGCCAAGCCCATAGCGTTAGCCGCGCCCAGACAGTCGAGAAATTTGAATCTGTACAGGTGTACTTCGAGCAGAATCTGAGGGATAAAGATGCTGAGGTGAAATTCGATGCAGTCGGCAACCAGGAGGGCCTTGCAAGCCTCGTCGTCACGGCCCCTGATGGGCGTGTCGTTGTTGATTTCAAAACCGGCAATTCAAAGTTGGGGATACGTCACTTCAGCCTCGAGTCACCCGAACCAAAGAATGATGGTCGCCTACAAAAAGACTTTCCTGCGGGTATTTACAAGTTCGTCGGCACCACCGTAACTGGCATAAAGCTCGAAGGGCAAGCGACCCTGGTACATCAATTTCCGGCGCCTGTTGTGCTGATGCGGCCGCGTGCTGACGAAACTGGAGTGCCCCTTAAGGGCTTGAAAGTTCGCTGGAGCCCGGCGAAGGGTAGCGTTGCGACCGTGTTGGTGATCGAGCATGAAAAATCTGGCCGCTCTATGCGGATAAATTTACCGGGTGATTCAAGCGCTTTTACCGTGCCAGATGGGTTTTTAATGCCGGGAAAAGAATACAAGATCGCGATCGGTACGGTCGCGCTTGAAGGCAACGCCTCTTATATCGAGTCTACATTTACAACCTCTAGCCGCTACTAAAGCGGCAAGACTCACCACACCAGGTCACTAGGCGCACGATTTGCACAATTTAAAGGAGAGAACTCTATGATGTCACCAAAGATAAACCATGACGCGCATAAGCATGTGCGCCCCTTTTCTCGGCTTATGAAGGCGCTCCTGTGCACCATGCTGGTGTTGGTCGCTGGAGCCTCCTGGGCTCAAGGCAAAACGTCCTCTAAGGAAAAAATGGTTGCGAAGGATCCGCTAGCTCGCACGACAATAGAACCTGGGGCGACTAAGCTTTTTGAATTGGATCGTGCTAATTTTGATCGATCAGAAAATATTGATCATCCCTACTGGCCGCTCAAGCCAGGCATGCAATGGATCTACGAAGGCTATTCGATTGATGAAGGCAAGAAGATACCGCACCGTATTGTATTTACTGTCACGGATATGGTTAAGGTGATTGGCGGCGTTCGAACCAGGGTGATCTATGACTCCGATTTCACCAAGGGCCAAATTAATGAGAAAGAGCTGACTTACTTTGCTCAAGACAAGCAAGGCAATGTTTGGCATTTGGGCCAGTACGTGGAGATCTACGAAGACCAGTTCATGGGTGGGCGCATTTGGACTGTTGACAATCCGCCGGGGGCGAAGGCGGGCATCATGATGCCAAGAGTCGAAGACCTGAAGCTTGGTGCACTAAGCTTTTCGCAGGGCTATGCTCCCTCGCCCTTCAACTGGACAGATCGTGGACGTGTCTTTCAACTTGGACAAAAGGTGAAGGTAAAGGCGGGTAGCTTTGACGATGTCATTGTCTTTGAGGAGTTCGACGAAGAGCACCCAGGTGCTGTGCAATTGAAGTATTACGCCCGTGGCGTCGGCAATGTCAAGATTGGTGCTGCTGGAAAAAGCGGCGGTAAGGTCGAAGAGCTGGAGCTCGTTAAGACACACCAGCTTAATGCCACCGATCTGGCAGAGGTTCGTAAACTTGCGATCGATCTGGAAAAACGCGCTAGCGCCTTTCCCGCGAATCCGCCCATGGAAGTCGTTCCTTTGAAGTAGGAGGTCAAAATGATCAAAATGATCAAAATGCTGCAATTTTCTATCTTTTTTGGTCTTTGCATCGCCTCGGGACAAGTGATCGCCCTTGAGGGCGCGACGAAAATTTTGGCGCAGTCCGGCAATACCAGTAAAACCTCAACAGCATCAGCCCCGGCTAAGAGCGCGAAAACAATCTCAGAGTCAGAAGCTAAAAAACTGGCCTTGCAGGCCGTGCCCGGAAAAGTGATGGACATCGCCATTGAAAAGAAAATGGGCGCGGACCGCTATGTTGTTGAGGTGATTCCAGAGAAAGGTGGAAAGGAGGTCGACGTGATTATCCATATGACCACTGGCAAAGTGTTAGCGATTGAGAACTGAGCCGCCGGAGTAGTTCTTGCTTAAAGAGGGGCAGCGTGAATACGAAGCGTCGTAGTGCAACCGTTCTGACGTTGCTCATGTTTTCTGCGCGGCCTGTTGGCGCGCAAACTCCTTCGGTCGGGACCCAGGAATTCGGCCTCACACCGAAAGAGCTTGTGCAATACGTCGAGAGAGTTGAAGCCGAAATTTCTAAGTGCATGCGTGCGCAAGGCTTTGAGTATGTCGCCGCGGATTATGAGACCGTACGCAAGGGTATGAGTGCCGATAAAAAACTTCCTGGCTTAAGCGAAGATGAGTTTATTCAGAAGCACGGGTTTGGCGCGGCAACGATGTACACCGGGCACGCCCACCAACTCGCCACCGGCTACAGTCCGGCCAAAGTGGGCTTGGGCGAGCGCAACGTCAATATCTTTAAGAGCCTTACGCCCGCAAACCAGGCTGCGTATAACCGAGCGCTCTTTGGGCAAAACCCTGATGCAACATTCGTGATCGCGCTCGAGCGGGAGAATTTCGCCCGTACAGGTGGCTGTACCCGTGATGCGATTAAGTTGATCTTTAGCGTGGAGCAGATGGCTGCCAGCTACTACAATCCCAAGGATGCCTTGATTAATAAGGATCCCAGGATGAAAGCCGCACTTCGGAAATTCTCGACGGAAATTCGTAAGCTCGGTTATGACTACAACCATCCTGACGAAATCGAGCCTGATGTTCGCAAACGTCTCGATGCGCTCACTCAAGGAGGGATCCTTGCGGTTGAGAAAATGTCGGCTGATCAAAAGGTGGCCTTGCGTGCTTTACAAGACTACGAGCGTCGAGTCGCAGTAAAAAGCCATGAGCTGATCGAGAAAATCGTCAAACCTGTTGAGGAGCAAATCGAAAAGGAAATGTTCGCTCGTGCGGTTAAATGAAACAGTTTTTGCTTTAGGCGGCGCTTCCTGTCGGTAAACTAAAGCCGGGGTAATGAATGGCTAGGAATCGGATCGTCGTTCTGTCAGGTGCCCTCGCGGCGATTTCGCTTGCGGCGGGTATGGCCTGGGTTGCCGGTTCGCATATTGAATCGCCGGCCGATGCTGCGGCTCGCACCGAGCCACCCACACCCTCGCCCATTCTTGTGCCCGTCGAGAAGCGCGTTCTAGGATCAAACATCGTGACCCGAGGTACGGCACGTTTTGGGTTGCCTCAACCGATCTCAGTCGCCCCTTCCGTTTTAAAGGCGCAACCCGGCTTGATCACTACCTTACCCATTCGTAACACTCAGTTTTCTGAGGGGTCGATCCTGCTCACTGCTTCGGGTCGTCCAGTATTTATTTTTCAGGGCCAAGTTCCGGCCTACCGCGATCTCGCACCAGGGGTGCGTGGCGAAGACGTTCGCCAATTGGAGCAAGCGCTTAAGCGCCTTGGTTTTGACCCCGGTCCGATTGATGGTGTGTACGATCAAAACACAGGGGCCGCAGTTAGTAAATGGTATCAGTCCAAAGGGGCAGAACCGTTTGGACCAACTCGCGATCAGCTCGCGCTCGTCCGAACACTTGAACGGGATTGGAGCGACGCAGTTAAAGTACAAGAGGCGACAACCGCCGTGGCACTCGCCGCTGTTCCTGCGGTCGAGTCTGCCCGGGCTTTGGCGCGGCACAACAATCGTACCGTTGAGGTGGATCTCGAAGCTAAAGCCGCCGAGAGGAAAAAGCTGGAGCAGTCCTTGCGCGCGGACACCGCTCTGAGCGTAGAAGACGAGCGCGCTAAGGCGAACTACGCCAATGCCGCCGCCGAGGCCGAACTTGCTGCCGCCATTTCAGATCGTGCCTTCATCGAACTTGATCCGCGTCAGCCGGACACTGCGCGCGCTGCCGCCAATGCCAAACTAGAAGTGGCACGGGCCGCCGCCCACCGAACAAAAATTGCCGGCCAAATGGCTGTCCAGACGGCAGAACGGGCAGCCAAGGCGGTGGGTGAGCGTCTGCAGCAAAGCGAAGTCAACGAAGTATCGGCTCGCCTTGCGGAACGCTCGACGAGCCTTGACAGCCAAAAAATCGTTCGGGCGGCAGTGGACGCCTTGCGCCTGGCCGAGCTTGATGCGAGGCAAGCAAGCGCTCGCGCGAATCAACTTGCAGCGGACTTGGATGCGGCGCGACTTAAAATGGGCGTTCAGGTACCGGTTGATGAATTGGTATTTATACGATCACTTCCAGTAAGAGTCGAGGAACTCAAAGTGCTGGTAGGCGCTACGGCAACTGGCACGGTGATGACCGTCACGAATAATCAGCTTTCGATTGACTCCTCGCTTACGCTTGAGAGCGCGCCGCTTGTCAAGCCAGGAATGCAAGTCACCATTGACGAGCAGGCCCTCGGCGTTAAAGCCAAAGGTGTTGTGCTTGCGGTAGCAAGTACGCCAGGCACCCGTGGCGTGGATGGTTTGCACTTTTATTTCGAGATCAAGGTGGACCCGACACCTGCCCGGCTTGAAGGGTTTTCGGTGAGGGTGACGATTCCGATCAAATCTACTCAAGGGGCCGTCACTGCGATTCCGAACAGCGCGTTATCGCTTGCCTCGGACGGAACCTCAAGGGTTCAAGTCAGTCGCAATAATGCGCTTGAATATATTGCGGTGACACCCGGAATGGCGGCCGATGGTTACGTTGAAGTTTCACCGGTCGGTGCCAAGTTGGAGCCGGGCGAACTCGTCGTCGTTGGCTACAATAATCCGAAGGCTTTGGAGGGTACATCGAAATCTGCGGAGAGCGAGACGGGCGTTGCTGAGCAAAAAGCAAAGACCAAGGACGCTGTTTCTAAACCGCAGACTCAAAAATGACTTGCGCTTCCAACAGTGCAGCGCACAAAGTGCTCGAGCTCAAGCGGATCGGGCGAACCTTTGGCACCGAACCCCCGGTCCATGCACTGACCGACATTGATCTTGCGATGTATGCAGGCGATTGGTTGTCGATCACCGGGCCTTCCGGTGCCGGAAAATCGACGTTACTCAATATTATTGGGTGCTTGGATAGCCCAAGCAGCGGCACGTATCTGATCGATGGTATTGATACAACGAAGTTGACCGATAATCAGCGCGCCGGGCTTCGTAGCCAAAGGATCGGTTTTGTTTTTCAATCCTTTCACTTGCTTGCTTACCGCACCGTGTTGGAGAACGTGATGCTGGCGGAGGTTTACCGGCACCAATCGGCAAGCGGTCGGCGCGAGCGCGCCTTGATCGCGATCAAGCGGGTCGGTCTCACACACCGAGCAGACTTTCTGCCGATGAAATTGTCGGGAGGAGAAAAGCAAAGGGTCGCAATTGCCCGTGCGCTGGTCGGCTCGCCAAGCTTACTACTATGTGACGAGCCGACCGGCAATCTCGACTCGGCAAATTCGGGCGCAATCCTGGATTTTTTTGCTGAGCTTAACAAGGAGGGTCTTACTCTAGCGGTAGTCACGCATGATGAGGGCGTTGCCAATCGGGCCTCGCGACGAGTGCGCATTGTCGATGGACGGCTGACCGAAGACTCGATGCCTCGCAGTGAGGTTTCGCACGTCACGTCTCATTCATCACCGGATCGTACGGTCTCTGAATCGGGCTTGACCTGGCGAGATCTTTTGAATGAAGCCATTGCGGGGATGTTCGCGCGCCCGGGACGAATGGCACTCACCGTATTGGGTGTGGTCATTGGTATGTCTGCGCTTGTGGCGACTTTGGGGCTGACCCGTACAGCGGGCAACCGCATCATCAGTCAATTTGATCAACTCGCAGCCACTGAACTTTTTATCAATGCAAGACCTGGGGTAGCCTCTGGCAGTATTGATCCAAGGGCGATACCCTGGGACGCATCCTCCCGACTACATCGGCTCAACGGTGTTGTAGCGGCAGGGACGGTGAGCGATGTTGACATCGGTAGTGCTCTCGTAAGCTCCTCCGCCGTGCGTGATCCGTTAAATCAAACGGCGTTTAAGCTTGCGGTCCATGCCGCATCCGCGGATTTGTTTCGCGCCGTGAGGGCTGACTTATTGACCGGGCGGTTTCCGGATGTCGCTCATTCGGAACGATCGGATCGGGTCGCCGTCTTGGGCCCGGACGCCGCTCAACGTCTGGGCATCACCCGCTTGGAAAGACTGCCCGCTATTTCTATCGGAGATCAACTATACATGGTGATCGGCATTCTTCGTGAAGTGGGCCGCAGGCCTGAGTTGCTCGGCTCTGTCATCATCCCAGAAGGGACTGCCCGGCGAGACTTTGGTTTGCTTGGGCCAGGGACCGTGGTGGTTGAGACGAAAATCGGTGCGGCCTATCTCATCGCTGGCCAGGCCGGTGCTGCATTACGACCGGACGATCCGCGATCATTGCGGGTTCAAGTCCCGCTGGAACCCAAGCGCGTACGCGACGAGGTGCAAACCGATCTCAACGTGATGTTTCTTTTACTGGGCGGTTTATCACTGATCGTGGGGGCGCTGGGCATCGCCAACATTACCCTCGTCGGCGTCATGGAACGTACTGGCGAGATTGGCTTGCGTCGAGCCATTGGCGCAACCCGTAAGCACATCGCCGCACAGTTTCTTATTGAAAGCGCTTCAATGGGTGTGATCGGGGGCATCATCGGAGCGAGCATTGGCGTGCTCATCGTGATTGGTGTCTCCGCGCAACAAGCATGGACACCGGTGTTGGATCCGGCTGCACCGTTTGTGGCACCTTTGGTGGGTGGCGTGATTGGTCTACTGTCGGGCATCTACCCGGCATCGCGTGCTGCACGTCTTGAACCTGCCGAGGCCTTTCGGCACTGATCCGCACTGCTGCGCCGAAATCGACGAGTATTCGAAACGCTATTTGTTCAACGATATTGATTGCGTGAAAAGGTACCCAGTGCGACAATCTTCTGAACCCTCGCGACCCTTGGTTATCGGAAACACCATGCATTTCCGTTCCTCGATTGGCATTTGTGCCAGTATTTTGGCTCTGATGGCGTTGCTTTGCCTGTCGCCTCGCTCAGCTCATGCAGCTGACGACGAACTTGCCGATCTGAAACGTGCGGTCAAGGAGTTACAGCAAGAAAACCGCGAATTGTCCAATCGATTGAAGGCACTCGAGGCGCAGAAATCTGACCGTCCTGCGGAACCCTCGAACCTTGCTTCGCCACCATCAGAAAGCGCGGAAACCCAAAAGCGAGTTGCGGACGGCAAAGAGCAGCTTGAGCAACGTGTCAAAGAGTTGGAGCTAGGGAAAGCTGCCCAAGAACGTGCAACGCGTCTGATCATCCAGGAGTCAATGGCTAAAACGGGGTCGAAAATCAATGAGGCTGTAACCTTAGGGGGTGCTATCGAGGTGCTCGCCGGAAGAAGCAAAGACTTTTCGAGTCCGTACCGGAACGCCGTGAAATTCAATACCGCTGAGCTAGATCTCGAAATTCAGTTCAACCCATGGGTGATCGGCAGCTTCATCGTCGGCTATGACGACGGTGTGGGCAGTTCGGTGTTTCAAGCTAATCGGGGGTTCAATACCGGTGTTGAACGTATTAATTTGGAACGTGCCTTTGTAACGATTGGCGATCTAACGCGCTTTCCCATCTATTTTCGTGCTGGACGGATGACTTTGCCTTTCGGTATTTCCACCGGCGTTCACCGGGCCGACGTGCTGACGATTGACAGCCCGCTCACCATCGACGCGTTCGAAACCAGAAAAAACGCCTTTGGATTCGGGTTTGGGTTCCCGACGCCCCCCGTAACGCGAACACCGCCACCGGTGTTTGCCCCCCGCGTTAATCCGGTATTGTTGAACCCCTTAATTAGTTCTTTTGCCGAAAATGTTATTGGCTACAAGCCGTTACCTTTCAGGCCCAAACCTCCCAGCCCAAGTTTTCCTCCTCCCAAACTTCCACCTTTCTATGGGAGCATATATTTTTATGAGGGGGCAGAGGCTGGTTCAGGCAATCGGAATTTTGATCGGAACATCGTTGGCAGGCTCGGTTTTCGGGCGCAAGGTAATTGCGGGCAGAACTATGACCAACTCCGCGCGAGTCGCTGGTGCCCCTGGTCGTTCGACACCAACTTGGATTACAACAGCTCAGTTTTCGATAGTCGTTTTCTCGAAAACAACTATCGTTCTTTTATGAATCAGTTTGGTCGGATACCTGGCTTGGGCTTGAACGCCAAGCTGACTTTTGGCCCGGCCTCCTTCGTCGCCGAATGGAACGGTGCAAGTACCACGGCCGTTTTTCAAGATGACGCTGGCAAGTCCGTTGCCCTAAAGCCCTCCGCCTGGCAGGTGTCACTCGGTTACCAGTTTGATTGGAATCCGTGGATTGAATCCATCGGCGGCCAAGGGACCTTTATGGCACTCGGCTATTCACGGAGTCGGGACCTTGCCGGAGTCACGCAGTCTGTCGGAGGTGCACCCAGCCGGGTTGGCTTCTTACCTAAATCTCGAACCACTTTGACCGTCGGTGAGTGGGTTGTGGACGGCATAAAAGTGGTGGTTGAATATTCTGTTGCGCGCGATTATTCAATCGCCGAAGGCGGAACCGGAATAATTGGGCGCGGGATCTTCTCTACGATGACTTATTCTTGGTAGGATCATCGCCACTATCGTTGCCTAGGATCAAGCGCATCGCGCAGCCCATCGCCCAAAATATTGAACGACAACACCAGTAAGAATATCGATAAGCCCGGCCAAATTGCCATCCAAGGCGCATTGTCGATGTAGTTCTTCGCGGTGTTGAGCATGCTTCCCCAACTGGGCGCAGGGGGCTGTTGACCGAGGCCTAAGAACGAGAGACTGGCCTCGGCAATGACCGCAGCGGCAATGGCGAGTGTGGCCTGCACCATCAAGGGGGCGGTGATGTTGGGAAGGATATGGCGCAGCGCGATTCTGAGCGGGGAGTTGCCGACTGCCCGAGCCGCCTCGATATAGTCTTCTTCCTTGGTATTGAGCACTTGCGCACGGGTCAGTCGAACGAAAATCGGTGCTGCAGAGATCCCGATGGCAATCATGGCATTGGTCAAGCTGGGCCCAAGGAAGGCCGCTAGAGCAATCGCCAGAATGAGGAAAGGGCAGGCCAGGAAGGCGTCGGTGACTCTCGAAATGGCGCTATCAATAAAGCCGCCGAAAAAGCCAGCGGCCAGTCCTATCGGTATACCGATCATCAGTGAGATGGAGACCGAGATAATGCCTGCGAGCAAAGAGGCGCGAGTGCCCCAGATCACCCGCGAAAGTACGTCGCGACCAATTTCGTCGGTACCAAACCAGTGCTCTGCACTGGGAGCCTTGCGAATGGCGCCCCAGCTTGCAGCAATCGGGTCTTGCGGCGAGATCCACGGTGCGAATATCGCGAGGCCAATGAAGGCCAGGACGACGACAAGACCAAGCATCGCGCTGGGGCGACGACGAAAGCGCCGCCAGGCGCGTTGCCATGGGCCCGCAGGGGCGTGTGCAGAGGTGAGAGAACTTGTACTGGCTAAGGTGGTCATGAACTTGCTACTTTCTTAACCGAGGGTTGACGAGAAAGTAGGCTAAATCGGCGAGTAGATTTAAGCTGATATAGGCCGTTGCAGTGACAAGCACCACGCCTTGCACAACCGAGTAATCGCGATTAAAAACAGAATCCACAATTAACTTTCCGAAGCCTGGAATGGTGAACACTTGTTCGGTAAGCACCGCCCCCGACAACAAGGTCCCCAGCTCAAGCGCGCCGAGCGTGATGATCGGCGTGAGGGCATTGCAAAGCGCATGCTTCAGCACCACGGTGCGCTCACTCAAGCCTTTCGCGCGAGCCGTACGCACATAGTCGGCGCTGAGCACTTGCAACATGGCGCTCCGGGTGTGGCGCATCAGTATGGCCGCAATCGCATTGCCGAGCACAAAGGCGGGCATGATCATCGCGGATAGATTGCCCCACAGGTCTTCGAAGGGACTGATGTAGCCTGAGGCGGGTAACCACCCAAGCTCAACCGAGAAGAGCAGAATCAGAAGTATGCCAAGCCAGAAGTTGGGCGTGGACAAGCCCCACAGGGCAAAAAGATTGGCGCAGTAGTCCCAAGCCGTACCGCGACCCACCGCCGAAACAATTCCCGCTGGAATGCCGATCACCAGGGCGATGACGAAGGCCATCAAAGCCAGCTCTAAAGTGACTGGCAGTTTTTGCATGATGAGGCGAGTCACCGGTTCTTGGCTACGAATGGACTCGCCCAGATCGCCTTGTAGCACTCCGCCGACCCAATAGGCATAACGCACCGGCAGAGGTTTGTCCAAGTTAAGCTTTTCTCTCAAATAGGCCACGACCGTGGGGTCTTGCTCCTCGCCCGCCAGAATCTTGGCGGGGTCGCCGGGCAGCAATTGCTGCAGCCCGAAGATCAGCATGGAAACCAGGATCAACGTAGGTATGATCGTCAACAGTCGTTTGAGCAGGTATTCGAGCATTGCGTCAGATCATCGTGCCATGAGAGGGAGATTCAATCGGCAGCGCATTTAAGGTGCCATCTTCAAACCAGTCACGCGCAACAGTCCGTCTGGAATATTACGCACACCCGTGAGCTTGCCGTTATAGGCCCATAGCCAATTGCGATGATAGAGATAAATGACGGGACGTTCTTTGATCACTTGCGCTGCAATTTGCTCGAAGACCTTTTTACGATCAGCCGGGTCACGAAGCGTGCGAGATTGATTGATCAGCGTGTCGACCTGTGGATCGCAATAACCGGCATAGTTCAAAGGCTGCTTGCAGGCGTGGAAGCTAAACAAATTGCCATCGGGATCGGCGCGCCCGCTCCAGGCCAGGGCATAGGCATCAAACTCGCCTTTGTCGGCCATGTTCAAGGAAGTGGCAAATTCAGCGGCTTGAATTTTGACGTCGAAGCCCGCGTCGCGTGACATGGCTTGAATCACGAGCGCTAAGCGTTGCGCATCCGAGGTGGTCGGCGTCAGAAGGGTAAAGCTTGGGTTGGTGACACCAGCTTCTTTGAGCAGCGCTTTTGCTTTAGCGATATCGCGCTTAGGCATCGGCATGTTCTTGGCATAGTAGGCATTGCTTGGGGCGACCCATTGATTACCGACTTGCGCCTCGTTGTCCATCACTACTTGCGCCAGGCCTTGCCGGTCCAAGGACAGCTCGAAGGCCTCGCGCACCCGCGCATCGCGACCGAGAGGATTCTTTTTAGCTTGCTCGCTCTTGCCGACATTGATGGTGATGCCCTGATAACCAATCTCGGTGATGCGCGAGGTTTTGAACTTCTTGTCGGCGAGCAATTTGGTGATGTCACTGGTCGCCACCCGCTCGATGAAATCGAGTTGGCCTGACTTCAGGTTCGCGAGACGCACGGTGGCATCGGGGATGGGTGTGTAGATGACCTTGTCAAAATTAACCGCTGACTTATTCCAGTACTGGGGGAAGCGCTCCAGAACGATTCGGTCCTGCGCCACGCGTTCCACAAACTTAAACGGGCCGGAACAAGCCGGATTGCTACTGAACTTGTCGCCAGCGGCTTGGGCTGCCTTGGGCGACATCATCGTCCCGGCGCGGTCAGCAAGTTGGGCCAATAAGGGCGAGAAGGGTGCCGAGAGATTGAACTTCACGGTGGAGGGGTCCACCACATCCACGGAGGCAACGGGTGCCAGCTCACCGCGACGGTTGGAGCCGGGAATCGTCTTATGGCGCTCGATGTTGTACTTAACCGCAGCAGCATCGAACTTTTCGCCATCATGGAAGACCACACCTTGACGCAGCTTCATGGTGAGGGTTTTGTTGTCGGCGGACCATTCGTAGGAGGTGGCCAGTTGCGGGACAATTGTGAGCTTTTCGTCAATATCGAAAAGCTTGTCGCACAGTGCTGTAAACACGATGCGACCTACAAAGCTGCGCGCGAGACTGGGGTCGAGCGCATCGGGATCTTCAGCGAGACCAATGCGTAAAGTTTGGGCTTGAACCGCAACGCTGCTGAGGCAGGTGAGCATGGCGAGCGCTGCCCATTTCGCTTTGCGCTCAAGGCCTGACGCAGTGCGCAGGCGGTGCGGCTTTTGAGGCTTGTTAGTGTCGATCATGATGTGGTGCTCCTAAGCGGATGGGTTTGATGTGAATGCGGATTGCAAACGCTCGAGGCGTTGGCGTGAGGCTAGGCGGGTAGTGGCCCTGGATGTTTCTGGGTTTGGCATGGCAGCCAACTGAGTGCGAGCAATATCACGCCACAGGTGACAGGCTACTGCATGATCCGCTTGTCCTTCAAGCGTTGGCGGGGTGCTTGAGCAGAGGGCTTGCGCGTGTGGACAGCGGGTATGAAAATGGCAGCCACTGGGCGGGTTGACGGGGCTGGGTACGTCACCACTTAGCAAGGCCTGGGTGCGTACGGCGCCAGGCTCGGGGCGGGGAATCGCCGATAACAAAGCTTGCGTATAGGGATGCCTCGGCGCGGCGAACAAGGCATCCTTGTCGGCGATTTCAACAATTCGCCCCAGGTACATGACGGCGATGCGACTGGCAATGTGTTTCACCACCGAAAAGTCGTGGGCAATGAAAATATAAGCCAGGCCGAATTGGCCTTGTAGGTCTTGTAAGAGATTCACCACCTGCGCCTGCACCGAGACATCGAGCGCCGACACCGCCTCGTCGCACACGATCAAGCGAGGCTCCACCGCCAAGGCACGCGCGATACCGATGCGTTGCCTTTGTCCACCGGAAAACTCATGGGGGTAGCGCTGGCCGTGCTCGGTTGTGAGACCGACCAGTTTCAAAAGTTGCGCGACTCTTTGCGCTTCCTGGCCTATGTGTAAGCCATGCAAGCGTAGCGGCTCCGCTAAGGTTTGTGCCACCGTCATACGCGGGTTCAGCGAGGAGAACGGATCTTGAAAAATAATTTGCATGGCACGCCGCTGTGCGCGTAGGGCGCTGGCGTCGAGCGCCAGGAGATCTTGGCCTTCAAACTGAATGCAGCCCAAGCTAGGTTCAATCAAGCGAATGGCGAGTCGACCGAGGGTTGATTTGCCACATCCTGATTCTCCGACGATGCCGAGTGTTTCGCCGGCTTCAATAGTTAAGTCCACACCGTCAACGGCTCGCACGGCGCCGCTCACGCGACCGAACACGCCGCGGCGTACGGGAAAGTGCTTCACTAGGCCGGTGATCTTGAGCAAGGGTCCGATCATGCCGAGACCACCGCGCTGTGTTCCTGCATGAGCAAGTCGGGATCAAGCGGCGCTTTCCAACAGGCCGACCAGTGCAACTCGCTCACTTGGCGAAGGGGCGGGATACTGGCCTGACACTGCTCGCCTGCAAACGGGCAGCGCTGCGCAAAGCTGCAACCTTGACGATGCTCAAAAGGACTGGGCACCTGCCCGCTGATCGAGGCGAGCCGCGCCCGCGCACTGTCCATCCTCGGGATCGAGCCGAGAAGCCCAATCGTGTAAGGATGTTGGGGCGCATCGAAGAGCGCGCGCACTGGTGCTTGTTCCACCACCTTGCCCGCATACATCACGACGACGTCGTCGGCGACTTCCGCCACCACGCCCAGATCATGGGTGATTAAGATGATGGCGGTGCCAGTCTCTTCTTGCAGAACTCGCATCAGTTCAAGAATTTGCGCTTGTATGGTCACATCCAAGGCCGTGGTCGGCTCATCCGCAATCAGTAAGCGCGGCTCGCAGGCTAAGGCCATGGCGATCATTACTCGTTGACGCATGCCGCCCGAGAGTTGATGCGGGTACTCATGAAAGCGTTGCTCCGGCGCAGGGATACGCACCTTGCGCAGCATGGCGATGGCGCGCTCAATCGCTTGCGCTCGGCTGATGTTGCGGTGCCTGAGTAGACCCTCAACGATTTGCTCGCCCACGGTAAATACGGGATTGAGGGAGGACATTGGTTCTTGAAAAATCATCGCCATGCCGTTGCCACGCAGGTCCTGCATGGCCTGCTTCGAGGCACCGATGAGCTCTTGACCTTCAAAGATCACAGAGCCGCTCAAGATTTTTCCTGGCGGGTCGGGGACGAGCCCCATAATCGATAAAGCCGTGACGCTTTTGCCGCAGCCCGACTCGCCTACGATAGCCAAGGTCTGTCCGGGCCGCACGTCAAGGTTCAGCCCGTCGACGGCATTGAAGACGCCTTCGTCGGTGCGAAACTGAGTTCGAAGATCGCGTACTGCCAGCAAGAGTGACTCAGACAAGATCTTGTCCTCGACTGGCAGAACGCTTTGCATGGAACGCTTCGATCCGGGCTTCGATCTTGGTCCGATCAATAATGCCGACCGGATCGTGCCTACCTGCCAAGGCCGAGAGAAAGGGCTGAAAGCGCTCCAAGCTTTTGTTGTAGAGACGCTGTAGCTCTAGGAGCGGCTCCACATGATCATCGACTCGCAGGTCGAGGTCGAGATAGTCTTCATCACCTTGAATACGCAGGGCAGCGGCCTGCTTGCCGCGCTTGTCGCCACCGGCTTGCTCACCCGCAAGCATGGCTGCGATCAGGCGTTCAGCCATTGGTTGACCCTGGGTATCGCGAAACGCCTGTGCACTCGCTTCAAGGACTTGAGGCCCGGCCAACATATTGCCCGCCACACTAAAATCTTCGCTTTGCAGATGACCGCACCAGTCCACACATTCGGAACCCGTGTAGGCCACGGCCGGTCCTTGGGCGGGAAGAATATGAATTTGTCGTTGGTTTTGCCCTGCGTCGGCGTTGGTGAGGTCTTGCACGACGTCTTGAGGGGCATGGCCCGCAGCAAGTGCTGCAATGCCCGCTGGCCCATAAAGTGGATTCATCAAGGCCTGCGTCGACAGGGCGCCCACGCCACGGCGTGTATGCGCGCACAAAGCACCCACGGCGAAGAATCGACTAGCAATGGCGATACCAAAGCGACCCTCCGGATCGCGCGCCAGGATGGACCAGGTCATGCCTTTAAACCGCCTGCATGACCCGTGGAAGTGACCAGCTGAGGCATGGCTTGCGCACGCTTTTGCATCCACCAACCGTAGGCGGGTGGGACGGTGGAGAACTCCGCGTCTACACCCATTTTGCGAGCAGCGTCTAGCGCCCAGTTCGGGTTGTAGAGCATCTCGCGGGCGAGTGCGACCAGATCGGCGCCGCCGTCTTGCAAGATTTGCTCGGCTTGGTCATGATGCACGATCAGGCCAACAGCCATACTGAGGATGCCTGCTTGCTCGCGAATAGCGCGTGAGAACGGCACTTGATAGCCGTAGCCAATGGGTGTGCTGCTGACTGGGCGAGCGAGGATGCCGCCAGCGCTGCAGTCAATCACATCGACGCCGCACGCTTTGAGCTCGCGCGCTAAGACGATGCTATTGGCGGGGGTCCAACCCGCATCGTCGTCGACCGAGAGGCGCATGAATAGGGGCTTGTCGTCTGGCCAGTGCGCACGCACACAGCCCGCGACTTCTACCGCAAAGCGGCGGCGATTTTCTTCGCTACCACCGTATTGGTCAGTGCGCTGGTTTGCCTGCGGTGACAAAAACTCGTGAATTAGAAACCCGTGCGCGCCGTGAATCTCGATGGTGTCAAAACCAGCGAGATGAGCTCGCGCCGCAGCGCGACCGAAGGCTTGAACCACCTCGCTCACCTCGGTGGTGCTTAGTGCACGCGGCACTGGTGCGTTGGCATCGGCGGGAATGGCGCTGGGGGCCACCAGCTCCCAGTCCTCCCAATCATCAATCGCGGCACTCCGCTCCAAAGGCTTCCCACCTTCCCAAGGCCGCCCAGTACGCGATTTACGGCCGGAGTGACCGAGCTGAATGCCGACGGCCGCGCCGCCGCTTTTCACGAGATCTGCGAGACGCTTGAGATGCGGAATGAAAGCGTCGTCCCAAATGCCCAGATCACCGAGCGTGCCACAGCCACGTCGTTCAACCTTGGTGGATTCGAGAATGACCAAACCCGCACCACCCGCCGCATAACGGCCCGCATTCATGAGGTGCCAATCGGTTGGAAAGCCCTTGACCGCTGCATATTGGTGCATGGGTGCCACGACGATGCGATTGCGCAGCGCCAGGCCACGAAGCTTGATGGGGGTGAACAGGAGTGGAGTGGTCATCACGATTTAAAAAGAGAGAGCATTGTTTCGAAGTAGGCTTGTGCTTCAGGCGAGTTCTCAGCCGGTGCCCAGCTTGCTTTTTCTGCTTCGGTTAAGGGCGTGTAGGGCCCCGCCTTGGCCTCGAAGATAACACTATTGGGGGAGAGCGCTACGAAGCTATGAAACATGCCGCTGGGTGTATTGAGACCTACGTTTTCGCCACCCGCTTCAATCACCACTTGGTGGGTCACCTTGCCCTGTTCATCGAAACAAATCGCCCCTAGCTTGCCGCTCACCACAATTAAGGTCTCTTCCTTGTTAGGGTCGAGATGGCGATGCGGCTGAATGTAGGAACCCATCTCCAAGGCGTTCAAAAGGCGATGGCAACTCGCGGCATCCGAATCATGGAAGTTATAGTTTTTACGCTTGCGTGGTGACGCCGCCGCTTGGCTGCTCAGCGAGGCGAAGAGTGATTGGTCGATGATTTTTGGTTCGGTCATGCTAGTTTGAGTAAAAAAGAGGATTTGCCAAGCCTATCACCCCATCACCTACAATGCGGCCTCGTCCTTCCAATTACCGAAAGCAAGTTCCATGCCGCAAGCTCCCAGTTTCATTTATACCAGCTCGATTCCCTTGTTCACGCAAATGCTGGGCGGGCTCAAGACCGTTTTGAGCAAGGCCGAAGCACAAGCTAATGAGAAAAAGATTGATCCCAATGCGTATTTGCAAGCGCGATTGTTCCCCGACATGTTCAGTCTGCTCCGCCAAGTGCAAGTCGCGACCGATTTTGCAAAAAGCGTTTCTGCGCGCCTAGCCGGTGTAGAGGTACCAAAGACTGAAGATACTGAGCAAACCTTCGCGGATCTCTATCAGCGTATTGATACCGTGCTGGCGTTTATCGCAAGCCTGACCACGGTTCAGTTTGAGGCCGCTGCAACGCGCGAGATCGTGACGCAAGCAGGTACGCCCAAGGAAAAGCGCTTTACGGGTCAGTCTTATTTACTGAACTATGGCCTGCCGCACTTTTTCTTTCATGTGACGACGGCTTACTCCATCTTGCGAAGCAACGGTGTCGAAGTGGGTAAGAAGGACTATATCGGCGCGTATTGATCGATAGCGGGCGCGTCAAGCCTGTAAATTACCACCGCGCTCAATAATCACCTCGGCGTCTAACAAGCTCTGAGAGTGATTGAGGTCCGACTGACTAATGAGCACTGAGAGGCCGAGACCCCGCAAGCCTCCGACCACTTCAGATAGGCGCTCCGACAGGGCGGGTGCGACGCCTTCAAAGGGTTCGTCCAAGAGCAGTACCTTGGTGCCGATCGATAAGGCGCGTGCCATGGCGACTAGTTTTTGCTGGCCACCGGAGAGGAGCAAAGCCTTGCGATCTTTCATCTCGAGCAGTTCTGGCAAAACGCCATAGACGAAATCGAGGCGCTCGACCACCTGTAGCTGGGGTGAGACCCATAGCGGAATACAGATGTTTTCTTCTACAGTGAGTTCTGGCACCAGGCCGCGATCTTCGGGCATGTAGCCGATGCCCAGTTTGGCGCGCTCGTGGGGCGCAGCCTTGCCCAGATCAATGTCGCCGAAGGTCAGTGATCCTGCGCGCAAGGGTAGATGACCCATGATGGTCCGCATCACGGTGGTCTTGCCTGCGCCGTTGCGGCCAATCAGGCCCACCACGGTGCCGGGCTTGAGGTCGATACTGAAGTTGCGTAAGACCTCAACGTTTTGAATGGCGACATTGGCTGAGCTCAGCTTGATCATGCGCTTGCTCCCAAGGATGCAGCGACATGTGCTCTACCGCCATGGCCGGTGACATATCGTCGAACTTCAGGGTCCACCAGTACCTCACTGGCTTGGCCATCAGCGATGACTCGACCGCTATAAAAGGCTGCAACCCGAGAGGCATAGCGTTGCACAATATCCATGTCATGTTCAATAAACACCACGGCGACTGGGGATTGCTGACCATGCGCTTCAATCGCCTGCATGACCGTATCCATGGCCTGAAATTTTTCATCGGCGCTGACGCCGCTAGTGGGCTCATCGAGCAGGAGCAGGCGGGGATGGCCGGTAAGTGCCATGGCGATGTCCAGCAATTTGCGCACGCCGCCGGGTAACTCGAGCACTGGCCGAGCGTGATGCTCATCCAGCCGAAAGCGCGACAACAATTGATGACATTGGTCTAAGGATTCGCGATCGCGAGCGGTGCGAAAAAACTGCCGATTGCTGCGATTGCAGTGCAGGGCGGTGAGCATATTGTCGAGCACGGTCATATGTAGGCAAAGCTGGGGAATCTGAAAAGAGCGTGCCACACCTTTGCGGGTGATCTCGCGCGGGGTGAGGGCGGTGATGTTCTCATCGCCTAAAAAGATATTGCCTGAGCTGGGTTTCAAATAACCCGTGATCATGTTGACGAAGGTGGTTTTTCCCGCACCATTGCTACCGATCAGACATAACCTTTCACCCGAGGCAACATCGATATTCACATTTTCCGCAGCCACTACCGCGCCGAATTTACGTTCAAGTTTCTGAGCGGATAGCACCAGTGACTTTGCGTTTGCGGGGCTGCTCGTTCCACTGTCACTATTCGTTTCGATGGGCTTGTTCATCTTTATTGTTGCACTCACTTCAAACCCCTTGCCTGGCGGTAACAGGCTTGACTGCCTTGCCAAAACCAAAGCGCGCAGGCAATGAACCGAGACCGTCGGGAATGAAGCGAATCACCAGAAGCAAGAACAGGCCCAGCGCAAATTGCCAGGTATTTGGAAAATAAGCGCTCGAAAAAGAGCGCACCAGCTCAAGTATGAAAGAGGCTGCAAGTATCGCCACCACACTATGGTGCCCGGCCAGAATCGCCACAAAGACGAACTCGCCGGAGGTGGTCCAGTAGCTAAATTGCGGGTCGATATGACCTAGGGCTAAAACGCTCAGCGCACCACCTACACCGCCTAAGAACGCTGCAATCGCGTAGTTCCATGCAACGATGTTTGCCACCGAGGTACCCAAATACTCTACCCGTAGCTCGTTCTCGCGTACTGCCATCGACAGCAAGCCGCGGGTGGAGTCGCAGTACAGCCTCACCAGCCCAGCGAGTACACAAGTGACGCCAGCCGTCACACACCAAAGGAGCAGTTGTGAGTATTGGTCAGTGGCTTTCTGACCAAAGAGCGATGCGCGCGTCACATTGAAGCCATCGGAGCCGCCCAGCACTTCGGTCTTGACCAAGACGCCGTAAAACACCATGGACAGTGCTAGCGTGAGCATGGCGAAAAAGATGCCCCGATAGCGCGCCAAGAGGGGCGCGAAAGGTGCGGCTAGTAAGAAGGCGGCGACG
>JAYVKZ010000347.1:0-8324 GCA_043767985.1 Betaproteobacteria bacterium
TTTAACCCCGCGCGCGCTTCTTCATTACGTTTTTCCTCGCGCATGGCACGAATCTCCTGCACCAACTGCTCGATTTGCAGTTGCTGCCGGTACACCGTAGTGTTCAATGCTTCGATCAAATCCTCGGAATAGGACAGCTTGATCTCCACCTCGGCCATGCGAGCCTCAAGAACCTCTACCGCAGCTTGCTGAGTCACGAAGAGGTTGCTCCAACGACCTTAATCTCTTTGCCTAGACATTGAACTGACTGGCCCGGCCGAATCTTGGCAGTTTTGCGGCTTTCTGCTTGGCCATCGACCGACACAATCCCTTCAGCGACAAGATGTTTGCCATGCGCGCCACTGTCGGCAAGTCCTGCGATTTTCAATAAGTCGCACAGGCGGATAGTTTCGGTAACGATTTCTACTTGGATCGGTTTCATTGCGGCGAATCATACTGGATTCAAGCCAAACAAGGCCGAACCCTACTATACTTCCCGCGTATGCCGACTCAAGGTGAGTTCGTGCGAAGATTGGCCAGGGGAGTGGGAGCACACCATGTTCATAGGGCATTACAGCGCTGCCTTTGTCGCCAAGCGGATAGAGCCGCGTCTGCCGCTTTGGGGTTTACTGCTTGCCGCCCAAGTGGTGGACATCGCCTGGGCGCTCTTGGTCTTGACGGGTATTGAGACGGCCAGTCTCGACCCAAGCTTGCACTCCAACCCTTTGGTGCTCAGCTCAATGCCCTATACCCATAGTCTTGGGGCGACCTTCATCTGGGGTTTTTTCGCACTGCTTATTGGTATGGCGTCGATGCGTGGCGGGATTCGGCGCCTAGCGTTTGGCATCTTGTTGGCGGCAACGGTGATGTCGCACTGGTTTCTTGATCTCATTGTTCATCGTCCAGATCTCCCCCTGTGGGGAGAAGAAGCCAAGATGGGGCTAGGTCTTTGGAACTGGCCGCTAGCCGCTCTTACTCTTGAAATCGCCTTGGTCATAGCAAGCATTGCCTGGATGATTCGCAGTCGTTCGCTGCATGTTGGTCAGTTGCGTAAACGTATCCCAATACTCGGGGGCGCACTGATCGTCATGCAAATTGCCAGCCAGCTAGGCGGAGCTTCCCTCGCAACGTCGGCCTCCATTCCCATGGTCGCCATTCTCATCTTGGTGAGCTTTCTGATCGTCGCCGCCATCGGTTGGTGGGTTGAGCATTCATGAAACTACTCATTCTAGGCGCGACGGGTGCGGTCGGTCGCCTCGTACTATTGGCTGCACTGAAATCAAATAAAATCAGTGAGGTCGTCGCTCCGACCCGCAAGCCTCTAGCTAAAGATTCCAAACTTCAAAACCCAGTCGTGGATTTTGAGAAGTTGGACCATAGTGCATCTTGGTGGCAGGTTGACGCCGTGATTTGTGCGCTTGGCACGACCCTTAAAATTGCGGGTTCAGAAGAAGCTTTTGCCAAGATTGATCGCGATCTCCCTGTCCAAGCGGGCCAGATCACCCACGCTACAGGTGCAAAGAGCTACGCATTGAACTCCTCTCTCGGAACGAGTCTAACCGGGAATTTTTACCTAAAGACCAAAGCCCAGGCTGAAGTCGGCTTGCAAGCACTGGGCTTCCCAAGTCTCACAATCGTTCGCCCCTCGCTAATCGATACAGAACGCAGTGACTCTCGCCCTGGAGAGAAAATCGGGCTAATGTTTGCGAAAACGTTTAAGCCCTTGATTCCGAAAAAGTATCGCGCCGTACCTGCTGAAAATATCGCTCAGGCCTTACTCAATGCGGTGCTCGCCTCCAAACTAGGCGTTCACATCATCGAATCTGACCAGCTACAAAACCTCCGTTAACGAGAAACCCATGTCTACCAAACCCCCACTATTGCCCTTCACTCCAGAGAGCGCCGCACAGAAGGCTCGCATGGCCGAGGACGCCTGGAATACTCGCGACCCGGACAAAGTGATCCTGGTCTACACCGAAGATACTCAATGGCGCAATCGCGCCGAGTTCCCCGTGGGCCGCACTCAGGTTCATGGGTTCTTGCTAAGCAAGTGGGCGAAGGAACTCGACTACCGCCTAATTAAAGAGGTTTGGGCCTTTACCGACAACCGCATCGCAGTTCGGTTCGCCTACGAATGGCATGACGACTCTGGCCAATGGTATCGCTCCTATGGCAACGAGAATTGGGAGTTTAACGCGGCCGGTTTTATGCAACGTCGCTTCGCCAGCATTAATGATTTACCCATCAAAGCGGCCGACCGAAAATTTCATTGGCCGCTTGGTCGCAGGCCCGATGACCACCCAGGTTTGAGTGATCTCGGCCTTTAAATTTATACTAAGGCTTGACCACCATCTACGGCTATCGTTTGTCCGGTCACCCAGGATGCCAAGTTAGAAGCGAGGAAGGCGGCCACATTCGCCACTTCTTCAGGCGTTCCAAAACGACCCGTAGGAATACCCGCCAGGATGCGCTCATAGAGTTTGGGGTTTTGCTGCTGAGCGGTGTCCCAAACCCCTCCTTCAAAATAAATGGAACCTGGCGCAATACAGTTCACGCGGATACCCTTGGCGGCATAGGCTAGGGCCTGCGTTTGAGTGTATTCAATCAGGGCCGCTTTCACGGCGCCGTAAGGTGGCGTGCGCACGCTGGCCTTGAGTCCCGAAATTGAAGAAATGTGAATGATGCTGCCGCCTTGCTTTTCGAGAAAAGGCATTGCCGCGTGACCGGCTCGAACCGTTGCGAGAAGATCAACGTTAATACTGGCCGCCCAACCCTCCTCATCATCGGTGCGACCAAATCCAGAAGCATTGTTCACCAAAATATCGATGCCCCCCAACACTTTAGCGGCTTCGGCCACCCAACTTTGAATCGCCTTGGCATCCGACAAATCGCAGGCCAGCGCGCTGACTTTTCGACCTGTTTTTGCGAGTTGTATTGCAGCCTTTTGAAGGGGCTCGGGAGAACGAGCACAAATGGCTACGTCGGCCCCCGCCTCAGCGAAGGCTTGGGCAATACCGAGGCCAATGCCACGACTGCCTCCGGTGATGAGAGCGCGCTTACCTGTCAGGTCGATTTTCATTTTGAATCCTCTTTTTGCGATTTTAGACTGTTTTCGATACCGGCGACCTGGCCAAGACCGGAACCCACGACATAAAACCTCGAACTTGAGTCGCAAGGGCTGTAGTGCTATTCTAGTCGCTATGACTAGTATTTTAAATTCACCAAAGACTACGAAACAGGCTGTTCGCTCTCGGGCGAAGCACTCGCTGGCGCCAAGCCATTGGGTTCTTCAGGATGCCAAGGCACGCTTTAGCGAATTGGTTCGCCGAGTGCATAGCGAAGGCCCACAACACGTTACCGTGCACGGGCGAGATGAAGTCGTCGTTATCTCGAGAAAGGAATTCAATCGGATGAAAGGGTCAACGACTGGCCAAGCACTTATTGATGTGCTTCAGTCGGGGCCTTACAAAAATATTGCGCTTGAAAATGCTCCGATCAAATCACCGGTGCGAGAAGTAAAGCTTTGAACGGCTGGCTGCTTGATACGAATGTTCTTTCAGAGCTCCGGCGGCAAAAGCCAGAAAAAGAGGTTCTCAATTTCATCGCAGAGAAAAGTCTTGAATCCCTCTTTGTCAGTGCTATTTCCTTAGCTGAAATTCGCTTCGGGATTGAAATGGTCACCGACGTTCAAAAGCGAGAGTTACTCACTGAGTGGCTTACCCATCGCGTACGACCCATGTTCGAAGGTCGGGTGCTCCCAGTGTCAGAGGATGTCATGTTTAGATGGCGAGTGTTAGTTGAGGAGGGGCGAAAGATTGGGCACACTTATTCGCAGCCTGACTTAATGATCGCTGCCACAGCACTTCATCATGGCTTGACGATGGTTACAAGAAACACTTCCGATTTCGAACGAACCAATACGTTGTTGCTTAATCCTTGGAAACTTGAGGGCAAATCAAAGCGAGCGTGAGCGCGTCGAGATCTTCCGGGGTTGTACCGGATCGACCCCAGCGGTGCCAGTACCTCCAGCGATGAATCGGGAAGATGCTCACTAGTCATAACCTGTCGCGAGATATGCTAAATTGACCTCTCAGCTTGTCGACTTTAAGCCACCGTCAGAACCCACAATTCTTTAGAATTCAGCACTCACCAAGTGACCGCCCAGCTATTCGGCGTCACCCAGCTCCCCGGGAAGGAACCCCATGATTATTGACTGCCACGGCCATTATACGACCGCCCCTAAAGCGCTTGAAGATTGGCGTAACCGACAAATTGCTGGCATCAAGGACCCAGCTTCGATGCCTAAGGTGTCGGACCTGAAGATTAGCGATGACGAATTACGCGAATCGATTGAGCTCAATCAACTCGCCAAAATGAAAGAACGCGGCAGCGATCTGACGATTTTCTCGCCTCGTGCCAGCTTCATGGCGCACCACATTGGCGACTTCAATGTCTCAGCCACGTGGGCCGCGATTTGTAACGAACTTTGCTACCGGGTGTCTCAGCTTTTCCCTGAGCATTTCATTCCCGCTGCGATGTTGCCGCAATCACCCGGGGTTGACCCACGGACCAGTATCGCCGAGCTAGAAAAGTGCGTCAAGGAATATGGCAATGTGGGGATCAACCTCAACCCAGATCCTTCTGGCGGTCATTGGACGTCGCCGCCGTTGAGTGACAAGCATTGGTACCCGATTTACGAAAAAATGGTGGAGTACGACATCCCCGCCATGATTCATGTGAGCACCAGTTGCAATGCCTGCTTTCACACCACCGGTGCGCATTACTTGAATGCCGATACAACAGCCTTTATGCAATGCCTCACCTCCGATTTGTTTAAAGACTTCCCCACCTTAAAGTTTCTGATTCCCCATGGTGGCGGTGCCGTGCCCTATCACTGGGGGCGCTTTAGAGGCTTGGCGCAAGAAATGAAAAAGCCAACCCTGGACGTGCATTTATTGAACAACATATTTTTTGACACCTGCGTCTATCATCAGCCTGGCATTGATTTACTCAACACGGTCATTCCGGTGAAGAACGTGCTCTTTGCCTCGGAGATGATTGGCGCAGTGCGCGGCATTGACCCCTACACCGGCCACTACTATGACGACACCAAGCGCTACATCGAAGCCTCCACAATATTAAGCGAAGCAGATCGCCAACAGATTTACGAAGGCAATGCGCGCCGCGTGTTTCCGCGCCTGGATGCCGCTTTGAAGAAGCAAGGAAAATAGGTCGACACGATGCAATTTACCAAAACCCCGGGCTGGCTCGACTGGTACACCGGCCCCAGCAAACCGCACTTCACCTTGCCTGCGGGCAGTGTAGACGCGCATTGTCATGTGTTCGGCCCTGGCGACGAGTTCCCGTATGCACCAGAGCGCAAATACACGCCTTGCGACGCCTCGAAGGCTCAGCTTTATGCGCTGCGTGATCATCTTGGCTTCGCGCGTAATGTGGTGGTGCAAGCCACCTGCCACGGCGCCGACAATCGCGCCCTCATCGATGCGCTAGTGCACTCGCAAGGCAGGGCCCGGGGTGTTGCGACGGTCAGGCGCAGCGTGACCGACCAAGAGTTGCAAGACATGCATGCGGCCGGTGTACGCGGGGTGCGCTTTAACTTCGTGAAACGCTTGGTGGATTTCACGCCCAAAGATGAACTCATGGAAATTGCTCATCGCATTAAGGCCTTAGGATGGCATGTAGTGATTTATTTTGAAGCGGTCGATCTGCCTGAGCTTTGGGATTTCTTTACCGGCTTGCCGACCGATGTGGTCGTGGATCATATGGGTCGGCCAGATGTCGAGAAGCCAGTGGACGGGCCGGAGTTTGAGTTGTTCGTAAAATTCATGCGCGAACATAGCAATGTTTGGAGCAAGGTAAGTTGCCCAGAACGCCTTTCCGTTTCCGGCCCCAAAGCGCTAAACGGCGAAGCGGCACCCTACCTCGACGTGATTCCCTTTGCGAGACGCATTATTGAAACCTTCCCCGATCGCGTACTGTGGGGTACCGATTGGCCACACCCCAATTTGAAAGACCATATGCCTGACGACGGGCTACTGGTTAACTTTATTCCGCAGATCGCGCCCACCCAAGCGCTCCAGCAAAAGCTGTTGGTAGATAATCCCATGCGTCTGTATTGGTCAGAAGGCTTCAAAGGTTAACCATGTCACTTAATAAACCGTATCTCGACGTACCTGGGACGACCATCTTCGATGCAGAGCAATCGCGCATGGGTTTTCATTTGAATCAGTTTTGTATGTCCTTGATGAAAGCGGCTAATCGGGAGCGTTTTAAATCTAATGAGCGTGCCTATCTGGATGAATGGCCGATGACCGAGGAGCAAAAGAAAGCCGTCCTCGCTCGGGACTTAAACTGGTGTATTCGCTTAGGCGGCAACATTTACTTTCTCGCCAAAATTGGCGCGACCGATGGCAAGAGTTTTCAGCAAATGGCGGGCAGCATGACCGGCATGACCGAGGACGAGTATCGCACTATGATGATTGCTGGTGGTCGCTCGGTCGAGGGCAACCGTTATATTGGGGAGGATGGCGATGCTCAGGCCCATCGTCAACCGCAGGGCTCGGCGGGAAAATTAGCTGCCGCGGCCGGTCTTACCTAGGCAGCAAAGCACGACAACAAGAACTCAAAGCGAGAAGAATTTTCATGGCAAAAATTACCGCCTCTGTCTTTACCTCCCACGTGCCTGCCATTGGGGTGGCACTCGATCTCGGCAAAACCCACGAGCCCTACTGGCAGCCTGTTTTCCAAGGCTATGAATACTCCAAAGCCTGGATGAAGGACAATCGCCCCGATGTGATCTTCCTGGTGTTTAACGACCACGCGACGGCCTTCAGTCTCGACATGATCCCCACCTTCGCGATTGGCACTGCCGCACAGTTTCAACCAGCCGATGAAGGCTGGGGGCCACGGCCAGTCCCGACCGTGCAAGGCCATCCAGGCTTGGCCTCGCACATCGCTCAATCCGTGATTCAGGATGATTTCGATCTGACCATTGTCAACCGTATGGACGTAGATCACGGCCTAACCGTGCCCCTGTCCTTGATGTGCGGTCAACCGCCCAAGGAGAAATTTGAATGGCCCTGCCCGGTCATTCCCTTTGCAGTGAACGTTGTGCAATACCCGATTCCTTCTGGGCGACGTTGTTACAACATCGGCAAAGCCATTCGCAAGGCTGTCGAATCCTATGACGAGCCATTGAACGTGCACATCTGGGGTACGGGCGGCATGAGTCATCAATTGCAAGGCCCTCGCGCAGGTTTAATCAACAAAGTTTTCGACAATGCCTTTTTAGATAATTTGATTGCGAACCCCGAAGCCGTAGCATCCATCCCCCATATTGACTATGTGCGCGATGCGGGATCGGAAGGTATTGAGTTGGTGATGTGGTTGATCGCTAGGGGTGCGATGGCGGATGCGAGCGGTGGCAAGGCGCCAAAGCTCAAGCATCGTTTCTATCATGTACCGGCGTCCAACACGGCCGTGGGCCATTTGATTTTGGATGATGCGCAGTAAACGCGAACCGTCGCTCAAGCGTGCCTCGCTAGTGAATCGCTCGAACTAAAGACTTGAAAGAGAATGAAAGATGAGTAAAACAATTAAAGTTGCCCTCGCTGGTGCAGGTGCCTTCGGTGTAAAACACCTCGATGGCATCAAAAATATCGATGGTGTTGAAGTCGTCTCCTTAATTGGCCGCACTTACGACAGCACCAAAGACGTTGCCGACAAATACGGCATCAAGCATGTCACCACCGAACTCGCTGACAGCTTGGCCCTGCCGGAAGTGGATGCAGTGATTCTATGCACCCCAACGCAAATGCATGCCGAGCAAAGCTTGGCTTGCCTCAACGCAGGCAAGCATGTTCAAGTGGAGATCCCTCTGGCCGATAGCCTGAAGGGAGCGCAAAGCGTTGTCGACTTGCAAAAGAAAACAGGGCTGCTCGCCATGTGCGGTCATACGCGTCGCTTTAACCCAAGTCATCAGTTCGTTTACAAAAAAATTAAGGCGGGCGAGTTTAATATTCAGCAACTCGATGTGCAAACTTACTTTTTCCGGCGCAGCAATATCAATGCGCTAGGCAATGCTCGCAGCTGGACCGATCACTTGCTTTGGCATCACGCCGCCCACACGGTGGATTTATTCGCTTACATGTGCAACAGCCCAATTGTGCAAGCCAATGCAGTGCAAGGGCCGATTCATCCGACCTTGGGTATTGCGATGGATATGTCGATTCAATTGAAGGCTGCGAGCGGCGCCATTTGCACCTTGAGCCTGAGCTTTAATAACGACGGCCCACTCGGCACCTTCTTCCGCTACATTGGTGATA
>JAYVKZ010000348.1:0-2392 GCA_043767985.1 Betaproteobacteria bacterium
GGTGTCTTGCTGTTTCTCATGGGCTTACTGCGCATCGGCAACTTGATTCGCTTTATTCCGGTGAGTATTGTTATTGGCTTTACCAACGGCATTGCCGTGTTAATCATACTGTCCCAGGTGAAGGAATTTTTCGGGCTAAAGGTGAACGCGATGCCCGCTGAATTTTTCGAGAAGATAAAAGTGATTGCCTTAAACGCGTCTAGCTGGGATGCGAAAACTCTTGCGATCTCCTTACTGTCACTGGGCCTTGTCTTTCTATGGCCAAAGGCGAAGACTGAACGCCCGAACGGAACGTCACCCAGCAAGGCGTGGGTCAGAGTACTTGGGAAAATCCCTGGGACCATTGTCGTTTTAGTGGTGGGCACCTTGATTGTCTCGCTATTACACTGGAATGTCGAGACCATCGGCACACGCTTTGGCGGCATTCCCCAAGACTTACCCGTATTTGCGCTTCCAGAATTTGAGTGGGCAACGGTTCAATATCTCTTTGCCCCCACCCTCACCATTGCCCTCCTGGGTGCCGTGGAGTCTTTGCTTTGTGCTCGGGTAGCAGACGCGATGATCCATGATCGTCATGACCCCAATCAAGAACTCATGGCGCAGGGCATTGCTAACCTTGTCGCTCCCATGTTTGGTGGCTTTTGTGCCACGGGAACCATCGCACGCACGGTGACCAATATTCGCTCTGGAGGCACCACGCCCGTCGCCGGGATGATCCACGCACTCACTTTGCTCCTGATTGTTTTAGTCGCCGCACCCTTGGCCACCAACATCCCACTGGCGAGCCTCGCCGCCATCATGATTTACGTCGCCTACAACATGGGAGATTGGCGCGAGTTTTCCCGACTCAACAAGTTCTCGATGAACTACCGGGCGATCTTGCTGAGTACTTTTTTGTTGACCGTCATCATCGACCTCACCGTGGCCGTCGAAGTGGGCTTGGCGCTAGCCTGCCTATTCTTCATTACTCGGGTGTCTGCCCTGACCCGGGTTGAGCCGCTAGAGGCCCAAGAGCTCGCAAGCCATGGTGTGCAAGATCAAGACATAGAGGCCCATCGGATCGTCGGTTCACTATTCTTTGGTGCTGTCGGCAAGCTTGAGTACCTTCTTGATCCGAAGCGTTCATGGCCAAAGAGTTTAATCTTAGAGACCAGCCAGATGTTGAATTTGGATACCACGGGGCTAGAGGCACTTCAGCATTTGAACAATCTTGCGAGCCTTCATCATGCAAAGATCATTGTCTGCGGGTTACAGGTTCAACCTGCCTCGCTAATCAAGCGCTCCGGTTTTTCAAAGACTTTGGGTGAGGCGAATATTGTGGGGAGCCTGAGCGAGGCGATTCAACTCGCCCGACCACTGGGCGAGACTCAATGATCACCAGGATTAAGGGCAACGCCCACTGGCGTGCATCTGACATCGTTGCTGCGGCAAAGCTCGCGACTCGTGCGACCGTTGGTGTGACCAACATCGTTGAAGAAGTGCACCAAGCGGTTCTGGGCACGATGGGATTCAAAGGCAAGGCCAAGCGAACCAATGCCACCGGAACAAGAGCTACCGAGACGACAGGTGCGCAGACGGCTACTGCAAACACCACCGCTGGCCTGACCGGTGCAGTCTACGATGCCATACGAACCATTACCGGCTGGGTAGGAGGTGCCGTGGACTTGACCGATCGCGCAGTGCGGCCTCTTCTTAATTCAAGCGTAAGCGAGCAAGCCACGCGGCACGGCTCAGCGCAACGCGAGGCCGTGGTAGCAGCCCTCAACGGGGTCATCGGTGATCGCATGGCCGGGGAGAACAATCCTCTGGCAACCAAAATGAGCTTGCGCTTCCAACGCGAACCTTTCGACCTGACGAATGTGGCGCTCAAGGCAAGCATTAGCGAGGTTTCTGGCAGGGTGAATCTTAAGCCCGTGAAAAGTAAAATCCTGCTGGTCATTCATGGCCTGTGCATGAACGATCTGCAATGGAGCTCCGAACCCAATGCGCCCGGCGAAGAGTCAATGAACCATGCGGAGCTTCTGGCCAAAACCTTCGGTTATTCAGCGATTTACGTGCGCTACAACACTGGCCTGAACATTGCCACAAATGGACAAGAGCTCGCCCGCCAACTTGACGCGCTGACGCTCGCCTGCCCAAAGATACGAGAGATCAACGTGCTCACCCACAGTATGGGCGGCTTGATCATTCGTAGTGCCCTGCATGCAGCGCAACTCAATCAAGCAGCACTGAATCAAGCAACACAGATCCGCAGCCTTGCTCAGCAAGCTGGCGTTCAAGCCAAGCAAAAACCACCTTGGCAGAGCCTGGTCAAGCGCGTCGTCTTCCTAGGAACGCCGCATCACGGTGCGCCTCTGGAGCGAGCCGGGGCTTGGATCGATCTCCTGCTCGG
>JAYVKZ010000349.1:0-17092 GCA_043767985.1 Betaproteobacteria bacterium
TAAGAAATCACTTTCGGACACACTGAAATTCACGTAGATGGGATTGGTTTGCACAATGCTCGTGAGCAAACTGTCTGCAGCACTCACCAAGCTACCGTCCGATTTGCTGACCGTGCCAGTCACACCGCTGATCGGCGCAAGCACCTTGGTGTAACTCAAATTAAGGCGTGCCTCAGCCGCCTGTGCGCGGGATTGCTTGAGGGCGGCCTCAGCCAACTCGAGCGCGGAGCGACTGTCGTCAAATTCCTTTTGGCTGATCGCTTTTTCAGCGATCAATGGCACAAGACGCGCGTTATCCCGCTTGGCCTGATTTAACCTGGCATCAGCAAGTGCCACAGCGGCTTCAAGCGAAGTAAGTTGTGCTTGAAAAGTGGCCGGGTCAATTTGAAACATCGGGCTGCCGGCCTTCACGCTGGCCCCTTCTTCATACAAGCGGCGCTGCAAGATCCCTGCAACCCGTGCACGGACTTCGGTTTCGCGCGATCCAGCCGTTTGCCCTGCGTATTCAAATTCCACCGGCTGGGCTGAGGCTTGTACTGTAATGACTGTGACTTCTGGCGCAGGCATGCCCCCTGGCGGCCCTCCTGGGACAGCGGCTTTGGGCGGTTCAGCCTTATTGCATGCGCCCAGACTTAACACCGTGGCCGTGACAAAAAAAAGTGATGCGAGCGAACGGCTTAGCAACAGGGCAAGAGTCCGCATCCCCAAAGGAGCAGGCAAGGTAGTAGCAGGCATGGTGAGCACTTAAAGTTCTGGGAGGGTTAGACCATGTTAACCCAGAACCCTGCGCTCAGAAAAGTGCTACCACTGAGCCTTCAAGCCAACCCAAAAACTGCGCGGAGCACCCGGCGCTAAGAAGGTTGTATTTTGCAAGGGAAAATCACCATTGGCATTGGCACCGAACGGACGGGCCTGGAAATTTCCATTCGCACTAAAGCCCATCGGTCCTAACTGCGCCGCAGTGACATAGCGGCGATCAAACACATTGTTGACGTGGGCCACAACTTGCCACGTCTTGGAAGGCTGGTAACGTGCCTGCAGATTCAAAACGCCGTAGCCACCGGTCTTGCCAGTCCCTAAATAGTAAGGTGGGTTCGATTGGTGCAGATTATTCTCGTTGCCGCGAGCGAACACACCCGAGACCGCGACCACATTGCCGCCGATAGACCACTCGGGACTTAACTGGTAATCCGTATGGATTTTGAAAAGATGTTTTGGAATGAGTGGAATCTGATCGCCCGGCTTGATGTCAATCGTCCCGTCCACACCAGGTGTGCCTGTGACCGCAGAACTATTACTGCTATTGCCTGCACCGAGCACCGTTTCAGCAGTTTGGTAAGTGGCGCTCAAATAGGTGTAATGAGTGCCGAAGGTCAAGGGCCCAGAGCGGCCGTTCAAGCCCAGCTCCAAGCCTTGACGTAAGGTTTTGCCAAAGTTTTTAAAGTAGCCAAAACCCGACGTGTTGTCGGCCACAAAGAGAATGTCGTTGACATTCTCCGCGCGGAAAACACCCACATTCCATTGCAGGCTCTGCCCGATACGCCCACGCAATCCGGCCTCCCAGGTCTTAGTAACCACTTGCTCCAAGGGCGGATCGCCCGCCATGGCATTGGGCAATTTGCAAGGGTTATTGGGATTGGCACAACCTAGTTCAACTGAGGTCGGCGCGCGACTGCCTTCGCTATACCCCAGATAAGCATTCCATTGCTTGGAGGCGATGTGACTAAGCCCCAAGGCCGGATTGAAGCGACTAAAGGAGTGGTCGCCATCGAGCGAATTAATGCCGCCACCGGGATTAATCATGTCGCTATTGCGCACTCGAGTGTGGTTAAACCGGCCCGAAGCTGTGATATGCCAGGTGTTGGCGATAGACAAACTATTCATTGCATAAATGCTATAGGTGCGCACTCTCCCCTCCAGATCGACACGGGTATCGAAGGGTTGCCCATCCACGTCGCCACCGGTCACGCCACCGTCGGCAAAACCAGGCAGGCCGGTAATGCTGCGATCCGCATTGAGATAGCCCAACTGGCTATTCTGAGTGAACTTCAGACTGCTGGCATCGTAGCCCAGACCGAGCGTGAACTGATTACGATGGCCGCCAAGTTTGCCATCGAGCGCCATTTGCCCAGACATCCCCCAATTGCTTTGCTTCAGCGAGGTGGTGTTAATCAAGCCGTTGCATTTTTCGGCCGGTTCATCATTGAGCAATACATTGGCCACACAGCGCCAATAGGGGAAGGCAGTATTGCTAGCATTCGCACCACTGCTTGGAAACCCGGCGTAACCTGCCATGGTCAGGGCAGCTCGTTCCGTCGCATTGGGTTGGTAGACCGATTGATCTAAGCTGGCGCTATTAATATCACCATTGGTCGAGCCACTACGAATGTTTCGATAGTAGAGATTACCGCTGAAGGTGGCCTGCTCATTGAAGCTATGCAAGCCGGTAAGGTTTAAGAACAGCGAGCGGTTCTTCGTTGTATCGGGTTTGGTGTAAACACTGCTGTAATTAGCATCCAACCAGCGAAACTCCTGCAGCCCATTGCCATTGAGTTCGTTGTCCGCCAAAGCCAGCGTGAGTTTCAAATCAGTGCTGGCATTCGCCCAGCCCAATTTGCCGAACACTTGTCGAACATCCGACCCTGACACGTCACGCCAACCGCGCTCCTTGAAAAGTTGTGTGCCGACATACCAATTCAGGCCTGTGTCTTTGTTAAAGCCACCGTGCTCAAGCTCAAGCGAGCGTCGCCCAAAAGCGCCGAGGCTCAAGTGGGCAGAACTGCCTGGGAAGCGACGACCGTCCTTGGTTTGAAGCGCAATGGCACCGCCCAGTGTGTTTAGGCCAAACAGAGGGTTTGAACCCGGCATGACCGTGACCGAGCTGATCGCAAAGCGAGGAATCAAATCCCACGAGACGACATCACCAAAGGGTTGATTCAAACGCACGCCGTCAAGGTACACGGATAGCCCTTGCGGCGTACCCAGTAGTGGCGAGGCGGTAAAGCCGCGATAGTTCACATCGGCTTGAAAGGGATTGCCTTGATTCTCGTTAATGTGCACCGAGCCAAGATTGCGATTCATGAAGCTACCTAAGTCGCTCGTACCGCTGCGCTCCAAGTCGCGCACGCTCGCAGATTGCACGGCGGAGGGGATTTCGTCTTTTGCCTGACTCATTCCTGGCAGAGGCGTTGTCCCAATCACGTTGACTTCGGGTAGCGCCTGAGTGGCCGCTCGGGGTGTAGCTTGTCGCGTGGGTTGCACCACAGTCTGTGCCCCGACTGGGGTGACGTACCAAGCGACTCCTAACAGTAAGAGCACCCAACTCGCACCATGAGTTTTCGAGAAGGCAGGTTGCACTGGCCGAGGCTTGATGAGAAAGACTAATCGCGATTGCATGGGCTATTTCATTGGCAGGGTTTTTTCACGCTACATTATTAAATGGAAAGGAGCTCTGGAAGCTGGGTGTTTCTCCCGATTCGATACACTTGGGGTTGGAGAGCACCGATGACCCTGAACTTGCTTCAATATTTGCGTCCTGCCGGGCTGGCCAGTATGGCCTTGCTCCTGAGTCTTGGGCTAGAAGCTTGTAGTTGGATGAAACCAAGCCCTCCGCCCGTACCCACGCCAGCAACTACAAAACCAATTGCACCAGCCCCTTCACCCGCTCCAGTGAAGGAAACACGCAAATCAAGCAATGCGATCCAGATCGTACCCATCCCTGGGGCGGAGAAAGCCGAGATCCGGGTGGGGGACAAACTTTGGTACCGGGGTGGTGAGGGTATCGAGCGGCCCACGACCATTCTGCGTGAGGTGCTCAGCATTCAAGGCGGGCAGGTTCAGTATAAGCAATTCGACGTCGATGCCAACGGCCGAGTGTCCAACAACTCGCGCGCCCGCCGGCAAAGCACGAATAGTCTAGAACTCGACAACCCGGCAAAGGCCTCGGGCCAAGTGCGCTATGTTGATTTTCCCTTGGGCTTGGGAAAGACTTGGTCTTATCGCTATCAACTCAAAAGTAAGAATGGCGCGCTCACCACCTACGACATTGCGGCACGGGTAGAAGGCGAAGAAAATATTACCACCCCGGCGGGCACCTTCAAGGCCTTACGCATCCTGCATGGCGGGCAATGGAACGTCCCCGTCGTTCAAGACGGCATCGTTAAAGTAAGTTCTGGCAGCCTTCGTTCGACCCTATGGTTTGCGCCAACTTTAGGGAACTGGGTTCGCTTTGAGAGTGAAATCCTCAACAGCGACGGTGGCCTAGAGGCCAAAGTATCCCAGGAACTAGTTCGTTTGGATCGGCGAGCCGACAACTAAGCGACGCCACAGTCATAAGAGGTCAAGTCATGAAGATTCAACATGTCGTTTCCCTACTCCTTGCCAGCAGCTTGCTGATACCGTCCCTTCAGGGCGCAAGCGCCGCCGGCACCGAAACCAATGCTCCCGCCAACGTGCGCATCAATGATTTTTCGGAAGGCAAAAAAGCCATCGACGAAAAGCGCTGGGATGCTGTGATTGAGCACTTCAACAAAGTCGTGGCAAAAGACGCCAAGAATGCCGATGCGTACAACTTTTTAGGCCTCGCCTACCGCTGGCAAAACCGCCTAGACGACTCCTTAAAAGCCTATAGAACGGCCCTCACCCTTGACCCAAAGCATCTAGGCGCTAACGAGTATTTAGGCCAAGCCTACTTAAAAATAGGTGACAAGGCGCTAGCCCAAGCCCAGCTTGGCAAGCTCAAAGACCTATGCAGCACCTGCAAAGAAACCGAGTCCTTGGCGAGCGCCTTATCTGCCACGAACTAGCTGAATCGCCCTAGTTCGTGTGCGCCACCCCGACCTGATCCCACTCGGTCTAAAAAACTACTCCCAAACAACAGGAGACTTAGCCCGCGACCAAGCCTCGAAATGATCCCCATAAGCCTCTTCAATCTTATTGCGCTTAATCTTAAAGGTAGGGGTCACAAACCCGTTCTCAACCGTCCAAGCCGATTTCACGACGATGATCCGATCCATCTGCTCATGCGGATCCAATTTCTCGTTGATGGTCTTCATGTGTTGAGCCAAGGCACCCGTCAAAGCCTCCTTCGCACCCTTGGCGTCTTTCACCCCGGTCTCCGACAACATGATCAGCCCTAAGGGCTGACCAAGATTGGCGCCCACCACCGCACAGGCCTCAATGGCAGGGTGCATCACTAAAGAATCTTCAATCGGCGCAGGCGCGACATACTTGCCTTTTGAAGTCTTGAATAGATCCTTCACGCGGCCAGTGATCTTCAGATTTCCCTCGGCGTCCAAGGCGCCTTTATCACCCGTACGCAGCCAACCATCTTCGGTCATGGTGGCCTTGGTCATCTCAGGCTCTTTGTAATAACCGAGCATCACGCATGGGCCGCGCATTTGAATCTCGCCACTATCCGGAGCAATTCTCGACTCAACCCCAGGATAAGGCTTGCCGACCGTACCAGGACGCAAGGTGCCCACAAAAGTCGCATGCGAGACGGCTCCGTTTTCGGTCATGCCATAGCCCTCGATCATTGGCAGGCCTAGCTTATCGTACCAACGCAGCAACGCCGGTGGCATGGGTGCCGCGCCACCGGCCGCCACCAAGACCTGATCTAGCCCAAGACCAGCAAGAATTTTTTTCTTGATAATGCCGCGCAAAATAGGAATCTTGAGCAAGCGCTCCAGCTTCTCGGCAGGCATTTTTGCCTGAACACCTTGCTGAAACTTCACCCACAGGCGGGGGACCGAAAAGAATAATTGCGGCCGCGCACGCTGAATATCTTTCACGAAGGTTTCGAGGTTTTCGGCGAAGAAAATATGTGCGCCGAGTAAGAAAGACATATGCTCCACGCAAATACGCTCGGCCACGTGGGCCAGAGGCAAGTACGAAAGCATGCGCGCACCTTCAGGTAACGCCAAACGCTCCTTACCCGATTTCGTGCCCCACCCCAAGCTCTTGAACGAGTGCATGACGCCCTTGGGCATACCCGTAGTGCCCGAGGTATAAATGAGGGTGGCGAGTTCATCCATCTGCCGAGGCTGAACATCAGCAAGCGGTACAGTCTTTGAAATAATGTCTCCCCACAGAGGGTATGCTTTACGCACACTGTCGGGGGACAACTCAAAGGCAATGCAGGGCAAGCCTTCGGGTACGCCGGTGCGCATCATTTCCCAATCATCAAGCTTGCCGATGAAGCACAGCTTGGCTTCGCTATGGGTCAGAATTTGCCGCACCGTCTCACCCGCCAGGGTCGGGTAGAGGGGGACAGAAACGTAACCTGCCATCCAAATGGCGAGATCGGTCATCACCCACTGTGCGCAATTCTTGGACATGAGCGCAATCTTGGTCCCGGCAGGCCAAGCTTGGGCTTTGAGGTGCGCTGCCATTCTCGAGACTTCGTCGAGGGTTTGGGCCCAGGTGTAATCTTTCATCACGCCACCACCCACGGGCTGCGACAGGTACACTTTGTCCGGCTGGGTTTTCGCCCAATGGTTAAGCATATGTAACGGCATGTCGTTGGCCGTGAATTGAACGGTACCTGTCATCAATGTCTCCTCGAATTGTTGTCAAAAACGCATTGCTATGTTTTTTTACATGTCTTTTTTCGCAAGCTTATACGAGCTTTTTCTTTTTCGGTAATTATCAATGCTAAATCCCAGAAAATCCAGGTGGTTAAGAGCATGTTGATTGCTGGCGGCGGTATTGCGGGGCTTGCCACAGCCCTCGCGCTGGCTCGGCAAGGAATAAGTAGCACCGTTCTGGAGCAAGGCGAGAACTTTGCAGAAATCGGCGCGGGCATCCAGCTTGGGCCGAATGCCTTGCGAGCGTTGGCGGCCCTTGGCCTGCGTGAAGCCCTGGCGCTGCAGGCTTTTTGGCCTGAGAGCATCGTGATGCGCGACGCGCTCAGCGGGGCGAGCCTGCATGGCCTCACACTCGGGCCATCATTCCAGAGGCGCTTTCGGGAGCGCTATGCTTGCGTACACCGTGCAGACCTACTCAAAATACTTCTGGATGCATGTCGCGACCAGGGCGAAATTCGTTTGTGCAGCGCGTCATCGCTGGTGAGCATTTCGAGCGATACGCATGGAGTGACCGTGACCGACTCTCAAGGCCGGCGATATGAAAGTACGGGATTAATCGGCGCTGACGGTCTTTGGTCAACCGTCAGGAAATCTTTGTATGACGAACAAGCGCCCCGCTTCTCCGGTGATATTGCCCTGAGAGCTTTGATCCCCAATAAACTCGGAAGTCGCAATGTTTCATTGTGGCTTGGTCCTCAACTGCATGTCGTGGCCTATCCTGTCAAGGCAGGGAACCTACTCAACATCGTAGCGATATGCGAATACCAGGAAGGTCGGAGTTTTCGCGGTTGGGACGAAGTCGTGCCAGAGGACCTTATCAAGAAGTTTGGTGGGCACCATCCTCTGCTCAATAGCTTGTTGGCAGAGGTCTCTCGCTGGAGTGCATGGGCTCTGCATGATCGCGACCCAATTCAAGCTTGGGCGAAAGGTCGCACGGTGTTGTTGGGGGATGCTGCGCATCCATGCCTTCAGTATTTGGCGCAAGGGGCTTGCCTAGCTCTGGAGGATGCCGTGGCCATTGCAGAGCACGTCGCGGCGGCGAAGAACCATCATCCTGGAAGCGAGCGCTTCAACCCAGAGGACGCGTTCACGGCCTTTAGTGAGGAGCGACAAGCTCGAGGTGCAAGAATGATCCGCACGGCGCGCAGAATGGGGCAGCTCTATCACGCTCGCGGCTTGGCGCGCAGTATTCGTAACCTTGGAATGCAAGTCACACCCCCATGGCTTAGTCGCGAATCCATGGCCTGGATTTACGAGGTCTGAACCAAGGTGCCTTGGTAGCGAACGATCAAGCCAACCAAAGGGTGCGCGATCTCTACGAAAAAGCGGAACCTATCCGCGTCCGCAGATTCGAAGGCTTTCGCTCGAGGCCCAAGCCAGAGTGGCAAGGGGATACCCAACACGGACCATGCTCGCAACACCAAATGAAGTTGCTGGTCCCGGACGATCACCGCCATGGCGTACGTACTTGGCCCAAAGCGCTCGTTGATCAGGGCTTCCGTCCGGCCTCGACCAACGAATTGCAAACTCGAAAAGCTTTGACCATTGATCGTACGTCGCCAGACTTCGGCTGAGCGCCCGTCTTTCAATAGCTGCTTGTCGAAACGAACCTGAATGGCCTGATTCATTCCGGCCTTTGGCAAACCGATGATTCTCGCAACGATCCGGGACAAAACACTGGTACCACGGTCGACCGTACAAACGCCTGCGAACTCACTAGGATGGGAAGCCGCGTGCAGGGCTCGCACTGGTTCAGGAAGGCTCTGCCAGGCGTTCGCTAGCAAGCCTTGATACAGAGACACCCGTTCTTTCGCGGGAGACTGTTCGCCTTCAAGCCCACGAATACCGGTAAAGATCCTACGCTTTTGAAATAGCTTTTCATAGTCACTTAGCTCGATCTCGCGCAGCGCAGCTCGAGCACCTGGTGCTGGAAACTGGCCTTGCAGAGCGCGCCTCACTAACTAGACACCCCCGAGAGCACGACGACGCCTGCTAGCTTAGCCCGCTCGTCGAAGCTACTCACACCTTTCACAAACTCGGAACCGTCAGCCAAGTCAAGGTAATGCACCTTCGCCGCGATACAGGCCTCGATCACCGCATAGCACTTTTCGCCGTAAGCTTGAAACGGGCCACTTGCGTCAATGACCCAATCGGGGGCAATCTCGCGCAATTGCTCGGCCACCCTGAACTCACGATCTAAGCTTAGCGGCACGAGCTTGGCTTGCGCATCCCCGTGTCGGGCACATAAACTCCTCGCTTTCTCCAACGATCGGCCAGCAATCACCAGACAGAGTTTGGATTCGCTTTTGAGGAGCTCAACAATACGGCTACCAAAGGAACCATAGCCGCCGAATAAAAGAATTTTCATGGATTGTCTGCTCCCTGAGTCTATCCAAGGAACCTGTCCAAGTGCGCCGGATCGGTTAAAAAGCAGACCTCGCTTCTACCAAACCAGCGTAGGCGATTACGCGCCACTAAGCTATACAGCCAGTCGCGTGTCGGCAGTGGGAGCACGCGCAATACAAGTGACAAGGACCAGGGAAGGCCCAGACCTTGAAACATCTTGAGACTGCCTTCCGACTTGAGCCACGCGCAACCGTCTTTCAAAAGAATATTGGTCTCGTAGTTCACCGGGTCAAGTCCGAAATGTTGGTACAGCGCGGTACCTAGCGGCGTCTGTGCGGGCAGAAGACGATACTTCGCTTGCTTGTCATGGCGCAGGATAAAGCGTGCAAAGCTCGAGCACATCACGCAATGGCCATCGAAAATAATAATTGGGTGATCATCCGGGAATGGCGGAACTGCAGGGTTAGCTCGGTAGCTATAGGGAGTCATGTATCGCATGGGTTGGGCCAATCTCAAGAATACACCGCAACCCAAAAACTAGCCGAACCCGTGTTTGCATCACTCCGAATGAGGGAGAATGCAACACTCAATCATTTCAATACTGAGGAATCCAATGGCAAGAGTACGCTGCGTTACAGAAATGGGCATGGGCGTCGACGTCCACGGTCGCGATGCCACCAAGGCCGCAAGGCGCGCCGTGTCGGATGCGATTCGCCACAGCAGTCTTGGGTTTTTTCGCTTGGTCGGTAAGACCGGGAATGACATGTTTGTGGACGTGACCATTGCGGTTCCAAATCCTGAAGGTGTCGATACCCATGCGGTTGCGGCCGAACTTCCTTACGGCACCGTGACCGTGACCGTCATCAAGGGTGGCTTAGAAATACCCTCTGATCGAGGCACTGACCCCATCATTATTGCCAATGCTGCGGTGATTGTGAGTCTTGAGGAAGGCACGGCCGCCAGCTAACGCCATCTTTAGTGCGAGATGAAGCGCTCAACCGGAAGTAGTGCAACTAGAAACCTAACGCCTCGGCTCCCCGACTGGCGTACCGAAATAAGAAAATGCCCCCCAATGCCTGGGGTCGGGATGCGTTTTCTTGAGTCTGAGTTGGGCTCGCATCAGCGCCAAACTTGGCGAGGCTGTTTTTAGTTCGTGAACAAAATGCTCCATCAACTGTTGCGTAGCAAGATCGTCAACACTCCATAAGCTCATCACGACACCAATGGCACCGGCCAGCTGAAAGGCACGGGTCAAGCCAATGGTGCCGGCGGCATGGGTCTGCCCTAAACCTGTTTCGCAGGCCGAGAGCACAATTAGCGGGTACTTTTCTAGTTTCATGGCTTGAATCGAACGAGCATTCATGCGGCCACCGGTCAACGTCACCGCACCGCCCTCAAGTCCTGCTTTATTATCTGAAAAGCCATGGGTTGCCAGAAAAGCGACATCGGCATCTTTCAACTCATGTACCACCCGCTCCAGTGTCGCCGCTTGGCCAATCAAGGCCCGAGTGTTGAAAGTGCGCTCATAAAAGCGCGCCTCGGCTTCGGCACCGGGGAGCTGCGGAAGTTCGCCTTGATAGTCGGGGTTGCCAACCACAAGTACCTTGTCGGTGACCTTGATGGGCTCCCATTCAAAGCGTAGATCGAGTGCGCTGTTGATATCAGCCGCAATGACGACCGAAACGGCCTGCTCGCTCAGATCCAAGGCCTCGATCAGCAACGCGTTCCAGGGTAATTGGGCTAAAGAACCTGTCGGCAGCAGAACGATGCGTTCCACTCGCTTCAGCTCAGCAATAAGCTCGGGGGAAAGCCACTCTTGTTGCCACCGTGCCAACGTGGATTTCACTGTTTCGCGCGGCGCCATGGTCGATATCGCTCGCGCCGCTCTACCGGCCAAGTTCATCGTGAGCAAGCCCTTGGTCACATCATCATTGACTGGCGGGCGCTCGCTGAGTGGCAACGCGGAGGCACCACTCCTGGTCCACACCCAAGCACAAGTACGGCCCTGATCTTCGGCGAGAATCACAAAGGCAGACTTCGAGTTTTTGACACGCCACGCCTCGACTTCCAAAATGCTTCGATGGTTCTCAGTGAGTTTCAGTCCACGCGCACGGGACAGCGCGGCGAAATTCAATCCTTGCTCCTTGACCATCTCGGCGAGTGCCTTGGAATCATCGGGACAGGGATTGCGTGTATCCGGTTTCCGGTCAACTTGTTCCTGGGTAGCTACCTGAGCTAGAACAGGAGAGATGAGGGCTAGAGTTGATAACAAGCCCAATGCGACAACGAATGCGATAGATATTTTCGCTCTTGATGAATGTAAAGTTCGATGGCTGGCGTGACGATGTAGCACTGGATTCTCCGAGGAAATATTTTTGTCGTTGGGAAAATCGCCGTAATAGCGGCGCGGATTGCTTCATAAAAACGAGCTAAGCCACATTGCCCTGCAATGCAGAGCATCACTGGTACGAGCAACAGCAAGCTGAAGCGAAACTACCCATCGTACTTATTGCTCACGCGGTCGGGATGGAGTGTGGCGCTATCGCGCCGCAAGCGAGACCGTATCAAAGGTCGCGTAGCGGGATAAGTGAATTGTCGAGCTATACACCTTCGGCGGCGTCATCTGTGTTGCGTTCTCGCTTGTTGCCTCGGTGCTGGTCAGGCGCTTACACCGAATAACAAACTAAGCGGGTCCCAATAACGAAAAGAACGCGCCCTGAGGGTCCTGACACTGAGCCACCCAATCGCCCCCCGGAACCTGCATCGGTCCATTCACCACTTTGCCACCGCCTGCTTTGACTCGCTCATGCGCTGCGCCCGTAGATTCAACATTCACATAATAGGCCCAGCTCGACATGGACATGTCAGGCATCTTGGTCATCATCCCGCCCGCATCATTTGCGCCACCCGTCGAAAACAACTGATATACACCCATGGGGCCCATGTCATGCGCGACTGTCTTGCTCCAACCAAACATTGCAGCATAAAAACTAAACGCGGCTTCGCGCTCGTCCACCATCAGTTCATTCCATCCAATATGCCCCGGAGTGCCGCGTGCCACCGGTGCAGGTGTTTCACCACCTTGCGGCTTGAATAAAATCAAACCTGCACCAAAAGGATCAGCCACTAGAGAGAATCGACCCACGCCTGGAATGTCGGCCGGTGGCAAATATATTGAGCCGCCAGCCGCTTTAAATTGCGCTGTCTTGGCATCCACATCGGGCACACCCACATAGCCGGTCCAACAGGGTGGCACACCGCGAGACTTCATCTCCTCGTTAATGGCCATCATGCCTCCGACCGGCGCGGTGCCTGCCGAAATGATGCCGTAACGGTAGCCTGGCATGCCTGCATCGGCAATGTTCCAGCCGATCACTTGACGATAAAAGGCCTGAGCGGCGTCCACATCGGGCGTCGTCAGTTCATACCAAACGAATTTGCAGACTTCACTACTCATCATTTTCTCCTCGTAGGGCACCAAAAAATAGCATACCTTGAGCTAGCCTTACAAAAAACTGTGGCGAACCATTTAGGGGGCTAGGGGGTGATCGCGCCTCAACCCACGTGCTATCGTAAGACCCTACACACTGCGGCCACAACAAGATTTCTGCACTGATGGTGTGCGTGGCCCAGCCTATGCGCCCGGTCCTGGCTACGGCTTTGGACTGGGTGTCGCTGTGCGGCTCGATCACGGCCAGTCCACCATTCATGGCTCCAAAGGTGACTTTCACTGGGGAGGCTATGCCGGTACCTTTTGGTGGCACGACCCGGTCGAGAAACTGGTTGCGGTGTGGATGATTCAAGGGCCGGGACGGAGTCGCTATTACCGGCCTTCCATGCGAGCGGCAGTGTATTCGGCCCTCTGATCGAGACAAGCTAAGGAACAATTGACAAAATGTCTTGAGAAATGTACATTTCATGGAACTGTATATACATCTAAGTAAGATTCATTCCATGGCACTTCAAATCGCAAACCCGGTAGTTGTCGAGAAAATTCGAGAACTCGCTCGTATTTCCGGTACCACCAAGACTGCGGCCGTTGAACAAGCTGTTGATCGCATGCTTCGAGCAACTAAACCAACTGACACCTCCGCCCAAAGCGCCAAGCTGTACGCTTTGTTGGCACAGCTTGATCGCATTGCCCAAACACCCAAGCCATCAATAGACATTGTCTGGGATGAATTCGGGCTACCAAAGTGATTGCAGTGGACACATCTGCCATCGTTGCAATTGCCTTGAACGAGGCTGAGCGGGAGCGCTTCATGCAACTCATCGTCGCGTCAAAACGCGCATTGATCAGTGCGGCAACTTTAGTCGAGGCTCGAATTGTGATTCGATCTCGCAGCAGTGAGCAGGCGTCTTATTTCATAGACGAGTTTTTAAGTTCGCCACCTTTTGAAACGGTTAATGTTGACGGCACGATGGCAGATATCGCCTCGCGTGCCTATGTTAGCTTTGGTAAGGGTAGCGGTCATCCCGCGCAACTAAACTTTGGAGACGTGTTTAGTTATGCGCTCGCAAAGTCTCGCGACGTGCCTTTGCTCTTCAAAGGAAATGATTTTTCTCAGACTGATGTTCGTGTTTGCGACGTTTAAGAATAATCCACCGAGCCAGTACTTTTCTGAACGAATTTATTGCGCCACCAACCCGGCGGCCTTGACGAGCTCTGCATGCAGTTTAATGTCGCCTGCAATGAGTCGTTGCACTTCTTCTGGCGTACTCGTCGCGACCTCGATACCCATGTCAGCCAGCTTGGCCTTGGTCTCGGTATCGAATGCAGCGAGGACTGCGCGATTGAGTTGATCAATGAGCGGACGAGGTGTTTTAGCCGGGGCCAGTAAGGCCATCCAAGCGGACAAGTTCAAGTCGGCCACACCCGCTTCGGCCATCGTCGGAACTTGTGGGAACACGGGTGAGCGCTGTGGGCTCATGACACCCAGGGCATGAAGCTTACCCGCTCTAACATGCGGCACCGATTCAGGCATCACGGCGAACATCGCGTCCACAACACCTCCAATCGTATCGTTGATTGCCAGTGCTCCACCTTTGTAAGGCACATGCAATAGGCTCGTCTTGGTCCGCGATTCAAACAGTATTCCGGCGAGATGTTGTGGACTGCCGTCGCCAGACGAGGCATAGGTGATCTTGCCTGGCGCGGCCTTCGCCGCAGCAAGCAGCGTGGCCACGGTGGGATACTTTTCCCTGTCTTTCACCACCAAGGCCATCGGTTGATTGACCAAGCGCGAGATGGCGACGAAGTCCGTCTCGGGATCGTAGGGCAAGCTCTTGAAAATGCTTTTATTGGTCGTGAGAAATGACGCTGGCGATACCGTGAGTGTGTACCCATCAGGCGGCGACTTGGCGACGACGGGCATGCCGATCTGACCCGAACCACCGGCTCGATTATCGATGACGAAAGGTTGCCCAAAGGCAGCGCTGAGCTTTTGGCCCAGGGTGCGGGCAATCATGTCAACACTGCCACCCACGGGTAGGGCTACGATCAGCTTGACCGGGCGATCAGGATACTTACTTTGCGCTTTTGCTTGACCAATAAGGACTAATGCTCCCATGGTGCCAGTCATTAATAGGGAGGTACGGCGAGTGGTCATGTTTAATTTCCCTTGTGTAGATCAATACGAAGCAAAGCTATATCTTGCCACGCTGGACAGTGAGCGGGTCGTAATCGACCAAGACCTTGGGGCGGGCACCCTGCGGTTAGCGAGCTTGAGGTAAGGGTTGATGCAACGGTGATCGTTGCAGGCCACGCTCAAGCGCTTGCGCAGAATACTTAAACAATACTTCGCGACCGGTATCCGCTAAGGTTCCTAGTGGCCATTGCTTGCGCCAACCGTGATACAGGACGAGTAGCTTTTTCAAGTTCATTCGCGAGTTTTTGAACTAACTCTGGGCAGACGGGCGCGCTGACGTAGGGCAAGAACATCCTCTCGCTCAGCTTGGGCAATAGTAAGTACAAGCTGCGAAAACAACCCCTCAAATTACTCGACCACCTACTGGCTTCGCGCGAGACGAAATCGCCTGATGCGAGCGCCAAGCTCTATACAAATCAGGCCAGACGAAGATAATAATAATGTTCTCATGAGAATATTAATGATAGATTTTTATTCCTTAATGTTCAATCATGAGTGTTTATATTCGTTACATTAACTGAGCCACAAAGCTCGTTATCGCGCACGCTCGTCAGGTAACTTCTCGTCGCGCATTTGCTGGTAAAGACTCAAGCTGCGAAGCTCTTGATCGAAGTTAGGCTGAAGGCGGCGCATTTGCTTCACCTTAAAGGCGTCCAGTTGAGCGATTTGATCCGTCACGAAGAAATCGTACAAGGGCTTGAGGAGTCGCAGCGATACTCCGGCCAGTGCAAACCAGATGACGCCCCATGCAATCATCCAATCACGGAACATCTCATCGCCTTCCGTGGCCCCTTGGGTTGCCAGGCGAAAACCCGAGATCAGCGCGACAAGACCAGTCAACCATATTGTGCTGGCCGTACGGTTGATGAATACTTTGCCGAAAATTTTGCTGAATTGTTCGAAACCAGAAGCGCTGGTGTCTGGGGTACTTTGGCGACGACTGAGAATGCTCACATCAAACTCCTTAATGGACGGTGGAGAAACACAGAACTTTGTTCTTGAAACAAAGATAGGCTCTCGATTGATATAAATCCAATTAGATGTTTGTATGTCTACTATTAATATAATTATATGACCCGGGCCAAGCAAAGTGGCATAAAAATTACGCTTTAGCGGTCGTGAGGATGCGAAGCATCAGGACAGCCGCCAAAAGCAGTAACACCAACGCCGACCCTGCCAGTGAATAGTGAACCCCTAAAATCGTCCCCAGCACACCCACCGTGATGCCGCTAAAGGCTCGAAGCCCAAGCGAGGCCATGTTGTACACGCCGATCACACTGCCGCGAATGGCCGCTGGCGCGTTCAATTGCACCAGTGTTTGAGCCATGCTGCTAAATGCTAGTTCGAAAAAACCCGCGATAAAAAGCAGGCCCAAGGCCAAGGGATAACTGCTTGACAAGGCGAATCCAAGAAGCGCCAAGCTCCATACGCCTGCGAGTCCTAAGGCCATGCGCGGGCTGGTACGCAGCCATTCGAACTTTTCCAAAGCAAAGGCCGCAAGCATAGCGCCCGCCGCGTCTGCCGCGAGTAGCATGCTGTAGGCCGCGCCAGGGTCGCCATGGCCTAGGTCGTGCGCAAAGCCGGGCATTTGAGCGTGATAGCTATTGCCTACAAAGAATGAGGTCGCACCGGCCAGAAGTGTCATTACCATAATGGTCGGCTGACGGGCAATTTCGCCGAGGGTGCGTAACACATCTGCGACGCTACGGATGGCTCTGCGAGCGAGCACCGGGCCGGATCGAAAAAGCGGCCCGTAGGGCGCCTTCCATAGCCACAGAATTGCGGGCAGGTAGAAGGCACTATTGAGTAGAATGCCTTTGGCGGGACCAAGTAACAACATCAATAACCCGCCCACTGCGGGCCCCACCAAGATACCGAGATAGCGGGCGCTGGCGTTAAGTCTAACGGCGCTCGGCAGGTCCTCTGTCGGCACAATATCGTGCAATAAAAGTTGGCTGGCGGTTTGCCAAAGTACCCCTGAGCAGCCATGCAATACCAGCAACACCATGGCATGCCACATCTGCAAGCTGTCGGTCACAAAAAGGTAGCCCCAGGCTAATGATACGGACATGAAGAGCAAGAGGCCCGCCTGAATGACTCGCCGCGGGTCGACGCGGTCGGCCAGCGCACCGACTGGAATGGCGAACAGCAGAAACGGTAGCCAGTGTGCGACAACTGCGAAGCCCCCCAGCGCGGGGGATTGGAACTTCTGGAACACCATCCAGTAGCTGATGACATGCTCGATATTGTCGGCCATCATCGCCAGCGTATAGGTGCCGACATAACGTCGAAAGCCTGAGTGGTGCAGTGCCGCGAAAGATCGCGAGGGGGTGTTGCTCGAAGACAAGGACGATTGACGAGCTTGACTCATCCGTTACTTTGCAATATTTACTTAATCGCTGACAGTATCACGACGCTAGCCGCGATACTGTCGGGGGCCCGAGGCTTAACGCTTGACTCTTGCTACCTAAGTCGCTTTAACTGCCAAGGCTTTGCGCCGAAACAAACGTC
>JAYVKZ010000350.1:0-12069 GCA_043767985.1 Betaproteobacteria bacterium
GTCGCCTGGCGGAAGCAATATCATTCAATACGTCACCAAGACCATCGTTGGCCTTGTCGATTGGAACATGGATATTCAGCAGGCCATTAATCTCTCTAACTTTGGTGCGCAAACCAGTGCCACCACCTCGTTAGAGAAAGGCTCGCTCGCAGCGGCGGCTAGCGTTGAAGCTGGATTGAAAGCAAAAGGTCATACAGTTTCTATTCTTGACATCAATAGCGGTGTTCATGGCCTCGTGATGAACGGCTTTCGTTCTGATGGTTCGGTCGGAGGTCTTTCGCGGGGGCCATCCTCAGGTGTTTGGGCAGGCGGCGCAGATCCGCGACGTGAAGGTATTGCCAAAGGAAATAACTAGGTCCGCGTGAAGGCAAGCTGCGGTCTGGTTTAAGTATATTGCCGAGCCGCAACAAGAGGGTGAGCTATGAGCAAAGATCATGATCATCATGATGGGCATCACCATGCGCATCACCATGGCGACCCAATGCAGCAAGGTCGAGCATTCGCCATGGCGATTGTGCTGAACTCCGTTTTTGTAACGCTTGAGTTTGTGTACGGCTATATCGCCAACTCCACTGCCCTCATTGCAGACGCCGGTCATAACCTGTCTGATGTTCTCGGCCTGTTCCTCGCTTGGGGGGCTGCGTTCTTAGCGCGCAAGCCGCCGAGTCCACGCTACACCTATGGACTTCGAAGTGCTTCGACCTTGGCTGCGCTCGCCAATGCCATGCTCTTAGTCCTCGCCAGCGGCGCTATTGCCTGGGAAGCGGTACAGCGCTTCTCGCATCCACCCGTCATTGCCGGCCTCACCGTCACCGTTGTTGCCGCTATCGGTATCGCTATCAATGGCCTATCGGCTTGGCTATTCATGAAAGGCAGTAAGTCGGATCTCAACATTCGCGGGGCGTATTTGCACATGGCAGCAGATGCTGCCGTCTCACTAGGCGTTGTCATTGCCGGGATCGCGATGATGTTCACAGGCTGGTACTGGCTCGACCCGGTTGTTAGCCTCTTGATTGTGGCGGTGATTCTATTCAGCACCTGGGGATTGCTGAAGCAATCTGTGCAGCTAGCCTTAGGCGCTGTTCCAACTCAAACCGATGTGTCTGCTATTACGAGCTATTTAAAGCAATGTCAGGGCGTACACGACATTCACGACCTGCACCTCTGGGGCATAAGTACCACCGAAAGTGCCTTAACCGTCCATTTGGTGATGCCTGAGGGCTATCCCGGTGACCTCTTCATGGACAATGTTACCCAAACGCTCAAAGAACGCTTCTCGGTTCAGCACAGTACCTTGCAAGTGGAGCTTGGTACCACTGAACATCATTGCACCCTTCACCCCGCATAAAACCCATGACATCAAACAACGCCAACGCTGATCCTAGAGCAACCGAACCCAAGAGTGAAGGCCTGCTGGCGGGTTACAAAATATGTGACTTCACACGTGTGCTCTCTGGCCCCTATTGCACTCGCTTGCTGGCCGATCTTGGTGCCGATGTGATCAAGATAGAGCGACCCGGCGAGGGCGATGAAGTGCGCTACATCTCGCCGCAGATGGATCCTAACGCTAACGACCAAAGCGCCTACTTTGCACGCACCAATGCGGGCAAACGCAGCGTGGCGATTGACTTTGCAAATCCTGGCGCACGCGAGGTGGTGCTCGACCTCGTTCGGCAAGCTGATGTCGTGGTCGAAAATTTCTCCCCCGGTGTCATGGCCAAATACAAGTTCGACTACGAAAGCCTGCGCGCAATTAAGCCGGATATTGTCTACTGTTCGATCTCTGGATTTGGGCAAACCGGCCCTTTGCGTAGCCTTCAAGCCTACGCACATCTCATCAACGCTTTCTCTGGAATGATGGATCTTGAACGCGGCGGCAGCTTTGCGCCACGTGCGTCCAATTTGCAAGCGGCCGATGTTTTGGCGGGCGCCCATGCCTTTGGCGTGATCTGCGCCGCTTTGCTACGGAGGGCGAGGCGCGGGCAGGGTGCCTATCTTGACGTGTCCATGCTCGAATGTTTAGTCTGTGCAGACGATGTCAATTTTGCAGCTCTGCTCAACGGCGCGCCCGCCGAGCGTCGTCCGAGAATTGGTATGGTGGTCCAAGCGATTGGCGAGCGTCATGTGGCACTTCAAGTCGGTGGCGCCTCAAACATGTGGTCGCGCATGGTGGCCGCGATGAATCGTCCTGACCTGGCCAACGATCAGCGCTTTACCACGTCGACCGCGCGCCGCGCGAACTGGGCCGCTCTGCTCGAGTTGATCGACGCCTGGTTGAAAGATTTTTCCTCAGTCGACGAGGCCGTCGCGGCACTAGGTGGCGCCCGCGTGCCTAGCGTCCCGATGATGTTGCCCGAGGAAATTATTGCGCATCCGCATATGGCCTATCGCCAAGCCTTCCCAACGCTAAGCCATCCGGCACGTCCAGAAGGAGTACGCATTACTGCGCCGCCGTTTCATGTCGATGGTCAGGCAACCACCGCACCCGTAACAGCACCTTGGCGCATCGGTGAACATACGATGGAAGTACTGAAAGACGTGCTCGGCTATAGCGCAGAACGTATTGAACAGTTACGCGCGCAGGCCCTTGTCTAGACACTTTTGTTCGGCAAGACTTAAAAATATTGCGTGGTACTCGCCTTAGGCTACAACTCATCTGAGGTTCTCAACAAGGAAAATGAATGCATCGCCTATTTTTTAGTGAGACTCGGATTGGCCCCCACCTTGCCAGCCTATACGCCTTCAGGCACGGTCGCCATTGAGCAGATGTATGTGCGCTATCAAATACCCCTGGCTTCGCAACGCCTGCCGCTAACACTCATTCATGGCTGTTGCCGCACCGGTAAAACCTGGGAGAGCACTCCGGACGGTCGAATGGGTTGGGATGAGTACTTGGTAAGACAAGGCTTTCCTGTATATGTGATTGATCAAGTGTCGCGCGGTCGCTCCGCTGCCAATGCCGCACAGATCACCAGTGTTCGTGCCGGAAAGACTGCCGCTGCTGACACCCCGCCTGTGTTCATGGCGGGCCAAGAGGCGGCCTGGGCGATCTTTCGTTTTGGGCCTGAGTATCCGAAGGTTTATCCTGGCATGATGTTTCCGCTTGAGGTCCAAGAAGAGTTCTGAAGCTCCGAGAGCTGTGCCGATACGGTCGCTCGGGCTGCGATCCAAGCCCGCTCATTGATGCATTTTGGTCTCTGGACCAAAGTGCCAATGTAGCGAGCATCATGGATCTTGCAGTTTAGGGCCTCGGTATTCCGATAGACACTGGGCGAATCGCGGAGCCCGCCGCACCTTTTTCCAAAAGCGGCAGAATCATCGTGCAGGAGGTCCACACCTTGTCCTTGGCGAGCAAATCGAGCTTGGCATTTTCAATGTGATGGATGCCAAGCTGAGTGAGCATGTGATGATGAATAGCGAACGGTAATCCCGCGGGTGTGCCGGGAGCAGGCCCGCCTTTACCTTGCAGCATGCCATCGGCGACGGTATCGATGAACGGAGTATCCAACCCAATCGCCACAATGCGCTTGCTGCCCAAATACTGCGCGGCATCATAAGCAAGACCTGGTGCGCTTGCGTAGTAGCGCTTGTCAGTGTCAGGGTCCTTCCAGTAGTCGCCCCAGCCCGTATGGATGTACACAATATCGCCCGGCAAGATGCCGCGCTTGGCGAGCCCCTGCGCTTTGAGCATGGCTTGAATGTGGGCGGCGGTGATGACCTCACCGGCCTTCATCGGCTGGCCCTTACCCACGACGGCTTTCGCGTCCAACAAAATAGCACTGGTGATCAGCGGGGGAATTTTGTCTACGCCAAGCTTCAGGAGCGGTGAATCCGGTGTGGGCTTGACATCCCTCTGGGTAAACCCGCCATAGTAGGTGGCTTGATCGGCTGGCGGTGTTCCTTGTCCATCCCAAGGCGCCTTCAGATAAGCAAAGTGGCCAATCGCGTCAATTTGTGTACCTTGTTGGCCGGGCTCATCACCTTCGTTATAGGTTTCGCTGTTGAACGAATGCATGGTACCTGGGAGCACGCTACTGGGCTTGGGCTTCGCGACGTGCGGACCGGCAAAGGGTGACAAGGGCATGGTGTTCGAACGTACTTGAGACAATTCGTAGGATTGCGCCTTGGGGTTGCCGAGATGAGGCGTACAGCGCGCCCAGGTGGCGGGCCCAATGGCATTGGCCATGCCCCGCTCATCGCCCTGCGGCCAAGGCGGCGCCGGTACTGATTTGTTGCCCGCCGAAAAGGCGGCACTGCTGAACAAGCTGATCCCGGCAGCAATCGCTGCCAAGCGAAAGGAATAGAGCGATGAACTGGCCAAGGTAGTCTCCCTGAGTAAAAAAAATTTGTCGTAGTGTTTCTATTTGGCAACGAGACCGTCAGTGCCCGCTTTTGCGACAATGCCATCTTGCTCAGCGCTGCCACCGGAGACACCAATCGCACCGATAATTTTTCCGTCCACCACCAGGGTAAGACCGCCTTCTACGGCGTTAGCACCGCGCAAGGTCAGCACTCGTAGGCCAACACCGCCGCCTGCCACTGCGTCTTGAAACACCTTCGTCGAGCGACGATAGAGGGCCGATGACACCGCCTTGTCTTGCGCCACGCCGATACTACCGGTTTGAGTATTGTCCAATCGCTCGAACGCGACCAGTTGTCCGGCAGTGTCCACCACGGCAACCGCCATCGGTACATTGATTTTGCGCGCTTCCGCCATGGCAGCGGCGACGGCCTTGCGGGCCTGCTCATAGTTAACATTAGTGCCGTACTGAGGCACCTGCGCGTGAGCCAGACTAACTGCGCCAAGCAGTGCACTGCCGAAAACAACTGAAGCTAATTTTTTGTAAAACATGATGGGATTCCAATTCATAAAGGAAATAAACAAACTTATCAACTAATCTAACTTGATGCCTGCCTCACGAACAACTTTACCCTACTTAGAAGTAGGGAATCAAATTAAATTCCCAAGTAAGCCTCGCGAATACGCGGATCGTTCAAAAGCTCCGATGATTTGCCTTGCAACACGATTTTCCCCGACTGCAGGACAAAGGCCTCGCTGGCGACCGAAAGAGCAAGCTTCGTATTCTGTTCAACGAGCAACATGGTGACACCGGTTTTGTGAATGGCCAAAAGCGCGTCGTGCAGCTCCTGCACCAGCTTGGGGGCCAGACCGTGGCTGGGTTCATCCAAGAGCAGCAAACGCGGTTCTCCCATCAGTGCACGACCAATCGCCACCATCTGTTGCTCGCCGCCCGAGAGTGTTCCAGCTAGTTGCTTCTTTCTTTCGAAGAGTCTGGGAAACAATGTAAAAACTTTTTGTAGGCGTTCGGCCAATCCTGCGACATCTTTGCGTTGGTTATAACCGCCCAGCAAAAGATTCTCTTCCACCGACATGACCGGGAAGACATGGCGCCCCTCAGGGACTTGAGCGATGCTTCGTCCAGGAATCTGGTGGGCCAGGAGTTTCAATAGATTATCGCCTCTGAAGAGAATCTCGCCTCGCACCTTAGGCACTAAACCCGAAATCGAGCGCAACAAGGTGCTCTTGCCTGCGGTGTTGGCACCAATCACCGCCACGAAAGAGCCTTCTTCAACCTGAAGGTTGATGCCATGCAAAACGTCCGCACCGTCATAGGCCGCGTGGAGATTTCTGATGTCCAGAAAACTCATGCGGTTTCACCGGAGGCTTCGGTGAGATCACCCCCGAGGTAGGCTGCGATCACATCAGGGTTACGACTAATTTCCTGAGGTGTTCCCTCAGCAATTTTTTGTCCGAAACTGAGCACGAGGATACGCTCACACAGGTTCATGATGGCGCGCATATGATGCTCAATCACAATAAAGCTCAGGCCTTCTTCGGTCCTGAGTTTGCGGATCAAGTCCAGAATATGGTCCATCTCATGATCGTTCAGCGCTGCCATGACTTCATCGAGCAACACAATCTTGGGCTGGGTACACAGCGCGCGGGCCATCTCGACCATGGCTTTCTCGGGGAAGGTGAGATCGGCGGCTTTCTTGTCGGCGATATGGCTCATGCCTACTTTGTGGAGTCGATCCATCGCGAGCGCTCTAGCGTCATTGACTGAGGCGCGCAGCAGACCTCCGGTGAGCACGTTGTCGAGTACGCTCATCTCCGGGAAGAGCGCGACGTTTTGAAAGGTCTTGACCATTCCCTTTTGGCACACTTGGTTGGGCTTGAGCCCAGTAATGTTCTCGGAACCAAGATGGATCGAGCCTTCACTGGGTTTGATCAGGCCCATCAAAAGATTGAATAGGGTGGTCTTACCCGCTCCGTTCGGTCCGATCAGGCCTAGAAGCTCACCTTGCTTCAATTGGAAATCAATATGGTCGACCGCGGTCAGCCCGCCAAAGCGGCGGGTGAGTTGCTCGGTGCGCAGCACGATAGAGGCCGACCCGTTTGAGCGATCGCTGCTGTTCATGTTTCTGCTTTTTTGAGCACGCGACGGTAGAGAGCCTGCAAGCCACGCGGCTCAATCAAGATAATCGCCACCAAAATCACACCGTAGGCCAGTTGCGAGAATCCTGCACCTTTGCCCGAGAGTGTGGCATTAAAGATTTCTTCTAAAGGCAGCAGCAAGCAGGCGCCAATGATCGGCCCCGCCACCGTACCAATGCCACCGATGATGCAGATCAAGGCCACGCGAACCGAGATGCCGACCAGAGAAAAGATGGCGTCGGGATCGAAGAAGAAATTGAACTGCGCGTACAGCACGCCGCATCCGCCCATGAGTCCAGCCGAAATGGTGGCGGCCATAGTTTTTGTTCTCACGGTATTGATACCGATTACTTCAGCCGAATCTACGTTAGCCTTGACGGCGCGCAAGCTGTAACCGAGCTTACTGGTGCTGATCTTCCAGAACACGAATGTGGTGAGCAGCAGAGCGGCAAGCATGATGAAGTAGTACGGCCTTGCCGAGGCAAACTGCATCAAGGCGAGCCCCGCATCCGGTTTGTACGGCACGGAGATGCCTGCAGGACCGCCAGTGAGCCCACTCCAAGCGTTGGCAATCGCGCGAAGCACCTCGCCGAAGGCTAGGGTGGCCAGGGCAAAGTAATGGCCTTTCAGGCGCATGGTCGGAATGCTTAGCAGCGCACCTCCCGCTGCCGCAACCAACATGGCGGCCAAAAGGCCAAGCCAAGGTGTCATGCCGAACTTGATCAATAACAAGGTCGAGGTATAGGCGCCTAAGCCAAAGAACGCCGCATGACCGAGTGATATTTGATTGGCTAAGCCGCCGACGATGTTCCAGGATTGGGCCATCGCCGCAAACAAAAGCATTAAAGTCAGTACGCGAATGGCATAGCCATTCTTGGCCAACAAGAACGGCAAGACGCATATCACTACAAGCAATGTGCCGAGAAGCCACTTGTTTTTCATAGGGCTATGATTTTTCATAGGCCTACGAGGCACGCCTGAGAAGGCCTTCGGGACGCAGCGCGAGGGTCAGGATAAACACAATGAAGAGCACCATGTTTTGTAACTGCAATGGCAGGAACAGTCCGGAGAGCGATTGAATCACGCCAACGGCTAATCCACCCACCACGGCCCCGAGGACGTTACCCAACCCGCCCAGGACCACAACGGTAAACATAAGCACGCCAAACTGCTCACCCACCGAGGGCGATACCGTGAGATAGGGCAGGATGATGGCACCGCCGAAGGCCGTGAGACCCACGCCCAGGCCAAACGACAGACGATAGATTTTGTCCGGGTCGATGCCCATGAGTTGCGCTGCCATCGGGTCCTGAGCGGTCGCCCTGACCGTGCGACCCCACCAAGTTTTAGCGAGCAAGTACCAAATCGCAATGCCCGCCACGACCGAGGCGCTGAAGGCAATGGCGTAAGGCATGCTGATGATCAGGCCCATGAACTCAAGAGATTCGTTCTGATACCAAGTTTGCACCGATTTAAACTCTGAACCAAAGAAAATCAAGGCCAAATTTTCCAGGACAATGAGGATGCCGACGGTCAAGAAGATTTGCGCAACTTCGGGTGCTTTGAGGACCTTACGAATGAGCAGCTGCTGCACCCAGTAACCAAGAATAAATACAACGGCGAAGGCTAGTAAGGACCCAAAAATTGGATCTAGCCCGAGATGCCGCCAGGCGAAATAGGCGACATACATACCCAGCATCAAGAACTGGGCCTGGGCAAAGTTCACAATCGAGACCACGCCAAACACCAGCGTGAGCCCGATGGAGATCACCGCATACACGCCACCGAGCATGAGTCCGTCAAGTATTGCCTGAAGTAGTGCCATATTTGAGAGTCGCCGGTCGCGTGTTAAGCCTAGCCTCGCACAGGCTCCTCTTAGCCTGGCACTCGGGCAATAAACTTGGCCTTGGCAAACTTCTGTGGCCACACGGTCGCTAACTCACGGTTTTGCCACTGCACCATCATCGGCTCGGCATGAATGTTCAAACCATTATCGTCAAACTTCACCTTGCCATTGGTCATGGCCTTGGCCCAGCCCTCGGTAAAGGTCATGCTGTGCAGCATTTTGCTGATCGCCTCTGGCGCTGCCGACTTGGCGGCATTAATGGCTTGATTCAAAACATCGAGAGAAACGGCATGCTCGATCGCCTCGTGCACCATGAAGGCATTGAAGCGCTTGCGATAACGCTCCGTGAGCGCGGGTGCAAAGTCGTAATTGGCAGAGCAAATGGACAGTACGCCGTTGGCGAAGGGGCCGAGCGCTTTTTCAAAGTCTGGAATAACGTAACCGGCCGAACCGCCGATAATGGGTAGGGCGATCTTTTGTTGGCGAAGGGCACGCACAATGAGCAGGCTGTCGTTCAAATAAGACACCGGGAAAATCATCTGCGCCTTGGAGGCGCGAAGCTTATTCACCAGGGGGGTGACATCGGTAATGCCTAGCGGATAGGCCTCATCCATGACGATCTCAGCGCCCGCAGCTTTCGCAGCGGCGCGAATGCCTGAGGCGGTTGAGGTGCCATAGGCAGTGTCCTCAAACATGATGGCGACTTTGTTGACTTTGCTTGGACCGCCAGCGAGGTCGACTGCGAGATCGAATTGCGCTTTGCCAATGACGCTGCCTTTGGCTGTCACTTGAAAAACGTTCTTGAAGCCACGTCCAGTGATTTGATCGGAATACGACATGGTGATGAGGGGCACACCACGTCGCTCAGTGACTTCCGAAATGGCTAAGGTGAGCGACGAGGCAAAGGCGCCAATGATGGCGCAGCACTCATTCTCAGCGATCATCCGTTGGGCGACAGTAGCGGCATTACTTGGTGTGGAGGTTGAGTCTGCATAAATCACGTTGAGTTTGGCACCACCTAGGCCCGCGATGCCTCCCGCAGCATTAAGCTCACCGGCCACCAACTCGATGCCTTGGCGCGAGTTAATACCGAACTGTGCATTGGCCCCGGACAGTGGCAAGATGACACCGACGTTGACCGGCTTGCCTTGAGCTTGGGTGACGCTGGGCAGCGCCCCAGTTAATCCAGCACTGGCTAGGCCCTTCAAGATTTGACGCCGCGCAGATGCCTTCGCGGACGAGGTGGAATGCCCTCTCGCGATGTCTGAGGTAGTGTTGGATAGCTGAAATGCTGTAGTGCTTACATGAGTCTTGCTCATCTTGTCTCCTTAGTGCGCCACGGCGCAGATTTCGAATTTGATCTATAGTATTGACTGATTGTAAGACAAAAAAGGTATGCTGCATCTATGCCTGTTCCATTAAAGCTAGTAAAGCCCGAAACCTTGCGAGCGCAAGTGGAAAACCATTTGCGTGAGGCCATCGTGAGCGGCAAATTGAAGCCTGGCGAAAAACTCATCGAGCGTGAACTCTGTGAAATGCTGGGGGTGAGTCGCCCCTCTTTGCGCGAGGCGTTACGGAAATTAGAGGCCGAGAAACTCATTGTCAACGTGCCGCATCGTGGCCCGGAAGTGGCCTCAATGAGTATGAAAGAGGCGCGCGATCTCTATGCGCTACGGCGCTTGCTGGAAAGTTATGCAGCCCACGAGTTCGCGCGATTGGCTAGCGATGAACAAGTGAAGAGTCTCGCCAAAGTGGTCAAACGTCTAAGGGATGCTAGCAGCAAGAATTCTCGTGGCGGCGTCCTGCAGGCCAAGACGGATTTCTACGACATTTTGTTAGGCGGCAGCGGCAACGCATTGGTGAGCGAAATTCTTGGCGGCATGTTGTCGCGAGTCAGTTTGTTGCGTTCAACCTCTTTGATGTTGCCGGACCGTTTGGCACGCAGTGTCGAGGAAATAGAGGCTTTACTGGCCTGCATTCAAAAGCGAGATGCACTGGGTGCGCAAAGAATATCCAGCGAACATATTTTAAAAGCCGAAGCTGCTGCGCTCGGCGTTTTTGAGAAGAATTTAATGAAACACAACAAGTTCCACGCACTTAAAGGAAATGCAGAATGAATCAAGACTCTTATGAAAAAGGCCTAAAAACTCGTCGCGAAGTATTGGGCCCTGAGTATGTCGACAACGCCATCAAGAACGCGGATGACTTCAATCGCCCTATGCAAGAGTTGGTGACCGATTACTGCTGGAACGAGATTTGGAACCGTCCTGGGCTTGATCGTCGCACCCGCAGCATTATTAATTTGTCGATGTTGACGGCTTTGAATCGTCCGCATGAGTTGAAATTGCATGTACGCGGTGCCATCAACAACGGTTTGAGCAAAGAAGAAATTCAAGAAGTGTTTCTTCAAACAGCCATTTACTGTGGTGTGCCGGCTGCCATTGATAGCTTCCGCAACGCCAAGGAAGCCTTCAAAGAAATGGGCATTTAAATGAGTGCAGCTCCAGCGACGCCCGGCGATAAACCGACGATTGCCTTCATCGGCCTTGGAAAAATGGGTGTGCCCATGGTCCACAGCTTGTTGCGAGCTGGTTACGCGGTGACAGGTTTTGATCTTAACCCTGAGGCCGCTAAAGGTTTTGCCGTCGTCGCGGGTTTTATCACAGCCGCCTCACCTCAGCTCGGTGCTGCGAAGGCATCCCTCGTGATTCTCATGCTGCCGGACAGCAAGATCGTTGATCATTTGCTTTGGGACAGCGGTCTCGCCGCGAGCCTTAAGCCAGGTACGCACTTGGTGGACATGGGCTCAAGCGACCCGGTGCGCTCTCGTGAGAATGCGGCGAAACTTCTTGCCCTAGGCATTCACTTCGTCGATGCGCCAGTGTCGGGGGGCGTCAAGCGAGCAGTCGATGCCAGTTTGGCAATCATGATGGGTGGTGACAAGGCGGCAGTTGCTCAGGTCTTTCCAGTGCTGCAAGCGATGGGCAAAACCTTGGTGCATGTGGGTGACGCGGGGGCGGGGCATGCGGTCAAGGCGCTTAACAACTATGTCTCGGCCTCGGGGCTAGTCGCGGCTTGTGAAGCCTTGGTGGCCGCCGAGAAGTTTGGTATAGACCCTCATCTGGCGAATCAAGTGTTCAATGCCTCGACCGGCAAGAACAACACCACCGAGCATAAGGTCGAAAACTTTATGTTGTCCGGTACCTTTGGTTCGGGCTTTGCCATGGCGCTGATGCGCAAAGACTTGCAAACAGCTCGTGGCTTTATTGAACGCATGGGCACGGCCGGGGAGTTTGCCAATCTTTGCTTGTCGACCTGGGCGGAGGCTGAGCAAGTCTTGGCGCCAGGAGCCGATCACACGGCCATGTACAAGTTTTTGCGCGAAAAAAATTAGGAGTTTTCATGAGTATCCCAACCTGGGAAGCCTATGCCTTGCGGTATGCGACGAGAGAGAATCGTCGTAACGATAATTTCATTTCGCATGACTTGCATGATGAAGCGGCCAGCATGGATTACTACGTTTGGTTTCTTCGCTCTGGCGAGGAAACCATTCTGGTGGATACCGGGTTCGGCGTAGAGGCTGCGGCCAAGCGCCAAAGAACGCTACTGCGGTGCCCGATTGCTTCATTAGAGGCGGCCGGTATTCGCCTCGAAGATGTGAAAGAAACCATTATTACCCATGCGCATTACGATCATGCGGGTAATACTTCAAAGCTCAAGAAAACGCGCTTTCACCTGCAAGAACGTGAGATGAATTTTGCCACGG
>JAYVKZ010000351.1:0-6507 GCA_043767985.1 Betaproteobacteria bacterium
TTTTTTCTAGTGTAAAGCGTGCCGAATTGCAACAAAACGCCGAATTGCGCGCTGTGCTGCCCTATATTAAGCCGCCTAAGAACTCGGTTTGGGTGACGCATCAAGTCAATATCACAGCGCTCACGGGGTTCGTTCCCGCCGCAACGGACCTTTTAGCCTTGCGCTGGAACAAAGATAAAGTGGTTGTAGAGTTCCGCTTTACACCGGTCAATTAAACTGCGGGCATGCGCGTTCAAACAAAAGCAATTAATGCAAGACACCCTACCGCCAATAGCGGCGCCAATTTGGCGCTCAAATCTTTGGATGTCCTGGTCGCAAGCGGGGAGCAGGTGGCCGTCATTGGGCCTTCGGGCTCGGGTAAGACAACCCTACTGTATGTGCTCGCCTGTGCGATTCAACCCGCCCAAGGTCGGCTTTTATTGAGTGAACAGGACCCATGGAGTTTCGCTAAAGCTGCATTGCGGTCGTTACGGGGTCGCATTTTTCTGGCCCCACAAATGCCGCCGCTGCCGCCTCGGCAGCGGGTCGTTACGGCGGTGTTGGCGGGCAAACTCCCACAGCAAAGCTTGTTCGCAAGCTTGCGCTCGTTGTTCTATCCGAGCGATATCCCCGGCGCCGCCGAGGCCCTGGAACAGTTCGACGTAGCCGAAAAGATTTTTGAACGCGTCGATCGACTGTCTGGCGGAGAGCGTCAAAGGGTAGGGCTGGCGCGCGCCTTGATGGCCAAGCCAGAACTTTGGTTGATTGATGAGCCCTTGTCGGCGCTCGATCCCTCGCGTGCCGAGCAGGCGTTGCGGACCTTAACTCAAGCCGCAACGCACAGCCAAACGACCTTGATCTGTACTTTGCATCATGTGGAAATGGCGCTTAAGCACTTCCCAAGAGTGCTTGGGCTGAGAGAGGGCAGCCTTCTGTTTGACCTGCCTGCCTCCGAGGTCAGCCAGCAACATTTGGCGGAGCTCTACGCACACCATGAAGATGAGCTCGCCCAGCCTTTGCAGGCAATGGATGAGCAAGACGGTTTGCCCGCGACTAAGGCTGTCCCTGCCGTAATGCACTGTCGCTAACCCATGTCCGCAATCATGCAACCCCACATGCGTGACCCCGCATGGATCGGCCGAATGTTTTGGACGCTCGGCGGCTTGATTTTGCTTTGGCCGATGCTGGTCTTGAGCGAATTTAAACCTTGGATTCTGTTTGAGCCCGATGCACTGAAGCCAGCCTTGAATTTTTTGTCAGGATTCTTAAAGCCAAGAATTGACTTTGAGTTTTTGCAACTACTCGCCAAAGAAACTTGGCGTACTGTGGCCATCGCAACCTGTGGCATCGTGTTGGCCTTGGTATTGGCGGTTCCCCTCAGCTTGATTGCGACCCGCTCTTTGTCCATTTCTGCTCTCACAGGTCGCATGGGTGCTCTGCCTAGTGTGGTTCGCCAAGGAGTGCGGGTGATACTCATTGGTTTGCGAAGTATCCCTGAGCTGGTCTGGGCCTTGGTGTTTGTGCGGGTCGTGGGTTTGGGGCCTACCTCTGGGGTGTTGGCTATTGCGCTCGCTTACGGCGGCATGCTCGGCAAGGTGTACTGCGAAATTCTGGAGAGCGGCGAGGCGCATGCGACTCGCAGTCTCTTGCAAAATGGATCGGGCCGATTGCAGTCCTTTTTTTATGGGCTACTCCCGCAAAATGCCGCCGAGCTAACGAGTTACACCGTGTACCGCTGGGAGTGCGCAATACGTTCCTCGGCTGTTTTAGGGTTTGTCGGCGCGGGCGGGATCGGCCAGCAACTGGATACCTCGATGAAGATGTTTGCGGCCAATGAGGTGTGTAGCCTGTTACTCGTTTTTGTAGCCTTGGTCTGGTTCGCGGATCGGGTGAGCGCTTGGTTGCGCGAGACTTTGGCTTAATGATGCAAACCACAACTTCCGCCGCCAATCAAGTCTATAAGCTGCCGCCTCGGATTTTCGATGCGCGTTGTAAAGCCTGTTGGTTTTTGGCCGCCTTAATGGTTCTCACCGTTGCAAGTTTTTGGACCTTGGATCTTCAGTTTGCAAAATTCTTTAGTAGCGACGCGATGCGGCGCATGGGAAAGTTCTTGGGCGAACTGCTCAACCCGGCAATGGACGCCAAGTTTTTGGGCAAGCTCTGGTGGGCGAGTTTAGAAACCTTGGCGATGAGTGCACTGGGAACCCTGCTCGCGGCAATGCTTGGTTTAATGCTGGCCCTACCTGCCAGTAAAGCTTATGCGGGCGACCGAGCCGTTTGGCGTGCGCCGACCCGCCTAATACTCAATGCGCTGCGCTCCGTACCGGAGTTGGTCTGGGCCTCCTTGCTCTTGATTGCCGCTGGCCTTGGCCCTTTCGCTGGAACTTTAGCACTGGCTCTGCACACCTCGGGCGTACTGGGGCGCCTATTTGCCGAAGCCATTGAAAACGCACCGCCAGAACCTAGCTTCGCCTTGCGCCTTCGGGGGTGCAGTGAGGCCAAAGTGTTTCTTTACGCGACCTTCGTGCAAGTGGTGCCTCAATTTATGAGCTACACCTTGTACCGCTGGGAAAACAACATCCGTGCCGCTGCGGTATTGGGTGTGGTTGGCGGCGGCGGCCTGGGACAAATGCTGTCCTTTCACATGGGCTTGTTTCAAATGGGTGAAACCTCAAGTGTGTTGATTGCCATGTTGAGCCTCGTAGCCTTAGTCGATATTCTGAGTTTTGCGTCCCGAAAATGGATGCAAGGATAGTGGAGTGAAGGTCGCGAAGAGAGAGCCGTTCGCTCATCGTTGGTGGTGGTTGCCGACCCTTTATTTAGTGTTTCTCGCCTATCAAAGTTTGATTGGGTCCAATATTTGGAACTGCAAGCGCGAGTTGAGTGCACCATTTTTTCGGATGTATGGCGCTTCATTGTCGGACTTCTTGGCCAATTTCGTAGCCTATGTCCCCTTGGGGTTTTTATTAGCGGCACCACAAATGCGACGGGGGCTGCTCGTTGCTTTGGTGTTTGCATCAACATTAGGTTTCGGCTTTTCGCTTTTGATGGAAAGCATTCAGCTCTGTTTGCCCGGTCGCGTTCCTTCTTCTTTTGACCTCATCTCTAACACTCTCGGCACTTTCGCTGGCGCCATCCTGGCATGGTTTTGGCATTTCTGGGATGAAGGCCGAGTGCGCACGGTAAGCGACCCACAGGATCTTCCGCTTGCACTAAAAAGTGTCTCTCTAAGAGCCTTGACCCTCCTCGCTGTCTTGACCTGGCTGGCCTATCAAACCAAGCCCTGGGTGTTTACGGTGGACGTCGGCCAACTACGGACGAATTTTTCCTGGCTGAAAACGCTTGGGACCTACACCTGGTCGTGGTTTGGTTTTGCCCGACATGTATGCGCTTGGCTGGCCTTGCTTTTGGCTTGGCGGCTGAGCGTTTCCGTGCATTCAAATCGTTACCCGCGGGGATCACAAACAGGTCGCTGGCTGCTCTGGAGTCTTGCATCTTTGGGACTTTCAGTTGTCGTGCAGGCCGGTCTTGAAGCGCGAGCTTTAGGGTTGGAGGAGTTTGTGGGTATGGCCTTTGCTTTGCTCAGTGTGGGCTTAATTTCTCTCGCGCTCGGCAATCGAAAACACGTGCAGTCCATACTAAGTATCTGGGTCATTGTCTTTGCGTACGGGACGATCCTCGCCTATCAGCTTGAGCCTGGCATCAGCACAGCGCCTGCATTTGGTCACGTCACCAAGACGTTCAGCCTGCTGCCAACCCTGGGCACCCAGCAGCTAGTCCATGCAATTGATTACGCCTTGTTTTTCGCCTGGTTTGGAGTGATGCTTGCGGTCGCGGCCTGTGCCAGGTCCAGTTCTAGTACAAGTTTCCAAAAGTTATCCGCCGCAGCAATGGGTAAAACCGACCCGAGCGCGGGAGCCGTCGTGTTTGCCTTGGGTTGGAAGTTACCTTTGGTCGCAGCCCTTGCCGTGGCCGCAACTGAGTTGGCTCAATACTGGATTCCAGGCCGCGGCGTGGATAGTTCGCCGGTCCTATTTACAGTGCTTGGTTACCTATTTGCAAACCGACTCATCTCTCGGGCCAAACCGATTATTTAGTTGGGCTCAGAGACAAATCCAATGCGCGTCATGCCAACTTTGGCCGCATCTGACAAGACCTCGGTCACGCGCTGATAAGGCGTTTTCTTGTCGGCACGAAATTGAATCTCTGGTTGAGGCTGCTTCTTGGACGATTGCTCGAGCCGATCCTGCATGCCCTTTCGATCCACCACTTCACCGTTCCAATACAGCTTACCTTCCGGGTCGATGGCAATCTGAATATTCTCAGGCTTCACTTGATTCACGGCGCTAGAGGCGGTCGGCAAATCAAGCTTCACGGCGTGGGTGAGTAAGGGTGCGGTGATGATGAAGATCACGAGCAGCACGAGCATCACGTCGATGAGTGGCACCATATTGATCTCAGCATTTTGCTGGGTATGTCCACTATTATCAAAACTTCCGAAGGCCATGTGGGCGCTCCTTAATAAGGGCTATTCTTGAAACGAGCTTCAGGCCTTGGTAAGGACCGCAAAGACATCATGGGCAAAACTATTGAGCTTGGTTTGCACTAGGCGATTGCGGCGCACAAAGGCGTTGTAGGCGAGAGCCGCAGGAATTGCCACAGCCAAGCCTAATGCAGTCATGATGAGCGCTTCGCCCACGGGTCCGGCGACTTTATCTAGCGTTCCTTGACCCGATAGACCAATGCTAACCAAGGCGTTATACACGCCCCAAACCGTGCCGAACAAACCCACGAAAGGCGCACTGCTGGCAATCGAGGCCAAGCTTGCCAAACCCGTTTCCATCTTGGTGGTTTCTTCGTCAATACAATTGCGCATCGCACGTGTCAAGAATTCGGAGTAAGACAAGCCGCTATCGGCTGCGGTATTTAGGCCATGGGCTTGGCGCTGGTTGGCTACGGCCAAGGCCTGCGAGGTCAATCGTTGAAAAGGGCCTGCATCTACGCTATCACCGCCTTGCGCAATGGTTTGAAGGCCTTGCGCGGAGCTGGTGGTTTTCATCGCGTCTAAGGCTTTTTGCATGGCGCGCTTGATGCCTCGGCCTGCGAGCACCCGATTTAAAATGACATACCAGGTGATGACCGACATCAGCACGAGTATGACGAGAAGCACTTTGCCCACGGTGTCGCTTTGCGCGAGGAAGTGGGTGAAGCCGATATTGGTTTGTCCTGGTACTGGGGTCATGAGTGATCAATAAGGTTTGGAGTGAATGGACAGTGTAAGCGGAATGAGTTTGATTGAAAAAGTAGGTATCGAACCAGTGGCGCAACGGCTCGACGGCGCTTTAGTCCTCTTCCTTTAAATCGAAATTAATCGGTACGAGGGCCATCGCAGCAACATTCTCCCCGCCACGCTTGGCGGGGACGAACTTAAACTGCCGGACGGCCTTGAGTGCTGCTTGGTCGAGGCGCTCAGAGCCACTTGAGGTTCGCACTTTGACGGATTCTGGCAGCCCAGTCGCCGACACCATCACCTCGAGCACGACCCTTCCAGTCTCTCCTAAACGCTTAGACGCAAGCGGATATTCTGGCTTTGGATTGTTCAAATAAGCAGCGTTTGCACTGGGAGGGATCAACGGCGCAGGCGGAGCGGGTGGCGGCGCAGGCGGTGGTGCGGGAGGTGCCGGGGCTGGCGCAGGGGGTGCGGGCGGCGGTAGAGGAGCCGGAGGGGGTGAGGGCGGTGCCGGAACCGGTGCTGGGGATGGGCTTGGCGCCGCCGTGATCACCGCAGCGGGAGGTGCGGGCGCCGGTGGCGTGGGCTGCTGTACCGGGGTTGGCGGTGGCGGCTGCTTGGGTAGTACCTTGGGCTGCGGCGGTGGAGGAAGCTTGGGTGGCGGCGGTGGAGGTGGCGGCGGTTCGACCTTAGGGGGCGTAATCAAGTTGGCGGCCACCGGCACCATCTGAATCAGCACCTCACGGGTAGGTGCGTACGACAACAGTCCGCCCAGAAGCAGCACATGCGCGCCAACCACTAGGCCTAGCTGTGTCGCTTGGCGACGATTGATGAACTGCTCAGGCATGACAGGATTTTACCTGTGCTCAGATTTGCTTGCCGCCTTCAAGGTCGGTTTCAAGCTCAAAATCCTGCTTGTCCCGGACGTTACACTGTGGGCAATAGAAGCTTTCAGGCACCGCGCTCCACGGGGTGCCTGGTTTCAGGCCCTCGTGGCGATCACCGTCGCTTTCGTTATATCGGTAACTACATTCAGGGCAACGATAGGTGCTCATTGAGGGGGGTACCTTGGCTGAAAGCGACCAGAATGTGTTGGATTCAAAGTGTGTGCAATTGCTCACTTCCTATGCAAGCTTGAACTTGCGAACGATCTTTTCACGTTGCACAGGGTCAAAGTTGATTTTGCTTGGATCTCGATGGACCAGTGTGAGAAGACGCGTATCCATCATTTTGAACCACAGCGGAGGTAGGTAGGCCACCATAAACATCCCAAAATAACCGCTTGGAAGGCTCGGCAC
>JAYVKZ010000352.1:0-3781 GCA_043767985.1 Betaproteobacteria bacterium
CGATTTTTACGAATTGTTTTTCGATGACGCCATTAAGGCCTCGCGCTTGCTCGGCATTACCCTGACCCAGCGAGGGCAATCGAATGGCGAGCCGATCAAGATGGCCGGGGTGCCGTTTCACTCGGCTGAACAATACTTGGTGAGACTGTTGCGCGCAGGCGAATCGGTGGCAGTGTGCGAGCAAATTGGTGACCCAGCAACCTCCAAGGGCCCGGTCGAGCGCAAGATCGCACGCATTATCACGCCGGGTACTTTGACGGATGCTGCGCTCTTGCCAGAGCGCACGGACCCTTTGTTGATGGCCCTGAATGCCGCACCGCAGAGCATGCGTGCAGGCGAGGCGCGCGCAGAGCCGCGCTTGGGCTGCGCCTGGATATCTCTCTCAAGTGGCGAGTGTCGATTGACCGAATTACCAGCCTCAAAGCTGGCCACCTTGTTGCAAACCTTAAGCCCGGCCGAGCTGATTTTGCCGGACAAGGAGCGCGGCAGGATTCAAGCCATCATGGTCAATGCCGGGGCCTGGCTAAGTAGTGATCAACAATTTGCTATCGCAGAAAGCCCGCATTGGCAGTTTGACGGTGAGCGAGGCGAGAAGCGACTCGCCGAGCTTCTCGGCATTCGGGATTTGGCCGGGCTGGGCCTCGGACAAATAGACGGCGTCGCAGACCCCAAGCACACGATTGGCGCTTTAGGCATCGGCTGTGCCAGCGCGCTTGTGGACTATGTCGAAAAGACTCAAGGCCTCCCACCTTCGCATTTACAAGGCCTCAAGCCCTGGCGCTTCGAAGACAATATCGCGCTTGATGCGACGGCTCGGCGCAACCTGGAACTCAGCCAAAATCTTCGTGGCGGTACTGAAGACTGTTTACTGGATGTTTTGGACCAATGCGCGAGCCCAGCCGGTTCACGCCTACTGAGGCAATGGCTGGGCGAGATTCCCAGCGACCCGAAGGTCTCTATCGCAAGACATGAGGCCGTCAGCAGACTCAGCGAGGTCTCCTTAAAATCGCTGCTGTCCGAGCTACCGGATTTCGAGAGAGTGGCGGCTCGTCTAGCGCTTGGTAATGTGCGCCCTACGGACTTGAGTGCCCTACGCGATAGCGATCCAGCTCTGTTGGGCCTACGACAGGCGCTTTTGCAGATTGATGCATCTTTTTTTGCTCAAGCGGCTCAAGCTCTCCTCGCGCCAAGCGAGGCGATGACGTTGTTGCGTCGTGCTCTTTTGGACGAACCCAGCGTAGTCGTGCGCGATGGCGGCATTTTTAGGCCGGGCTATGACGCCGATTTGGACGAACTCAAATCGATTGATGAGAGTTGCGGCGACTATTTGGCGGCGATGGAAATGCACGAGCGGGAAACTACGGGCATTCCCAATTTACGCGTCAGCTTTAATAACGTACATGGTTTTTTTATTGAGGTCAGCCAGACCCAGTCGGACAAAGTCCCCCTGCACTATCAGCGCCGACAAACGCTGAAGAATGTTGAGCGTTACATCACGCCCGACCTGAAGGCATTTGAAGATAAGGCTTTATCGGCCAAGGACCGCGCCCTGGCACGTGAGAAATTGTTGTTTGAACAATTGCTTGAACAACTTCGCCCTTCGGTCGCCGCATGGCAAGCGATCGGCCGAGCCAGTGCGACGATTGACGTCTTGCAATGCTTTGCCCATCTCGCCAAAGACACTGGCTGGGTTCGCCCAGAATTTGTCAGTACGCCAGGCATTGAATTGCGAGCCTGTCGCCACCCCGTTGTGGAGAGAAAAGTTGAGAGCTATACCGCCAATGATTGCGTGCTCCACCCTAAGCGGCGCATGGTGGTGCTCACCGGCCCGAACATGGGCGGTAAATCAACCTACATGCGCTCTGTCGCGCTGTGCGTCATTTTAGGTTATCTCGGCGCTTATGTGCCTGCGCAACGCGCTGTTTTAGGGCCGATCACCCAGGTATTTACTCGCATAGGTGCATCGGACGATTTAGCCAGTGGCCGCTCAACCTTTATGGTCGAGATGACGGAGGCTGCCGCCATTTTGAACGCAGCCGATGATCGTTCGCTGGTTTTAATGGACGAAATCGGTCGTGGTACCTCAACCTTTGATGGCCTGTCGATTGCCTGGGCCATCGCAGACCGTCTGGTCGACCACAACCGCAGCTTGAGTCTTTTCGCAACTCATTATTTTGAGTTGACCCAGCTCGCGGGCAAGCGTGCTGAGGCGATTAATTTGCATTTGGCGGCGGTCGAGTCACGCGGTGGCATCGCCTTTTTGCATGAAGTGAAGGACGGTCCCGCCAGTAAAAGTTATGGCTTGCAAGTGGCCAAGCTAGCAGGCTTACCCGCCGCAACTCTGAGGAATGCCGAGAAGATCATGCAGATGCTGGAGGAGCAGGCAGCCCAGCAAACTCAGCAGATTGATTTATTCAGCGGCCACAGCCAGGAGACGACGATTTCCGATGCGCCCGCCTTAAGTATGAGCCCCGCAGAAGCACAAACCTTGCAAACCCTCATTGATGCCGACCTAGATGCACTTGCACCTCGTGAGGCACTGCAAATGTTGTATGACTTGCGCGCCCAATTGCATGGTTAGTCGCGCGCCTTCAAGTGCGCTCAAGGCGCCCGACTGTATTGAGGCTGTGTGCTTTGAATAGTCAACGCCGAAACAGCCTAAGTTATTTTGTTGCAGCTAGCCTGAGCTTTATCAGTTCGTCGTTCACAGCATTTTTCGGCACCTTTTTCAGCGCCTTCTTGAATGCAGTTCATGCGGAGCCTAGTCACGCAATCAAGCCGAAGGCCGCGCCGCCACTTAAGCCCATGTCCTTTGCCTTTATCGGTGATGTACCTTACAACACATTGGAAGAAGTGGCGCTCAATCGCATCTATCAATCGCTGCCCAAAGACCTAGCCTTCGTGCTTCATATTGGTGACATTAAGTCAGGCACAGAAGACTGCAGCGATGCTTTGCTCACACGACGTTTCGATCTTTTACAGAAAAGCCCGATCCCACTCGTGCTCTTGCCGGGCGATAATGAATGGGTTGACTGTGCGCGTAGCATCGCGGGCAGATACGATCCCGTCGAACGGCTTAAGGTTTGGCGCCAGTTGGAGGCGAGAGATCGCCGTGCTGATCAGGCCTTGAAGATTTCTCGACAACCCCAGTGGCCAGAACTTGTCCTGTGGCGCGCACCTGAGGCCTCGATGAGCGTTGTGGGCTTAAATGTTCCTGGTAGCTACGATGCCATCAATAACAACGCCGCAGCGCGAGATCATCGACGCCTTAGAAATATCGCCAACTTCGATTGGCTGGAACTCGCGGGTAATCGCGCCGAAGCCGAGAAGGACAAATTTTTGTTTGTGGCCATTCATGCCAATGTGAGACTCGACACTGGCCTCCCCGAGGACTTCGCGGGTATGGGCAGCATGATGCAAAACGGTACAACAGGCACGTCGTCTTCATCCAACCAAAAGCCCTACCAACCCTTCAAGCTAGCCCTCGCAAAACTGATGTCCCAATTTTCAGGCCAGGTGATTGTGCTCTATGGCGATACCCATCAGTTCCGGGTGGATTACCCCTGGGAAGACACAGTAGGTCAACGGCTGATGGCGGTTCAGTGCTTCGGCTCGCCATTTAACGGTTCCTGGCTCCGAATTGATGTTGACCCGAAGCTGCCCCAGCCGAAGGTCACTGCGCAAGCCATTGTGTAGGGAGTAGCCGAAATCGATCACTTCAGTTGATACACGTAAGCACCATCATCAGCAGTCTCGCGACGAACTTCACCTCGGTGCAAAA
>JAYVKZ010000353.1:0-9226 GCA_043767985.1 Betaproteobacteria bacterium
AGCCTCATATTTATATATGATTATATTAGCACTTAATGATATAAAAGACCACTAAACAAAAGTTGCGCGCAGCCCGCAGCCGAAAAGTCAAATAAGATAAAACACCCAAATACCCGCTAAGCTCGCTGGAAAATCCTTGGTGTTGCGAGTCACTAAGGGCCAGCCATTGACGCGGGCGCAGGCCCAAAGGATGGCATCTGGAAGTTTTAGTCTATGGCTGCGGCGCAGCGCGAGGCTTTCAACCAAAATTGCCTCGCTGATGTCGATTCGTTTGAAGTTTGCTTCGATTGCGACTTTGGTGGCTTCTTTCAAGCCTTGTGGCGCTTTGACTTGTGCCTCTATCCAGGTAATTGGACTAATGTAGGCTTGACGGTATTGGGAAAGCTCTACCTTAGCAAGTTCGATGCCATTGAGGTAGTCGATGACGATATTAGAGTCAAAAAGCGCGATCACTCGGGCCACTCCTCGCGAAGCTCTCGCTGCAAGGCCAGGCCGTCACGGTTGGCGGGTATTGGTTGTCCATTCGCCCAAAGTCCGAAGCCAGAGCCTTGGGGCGGAGTTGTGCGCGCTAACATTTGGCTAACGGCTCGTCGAACCGCCTCTGTTCGGCTAATTTTTTGTGATTTTGCCCAAGCGTCCAATCGAGCTGCATCGCTATCTTCTAGTTCAATAATGGTGCGCATGATGGTTAATGACAATCAAAAAGATAAATGATGTTGATATATGATGTCGATAAGGTAGCATCAATTTCCGCTTCGCGCAAGAAGGGTGTTGAGGGGGGTGAAGGCGTTGAGTCACGGGGTCTGGGTGATGCAACGCGCGCAGCGCCGCCAAGGCGCGAGGCAATCTTTAACCCGCCTTGGGCTCTTTCGCCTGTTATGCAGCAAGGCCGACTGACTTTTGATCCTTGTCGGCTTTTTCTGCCGCAGCCTTTGCTTTTGATTTGATGAGCGCCTCAAGTTCATCTTCTACCTCAGGCTTTTTCTCTTCTTGCAGACTCAAAGCGAAGGGACTCCCGTCGGCATCGCTTGCAGACACTGCTTTGCCATGCAGCTTAAAGCGTAAGCGGAGCTCATTCAAAGAGTCGGCATTGCGCAAGGCATCCTCGCGGGAAATCTTGCCCGCTTCGGCTAATTTGAACAAGGCTTGATCAAAAGTTTGCATGCCCAGTTCGACGGATTTTGCCATCGCGTCTTTCACCTGGCCGGTTTCGCCCTTCAGAATGAGATCGGCCACCAAGGGCGAGTTCAAAAGAATTTCCACGGCGGCGCAACGCCCGCCACCGATCCTTGGAACCAGTCTTTGCGAGATAAAGCCGCGCAGGTTCAGCGAAAGATCCATATGCAGTTGTGCATGGCGCTCTTCCGGAAAGAAATTCACAATGCGATCGAGCGCCTGGTTCGCGCTGTTGGCATGAAGGGTTGCCATGCACAGGTGGCCGGTTTCCGCGAAGGTGAGGGCGAATTCCATGGTTTCCCGATCTCGGATTTCGCCGATCAAAATGACGTCGGGCGCTTGACGCAAGGTATTCTTCAGTGCGGCCCCCCAGTCATTGGTGTCGCGGCCGACTTCACGATGCGTGACCAGGCATTTCTTGCTCGGGTGCACATATTCAACTGGGTCTTCAATCGTAATAATGTGCCCGCGACTATTGTCGTTTCGGTAGTCGATGAGGGCGGCGAGGGTGGTAGATTTACCTGATCCCGTGCCCCCAACCAGGATGATGAGTCCACGCTTGGCCAACATCAATTCTTTCAACTGAATGGGTAGTCCCATCTCATCGAAATTGGGAATCTTCGTGGTGATGGTGCGAATGACCATACCCACACATTCTTGTTGCACAAATACATTGACGCGAAAGCGGCCAATTTCCTTGGGCCAAATGGCGAAGTTGCACTCCTTGTCTTGCTCAAACGCTTTGCGCTGCTTCTCGTTCATGATGGCATATGCACAAGCCTTCGTATGCTCTCCTGTCAGCCTTGCCTCAGTGACCGGTGTCATCTGGCCGTCGATCTTCATCGCCGGTGGAAAGTCAGCGGAAATAAACAAGTCAGAGGCCTTGGCCTCTGACATGGCCTTAAGAAGCGCGTGGACGTAAGTAAGAGAGGGATCTGAACTCATGGCTGGGCAAAGGTTAAATTTTCATGAGTTTGGCTGAGGCCAAGCTCCGCTATGGCCAGCCTCCGATCAACGGTCCGTATTTCAGATAGGCGCTTGAAAGGTGCGTAAAAACCTCAATACGCTTGGGTTGGATTTCATTGGCCTTTAGGGTTGCAGCGTTGACGACTGTTGCGATAACACTTTGGCTCAGAGCGCAATGAGTCAAAGGTTCAACAGCTCAGTAGCGCGCTTCCATCGCCCTGTTTTCGGCAACGAAATTCTGTTAGGACGCTGTCAGGGTCTCCATGCCTTGCTCGGGGAATTTAAGGACTGGGGGAATTAGCATTTCTCTTGGCAGCATGTCTGGTTCGTGTGTGGCGGCAATTTGTTAATCAACCTTGGCACCTGAGGCTTTGACCACTGGGCCCCAGCGCTTGAGCTCATCTTGGATCATGGATCCCATCTGCTCCGGTGAGCCGCCAACAATGTCATAGCCAAGGTCGTTCATGCGTTTGATGAAGTCAGCCGACTTTGTGGCCTTCACGCCTTCGGCATTCATTTTCGCGACAATTTCCTTAGGTGTTCCTGCCGGGAAGACCAGACCGAACCAGGCCGTTGACTCGTAGCCCACAAGACCAGCCTCAACCATGGTCGGAAGATCGGGTAGCAAGGCAGAACGCTTCGTGCCCGTAGTCGCTAGGGCGCGTAACTTACCAGAGCGAATATGGGGTATCGCCGAGGGTATGTTGTCGAACATCATTTGCACCTGGCCACCGATTAAATCGACGAGGGCAGGTGCGCTACCCTTGTACGGGATATGCTCGATGTCGAGCTTGAGCATATGCTTGAACATTTCGCCGGAAAGATGGATGGTTGAGCCGCTACCGCTCGAAGCATAGGACACTTTGCCAGGCTGCGATTTGATCACGGCAATCAATTCGCTGACCGAATTTGCTTTGACCGCCGGGTGAACGACCAACACATTGGCAAACGCACCCAAGACAATGACCGGCGCCAGGTCCTTGTTAGGATCGTAATTGAGCTTTGAATACAGGAAAGGCGTGATGCCATGCAAGCTGCTCGGCGATACCAGCATCGTGTAGCCATCCGGCGCCGCGCGGGCAACCATCTCAGCGCCAAGATTGCCGCCTGCCCCTGGCCGATTTTCGATCACCACCTGTTGGCCGATCGTTTTACTGATCTCGGCCGCAGCAGCCCGTCCGATAATGTCGGTAGCGCCACCGGCCGCATACGGCACAATCAAACGTATGGGCTTGCTTGGGTAAACTTGAGCCTGGGCAGGCAACGCCGTCAGAAACAACGAGCAGTGCAAAACAGCCATGAGGGTAGTCGTCACAGATTTCCGGGTCATATGTGCTCCTAGTGTGTACGCGCCGATGGTAGCGTTAACGATCGCTCAAACTTTAAATTTCCAAGCAGTGCCTTCGGCAACCACATGCCCAGCCGTGGGATTGGCAAAATGAGTACCTAGTACCAGCACCTGATCGCGTGCGCAGCAGCTTAAGAAATTGCGTCTCGTGCTGATCGCCATGGTGGTATCGGAATCAAAGCTCACTGGCAAATCGGGCTCACTGCACTGGATCGGGTGATGCATTAAATCGCCTGTGATGACGGCCCGCTGACCTTTTGATTCGATCCGCACGCTCACGTGGCCTGGTGTGTGGCCTGGGGTTGGCTCCAGCCAGACCTCGTCGGTGATTTTATGATGGGTATCGACCAGATCGGCAAGCCCAGCGTTAATGATTGGACGCACTGAATCACCCAACATATCATCGCCACCGTAGCCGCTTTCGTGACTCGTCGACCAATGTTCCCACTCCGTGCGGGCGAAGAGATAGCGAGCCGCCTCGAAGGTCGGCAGCCACACACCGTCCACCAGCCGTGTGTTCCAACCGACGTGGTCCACATGAAGATGGGTGCATAAGACGTAGTCGATATCGCGAGTCGCAAAGCCGGCTTTTTTGAGGTCGTCGAGGAAAGGACCGGAAAGCTCATTCCATCCCGGATATTGACGCTTTTTATCGTTACCGATACAAGTGTCAACCACGATTCGTTTACCTTGCGTTTCAATGACGAAGCAATGGATCGACATCAATAACTTACCATCGTCTCTCGCGAAATGGGGCTTGAGCCAGCCATGACGAGCTACCAAATCATCTGGAGCCTCCTTAAAAAAGAATCGTGGGGAGGTTGGAATTTGCCCCAACTCAACCACCCGAGTGATGCGAACCTCTCCGACTTGCCATTGCAACATGTTTAGCCCCTAGTGAATTCGCCAAATTCTATTCTCTTTAAAACAGCTCTGCTCACTGCAAACCGGACTGGTGCGCTCGGCGTGCCGCAGGCTGGGCAACATCAGAAAACTTGCGAACCTCGAAACGCCCTGACTCATGGAAGCTTGGGACATGCTAAAAGATCATAGCTAAAACATGGGCTGAGACATGCCCAGTGAACCTTTCGCTGAAGGAGCGAGCCATGGATCAACTAGACTATATTGACCTTCTGGACCGCGCAGGCCGCTTGGGGGCGGACCGGCCCGCATTAAGTGACGACCGAAGCACGATCAGCCACGCGCAATTAGCCGCGCTCACACACCGTTTTGCGAGCGCCCTATTGGAGCGCGGGTTCTCCCCGTCCACGCCCTACGCTATTCTCAGTCCCAACACTGGTTTGGCGATGGTCGCCTTGCTTGGTGGCATGCGTGCAGGCGGTGCGTGGAGCAACATTAACCTACGAAGTGGCGCTAGTATTAACGCGGATCTTTTGCATCGAGGGGGTTGTGCTGCATTGTTCTTTGACAGCTCAACGCTCGAGCAAGTGCGCGACATTGCCGCTCATGCGCCAGCGATCAAGATCTTTGTTTGTCTTGACCGAGACATGGAGGGTTTTCCCAGTCTTCAAAGCTTCATCGAAGGATTCTCTGACGAGCCCGTGCACGTGAGGCTGAGTGCAGATGCCACCGCTTTTCAGGGATCAACCGGCGGCACGACAGGTGCACCCAAGATCACTCAGGCCAATAGTGGCTTCACGGCCTGGAACATGCTTGGCTTTATCAGCGTCTTTTCGGATTTCGATACTGATTCAACTCCCGTCAATTTAGCGGTCGCGCCCATCACCCATGCGGGCGGCTTTATTGCGATGGCGACTTTGGCCATGGGTGGTGAAGTCGTCCTTATGGCTACTGCCGAACTAGGTGCCATCCTGGAGGCGATTCCCGCCCACAAAGTCTCTTTGCTTTTCCTGCCACCTACGCTTATTTACATGCTAATGAATCATCCGCAGTGCAAGGCGACAGACTTTAGCTCCCTGCGCTACTTGATGTCGGCTGCAGCGCCTCTGGTGAGTGAAAAAATTATTCAGGCCCATGCAATGTTTGGGCCAGTGATCTGTCAATCCCTTGGGCAAACGGAATCGGGCTTCCCACTTACTTTCATGTCCAAGTATGCGATGACCCAAGCGGTGCAAAACCCAGCGCTGGCAAAACGATTGCGCTCTGTTGGGAGGCCAACCGTGAATGTGATTGGCATCGAGGTTGTGGATGAGGAAGGTAAGTTCTTGGGCACGGACGAGATCGGCGAAATTGTCGTGAAAGGCCCGACCGTGATGCTACGCTACCTGAACGACCCGCAGGCGACGGCCGCAATCAAGAAAGACGGCTGGCAACGCACGGGCGATGTAGGCTATCGGGATAGCGACGGCTTTGTATATCTGAGCGACCGCAAACGCGATCTCATTATCAGCGGCGGCTTTAATGTATTTCCTTTGCAGGTTGAAGAAGTGCTCAACCAACACCCAGCGGTACAAGACTGCGCGGTGATTGGCGTGCCGGACGATAAGTGGGGCGAAGCGGTGAAAGCCGTCATAGAGCTGGCCCCGGGCCGCCAAGTAACCGCTCAAGAACTGATCGATCTGTGCAAGTCAAAGCTCGGGGGTGTCATGAGCCCCAAGAGCGTCGATTTCATTGAACAACTCCCGCGTAGCGCCGTCGGCAAGGTGCTCAAGCGTAGTCTTCGCGCAACTTATTGGGAAGGCAAGGAAAGGCGTATTTGAGTGGGGCTGCTGCGACCATGACTTTGTCAGAGACCAGTTTTGCGGCGACCTTCATTCGGAAATTCCTTTTGGAGGGAAAGTATTTGATGAATCAGACCCCGGCTACCCTCAGGTAATCAGCTGAAAAAAGCTCTTTAAAAAGCCTGACGCACTACAGGCAACAGTTCGCGGCTCTGGTGGCGGTGACGATCATCTCGCGGTCGCCCTTGCTGAGGTTGCTGGTGCGGCCCCCCGACTCGGGCGTCCTCAATGCATCGTGGTGCGCAAAGAAGGCGCGCCATTCAGCCGGGCGGCTGCAAACGCAGGAATACGTTCAGGGGTGGGGAAGTGGGGATTGGGGTCATGCATGACTCCATAAATACAAAAAAACTATCGATAAAATAAAATCAATTGAATTTACACGCTCAATTGAGAGGCCTACAGTGAGCATATTGTTTGCGGAGAGTCCCTCTCCAAGTCAGACTTCTACACAAGGAATGAAGCATGTCAACCGATATGAAATGCCCGTTTGCAGGAGCCGTCCTCAAAGCCACGGTCGCTGGTGCTCGAACGAACGCAGACTGGTGGCCGAATCAACTCAACCTGAACCTGTTGCAGCAGCATTCAGAACGTTCAAATCCCATGGGCGAGGCGTTCAATTACGCCGAGGAGTTCAACAGTCTCGATCTGCACGCCGTAGTCAACGACCTCCACAGCTTGATGACGGATTCGCAGGACTGGTGGCCTGCTGATTACGGCCATTACGGACCGTTTTTCGTCCGCATGGCCTGGCACAGCGCGGGCACGTACCGTATTGCCGACGGTCGTGGTGGTGCGGGTTTCGGCACCCAACGGTTTGCACCGCTTAATAGCTGGCCCGACAACGTGAACCTCGACAAAGCGCGCCGCTTGCTGTGGCCCATCAAGCAGAAGTACGGCCGCAAAATCTCCTGGGCTGACCTGATTGTTCTCACTGGCAATGTCGCCATGGAGTCCATGGGTTTCAAGACCTTCGGTTTTGCTGGCGGACGTGAAGACGTGTGGGAGCCTGGCGAGGACATTTACTGGGGGCCAGAGGACACTTGGCTCGGCAACACGCGCTACACCGGCGAGCGCGAACTTGAGCAACCGCTCGGTGCCGTTCAGATGGGTCTGATCTACGTCAACCCGCAGGGCCCGGACGGCGTGCCAGACGCACTGGGTTCGGCGCGGGATATTCGCGAGACCTTTGCCCGCATGGCGATGAATGACTACGAAACTGTGGCACTGACTGCCGGTGGACATACGTTTGGAAAATCCCACGGCGCGGCCTCTGAAGACCACAAAGGTCCTGATCCGGAGAGTGCCGACTTCACCGAGCAGGGCTTCGGCTGGACCAGCAACTTTGAAAGCGCAAAGGGCGTGCACACTATCTCCAGCGGCATCGAGGGTGCGTGGACGAACAACCCGATCCAATGGGATATGGGTTATCTCGACAATCTGCTTGGCTACGAATGGACGCTGACGAAGAGCCCCGCTGGCGCGCACCAGTGGACGCCGAAAGATGCCGCTGCAGCGGCAACCGTGCCGGATGCCCATGACCCAAGTAAGCGCCATGCTCCCATGATGACCACGGCCGACATGGCAATGCGTGTGGACCCAATCTATGAAAAGATTGCCCGGCACTTCCACCAGAACCCGCAAGAGTTTGCCGACGCCTATGCCAAAGCCTGGTACAAGCTGACGCACCGCGACATGGGGCCGATTGCGCGCTATCTTGGCCCGCTGGTTCCCAAGGGCCAACTGATCTGGCAAGACCCAGTTCCGTCCGTTGACCATGAGCTGGTGGGGCAACAGGATATCGTCGTACTGAAGGCAAAAGTGCTTGCATCCGGACTTTCCATCTCCCAACTGGTCTCAACAGCGTGGGCATCGGCGGCAACCTTCCGGGGCAGTGACAAGCGCGGCGGGGCAAATGGAGCGCGCATTCGCTTGGCCCCGCAAAAAGACTGGGAAGCGAACCAACCAGCCCAACTAGCGAAGGTGCTGCAGGCGCTGGAGGGCATCCAGAAGGAATTCAACGCTGCGCAATCGGACAACAAGAAGGTATCGCTGGCTGACTTGATCGTCCTAGGCGGTTGTGCAGCGGTCGAGGCGGCGGCGAAAAAGGCCGGGACGGATGTGACAGTGCCGTTCACGGCGGGCCGTACCGATGCCTCGCAAGAGCAAACCGATCTGCACTCGTTCGCCGTGCTGGAGCCATCGGCCGACGGCTTCCGCAACTTCATCAAGACGGGCCACTCCAGACCCGCCGCCGAGCTGCTGATTGACCGAGCGAACTTGATGACGCTCACGGCCCCCGAGATGACGGTTTTGATCGGCGGAATGCGCGCCCTGAATGCCAACGTCGGGCAGGCCCAACACGGTGTTTTTACCCAGCGGCCTGAAACGCTAAGCAATGACTTCTTTGTGAACTTGCTGGACATGGGTACAAAGTGGGAGAAGTCAACGACAGCCGAAGGCGTGCTGGAGGGGCGGGATCGAAAATCGGATGACAAAGCGGGCGAAGTCAAGTGGACGGCCACCGTCGTTGACCTCGTTTTTGGCTCTAACTCCCAGCTTAGGGCCATTGCAGAAGTCTATGCCTGCAGCGATGCGCAGCCCTCCTTTGTGCATGACTTTGTCGCGGCGTGGAATAAAGTGATGAACCTGGACCGATTCGACGTGGCACGATCTTGAGCGACTCCGCAGCCGCACGCCAGAGCAGGCGCGCGGCGGCGTTGTCAATAAGTGGTTGTTGATCATTGAAAAACTGGAAAAGAATCTTTGAGCTGAACCCGCTGAAAAACCGCGTCGCTGCTCTAGCATCTCGGTGAGTCTGCACGAGGATGTCGATCACTTCGCCTCCCTGATCAACGGCCCGCCACAAATACTGATTGCGGCTGTCGATCTTAATGCTGGCGATGTACAAGCTTAAAAAACAAAGCGCTCCGATGATAGGGAAGATGCGTCCGGCGTGCTAAAAAGCGAGCAAAAAGGCGCTCGTGAACTGGAAAATCAGCGTTTAATCGCGAGAAATTCAACCCGAAATTGCACA
>JAYVKZ010000354.1:0-9663 GCA_043767985.1 Betaproteobacteria bacterium
GCAATCGCCGTGCCAAATTCATAAGTCATTGTTTATAAACAACAATTTATTTTATGATTAATTGGTTTGTAAAAAATACCGACAAGCCCAAGGTCAAAATGACTGCTTATCGTGTCGAACCAAAGCGCGGCGACTGCTTAGAATAGACCGGCGGGTGAAAAGTTGTAAGGCGAAGGAACAAAAATAGCGGGAGCCGCTCCCTCGCCTAATGCAAAAACCCTGGGCATTTCAACCCAGGGTTGAAAAGGTATGCGGTGTGCGCGAAGCAGTCTGGGACTCTCAACCCTTAAGATTGTGTGATTGGCACGGTAGGAGGGTCACAAAATTTACGGCTGTTTAACGCCAAAGGAGCCAGAAAGCATTCTGCTCCCTGTCGCCGTCAACACAAACTGGCCTGCCGCTTGTTGAGCGGTTGGCCCAAAAAGTGACCCTTTGATGATGCCAGTTCCACCACCGGTAATAGTCCCCGAAAAAGTACCGTCTGCCTTGACTAAAGTTGCAGTAAAAGTCACTGGCGTCAGCCCCAGATTGACAGGCGAGCCAGAAGAACGGTCAAAAAAGTTGTTGATCGTGCCAATCACATTGTTTGATGTCGACGAAAAATTAACTTGCATCTGCGCCGTTGCGGACAGGCCAATTCTGGATGTCACGCCAGCTGGAACCGCAGAACTCGCCGAATAAAGATACCAACTCACTGCGGGACCGTTTAAGGTGACGTTGGTGCTCGCGCCGTTCAAAAAAGTAGAGGGCGTTGCGGACTGTCCAAATGCCGGACCAAAGAAAGCACCGTAAAAATTCTCATTTTGTAGCTTGCTTCTGCCCCATAAGCCGAAAGTGGCATAGCGTGGACTGCCCAAGTTACTACTAAAATCGACCAAACTAGTATTATCGGCCGCTGGCGCAACGACAGCGGTCACAAATCGGTCTAAACCATACCCACCTGCCAGATTGCCGATGGTGCTTGGTGTTTGGGTCACGTTGGTAGCGCCGGCGGCTAGGGAAATAGTGCCACCCCAGGGATTTGCTGCCGTGTTGGGTAAATTGAGCGAATACTGGTTGGCCGCGGGGATTTCGGGGGTCGAAACATTCTGGTTCTGGAAAGTACCCTCAGCGACCAGACTCGCACCACTCGCGAAATAAGTGTTACAAAAACCAATCTCATACCCCGAGGGCGTTGCGCTGCCTCCAGTTAGGGAAGGGCAACTACCGATAAAGCCATTGGCATTTATCGGAGGTGTGACCGTCGAAGGAGATGTTACCCTCGAATCAGCAGGAGGATTGACGCCCGGAGACGGAGCCGCGGCGGGCGTACTTGAGCCTCCACCGCAGGCAGAAACCAGGATCGAAGCCCCGATGATGAGAGCCAGGGAGGGTGATCGGAGCGCTGGGTGGGTATTGGTCATGTCATATTCTCCATTTCAGATGAGCGGAATGTTAACCTAGCTCAATGGGGGGGTGGGTGTGAACAATGCCACAAGAAGAGGGGTATTGGATAGAATTAACGCTAGTTTATTCTCTAAGTTGACTAATGCAACATAAGTTGATGGATGATCGCTCGTTGGCCGCCAATCAAAGGGCTGTTTTGTGCGTTTTCATTGTGCTCCTAGCCCATTTAGGCTTGGGTTGGGGCTTTTTGCGCCATCAGGCTGAACAAATCCTGGCTGTGAGCCTGGTCGATATCCCAATCACGGCCAGTTTGGCGACCTTGAGTAAACCCGTCGAGGCTGCCACGCCGAGTTCGAAACTGGGCGCGAATCCGCCGGTCAGCAGTAAACCTCCCGTCAAACCTCAAAAAAAAATCAGCCCGCCGTCGTCTGCGCCGCCGGCGAGCGTCCCTCCAACGACTGATTCGCGGCCACACTCCGACCCGGCTTCGGAGAATCCTTCCCCGGGAGCCGAGACGGCGAGCGATGCACGCATGCCACCGGGGTTGGTCGACGCCTCATCGGAACCGGCTGGTGCACCGAACTTAGCTGTTGTTACGACGAAAAAGAGCGAGCCTGCCGATGCGCAGGAGCAGGCCAACAAGAGCCGCGATGCGGGGGAGGGCTCAGCAGGAAATGGCGCATCTGGCACACAGGAAAAAGCAAATTCTCTTGATTCTGATCTTGGCAAACCCAAGGCAGCTTCCGATGAACCTGACGCTAAGAAGAATCCGCCGCCACTTTACGCGCAATCGCTTGCAGAATTCCCTAAACCTATCCGTTTGACCTACGCGGTTCACTCCCCGAAGGACTTTGATGAGTCGAGCGCAAGCGGCAGCGCCGAACTGAACACCAAAGCCGGTAAAAACGAGGCAGGCGTCGGAAATTTTGGCATCGACATTGAAATTAAGCTCGGTTGGCTACTCAACAAGGTTATTGGAGGCAGCTTGCGCTATCAAAGCCAAGGCCTGATAGGCCCGAATGGACCTCAGACGGTGCGATATTCCGAAAAAATTGGGGATCGCCCGGAGCGCTGGCTGGAGGTCGATCGGGAGAAGCGCACCATGAAGTCTAGCCAAGTGGCTTCACTGAGCCTTGCCCCAGGCACCCAGGATCGACTCTCTGTCATGTGGTTGTTGAGCATGTTAGCCCGTAGCGACCCGGCCATTCTTGAAAAAACCAAGACTTTTTCGGTGCCCATGTTCACCTTTCGGCAGGTGTATCCGGCGTTTTTCGAGAGTTATGGTCCTGCGGTCTTGGTCGCTCCAGCAGGGGTTTTACAGACCTTACACGTCGCCTACAAAAGCCAGGAAGCAGGGGGCGACCGGGTGGATATGTGGTTAGGCTACGACTATGACATGCAGCCGGTGCGGATTCGGTGGCAGGAGGCTCAAGGGCGGGTCATTGACATGATTCTTCAGAAAAAACCATGAAACTGCTCAATGTGCCTGTCACCCCATTTCAGCAAGGTGGCTCTAGGCTGATGATCTAGGCGCTGTAAAATTTACCGACAAAGCCTTGGATCTGCACTTAAGCAGGGGCCAGACTTCAGCAGGGGTCAGACTCCAGATCCTGAGCCGCGTCTTAGCTAGGCTTGCCCCAGCTGTCCTTTAGCCCCACGGAGCGGTTAAAGATCAGCTTGTCAGGTGCGTGATCGATCCGGTCTGCAACAAAATAGCCATGCCGCTCAAATTGCACACTTTGCTGCTTTTGAACCTTGGCGACGGAGGGTTCGACCCAGGCCTGAATCACCTTCATGGAACTGGGATTCAGGCTCTCAATAAAGTCTTTTCCACCGGCGTCCGGTTGCGCTTCAAGAAAAAGACGATCATAAAGACGTACCTCGGCAGCCAAGGCCGCTTTCGCTGAGAGCCAGTGGATGTTGCCTTTGACCTTGTAGGTGTCGGAGCCGGGTGTGCCTGATTTTGAATCCGCCAAGTAGCTTGCATGAACCGCCGTGATTTCACCGGCGGCGTTTTTATCGCAGCCCGTACACTCGATCACGAAGCCATAGCGCAGCCTGACTTTATTGCCGGGGTAGAGACGGAAATAGCCCTTACTAGGCACTTCCATGAAGTCTTCACGCTCAATCCACAATTCTTTGTGCATTGGAAACTCGCGACGACCCAGCTCGGCATGATGAGGATGCACGGGTGCTGAGCATGCTTCTTCTAAATCATCCGGGAAATTGTCCAGAATGAGTTTGAGTGGGTCCAGCACGGCGGCGGCGCGGTGCGCTTTAGCATCAAGATCATCACGTAAGGCGGCTTCAAGAATGCTCATGTCGATCCACGAATCCGACTTGGCGACACCGATCCGCTCGCAAAACAATTGCAGCGCCTCTGGGGTATAGCCTCGGCGACGCAAACCTACTAAGGTGGGCATACGTGGATCGTCCCAGCCCTGCACATGTTGGTCCTTGACGAGTTGTTGCAGCTTGCGCTTACTGGTGATGGCGTAGGTTAGGTTGAGGCGCGCAAACTCCCATTGCTGGGTGAGGGGCAACTCGAAATATCCTAGTGCGGCGAGCTTACTCAGCACCCAGTCATAGAAGGGGCGATGATCTTGAAACTCCAGGGTGCAGATGGAGTGAGTGATGTTTTCGAGCGCATCCGAAATAGGGTGCGCATAGTCGTACATGGGGTAGATGCACCAGGTATTGCCCGTGCGATGATGCTCGGCAAATCGGATGCGATACAGGGCCGGGTCGCGCATATTGATATTGGGCGAGGCCATATCAATCTTGGCACGCAAAATATGCGTGCCCTCGGCGTGCCTGCCGTCGCGCATTTCGCGAAAGAGTTGCAGGTTCTCGCTCACACTACGATCACGAAACGGCGAATTCACACCGGCTTCTGTGAGCGTGCCGCGGGTTGAGCGCATGGCGTCCGCACTTTGTGAATCGACATAGGCATCGCCGCTCTCAATTAAGGAGAGCGCGCATTGATAAATATCGGCGAAGTAGTCGCTGGCGAAATACAGATTGCTCTCGCCCTGGGTTGCCCAGTCGAAGCCCAGCCAGTGCACCATCTCGATAATGGCGTCGACATACTCCTGATCTTCTTTGACGGGGTTGGTGTCGTCGAAGCGCAGATGGCAGCGACCGAGGTAATCTCTGGCCAAACCAAAGTTCAGGCAAATCGATTTTGCGTGGCCGATATGCAGGTACCCATTCGGCTCAGGCGGAAACCTGGTGCGTATTTTCGCAGCGTCAAGTGCGGCGACTTTTTGCTGTTCGGCAGGTCCGGGGCGGCCGGACCAGTGACGGGAGGCATATTTATCGGCGCCTAAGTCTTGCTCGATTTGATTGCGCAGAAAATTACCGGCCGACGCACTACTTGGTGCTTTAGATCCTGATTTACCGTCAACAGCCATTAAACGCCTAGCAGTTCAACTTCAAAAATCAGTGTCGCGTTGCCTGGAATGACGCCGCCTGCACCGCGTGGGCCATAACCAAGCTCGGGAGGGATCACGAGATTGCGAGAGCCGCCAATCTTCATGCCTGCAACGCCTTCGTCCCAGCCCTTGATGACATGACCGGCGCCCAAAGGAAATGAGAAGGGCTGACCCCGGTCTTTGCTGGAGTCGAACTTGGTGCCCTTGATGCTGTTCTCATAGAGCCAGCCGGTGTAGTGCACCAAGACATTGCTGCCGCCTTTGGCCTCAGCGCCGGTGCCGACTTTGATATCTTCGATTTGCAAGCCCGAGGGGGTGGTGGTGTATGGCATAGGGGTACCTAAAATGTAGTTGTATCAACGAATCGTAAAAAATGAATACTGAAATGGCAAAGAAAAAGACGCGACGCCTGTCTTCGCGGTGCGGGACGCGGCTAGGCTAATTGCTTGCGGATGGACTCGATACGCTTTCGGTTCACATCGAAATCCTTGCGCCCTAAGCGCGACGCCGAACGCACGTGAATGCGTTGGTGAGCAGCATCAAGTAAAAACTCGACATCATCCACGAAGCCCAGCAGTTTGGTGGTGAACTCGGCGTACAAATAGTCGGCGTCAACGCTCATGACCTTAGCACCTTCCATGCCACGAACGATCTTCTCTAGCTTGGACCAGGCCGCGCTGGGAGTCGGAGCCGCAAGCGGAGCAATCGCATGAAAGCCCTTGAGCTCGAAGCTCGATACCGCATTGGTTAAATTGGTTTTCACTGGGTGAAGACGAATACTCCCATCCTCGGCCTTGACTTTCCCTAAGCGAGAAGGTCGTTCTCCAGTCAGTATGCCCATGGTATTAACTCCGCTTTAAACGCGTAATGAGGCTCGAGGTATCCCAGCGTGCACCACCCATACTTTGCACGTCGCCATAAAATTGATCGACGACAGCAGTGACCGGCAAGGCTGCACCATTGCGTTTGGATTCATCCAGGCAAAGTCCAAGATCCTTACGCATCCAATCCACCGCGAAGCCAAACTCAAACTTGCCCTCCACCATGGTTTTGCCACGGTTTTCCATCTGCCAAGACTGGGCGGCGCCTTTACTGATCACATCCAACACCAGATTCATATCCAAACCCGCTGCTTGACCAAAGGCGACACCCTCGGAGAGGCCTTGGACGAGACCGGCGATACAGATTTGATTGACCATCTTGGCCAATTGACCACTGCCCGTTGGGCCGACCAAGGTAAAGGCGCGAGAGAACGCCATACCGACCGGTTTCGCCGCATCGAACACGGCGCTGTCGCCACCGCACATGACGGTGAGTAAGCCGTTGACCGCACCGGCTTGACCGCCTGACACAGGAGCATCCATAAAGTTTAGTCCGAGTGCCTTCGCTGCAGCATAGAGTTCGCGCGCGACTTCGGCAGAGGCCGTGGTGTGATCGACAAAGGCGGTGCCTTTGGTCATTCCCGCAAATGCACCGTCGGCGCCCAGCACAATGGAGCGCAGGTCGGCGTCATTGCCCACACAGGCAAAGACCAAGCTCGCACCCTCAACGGCTTGGCGAGGTGTTGGCGCTGCCTTGCCCCCGTACTCTTTTGACCAGGCCTCGGCCTTAGCACCTGTACGGTTATAGACGGTGACCTGATGGCCCGCGCGTTGCAGATGGCCGGCCATGGGATAGCCCATGACTCCGAGCCCGAGAAAAGCGACTTTTTGCGGAGTCACCGCTTCATATACTTTTGTGTTCATGGCAGTATTGTATTAGCAAGCGGGAATTCCCAATGAAAGGTGCTGATGGTTTGTAGAAGTTCCTGGGTTAGGTTTGAACTAAGGTGGGATGGAGGCCATGGTCTTGCCGCAGCACGTCCAACAAATTGCTTGGGCCCACTAAATGAAAGGCCCCGACGACACAAAACACTTTCGAGCCGCCCTGCACCAGTCCCGCAAGTGCGGCGCCCATCTTCATGTCGCGCTGAACACTCATGCGTTGGTGAAGACTGCTGAGCGTTTGCTCGTCCCCGAAGGAGTCGCGTTTGAGGTGGGCCAGGGCGGGCGCATCACCTCTGCGCCAGGCGTCGATGACTAGCTCGGTGGTTCGCTCATAGCGTTCGAGCTGCTGAAGACGATTGCGCAGCTGCTCTAGTTGTTCAGCACGAGACCCGCCCGCAAAAGCTTCAACTTGGTCTTGGGGGTACTCTAGTTCGGCAATGCGCAGTTTTCGGGTTTTGGCTCGGCGGATAAAAAATAGGTCAATGCCCAAGGTCGCTTGCGGGCCGGCATTGGTCTCGATCCGGTTGAATAAGTTTAAATTCATGGCCCAGGGTTGCAAACGTCTTAGGCGCTGCCAGTCCTGATAATCAAACCCCATATGAGCTTTGATTTGTTGAATCTCTTGGGACGAGAGGATGTCGTCCAAGGTCTCGCCCGCCGGTAAAAGTACGCGCTTGGCAAAGGCTTCACGAAGCTCTTGATGCCGCGCGGCGATATCGAGCTCGACGGCGAGACAGTCACTTTGGTTCCAGGCCGCCTCCACCTTTTCGGGTAAGGGGTAAAAGCGGCTGAGGCCGAGATGGACAGCCCCAAACAAAAACACTTCGCCGCCACCCTGGGCCGCTTTGGCACGATACAGGAGTGGGGAATAGTTTGAAAACGGTACATTCTTGTAGGCGCAGCCGGTGAGCACACCCGCTGCTGCGGCTGCGAGCAGGAATGCCCGTTTATTCATCGCAGTGCGGGCATTTAAAATCCAACCGCACAACCTTCTCGCCGGGTATCACTGGCGGCGACGAAGCCCTCTTCTCGATTATCACTAAGCTTCCAAATGAACTGACCTGAGCCGAAATCCATATACGGATCGATCAGGGGTTTGAGCTCATGGCCCAACACTTTGAGTTGGGCTACGACTGCGGGCTCCATGCTGGTTTCGACATCCACTTCCAGTCCGAGGTTGACCTTCCAGCGCGGCGCATCGCAGGCGGCCTGCGGTTGCTGCTTGTAGTCAATCATGCGGATCAGGGTTTGAATATGGCCTTGCGGTTGCATGTTGCCGCCCATCACACCGAAACTCATTTGCGCCTGGCCGTCCTTCATGAGGAAGGCTGGAATAATGGTCTGGAAGGGACGTTTACCCGGGGCCACCACATTCGGGTGGTTCGGGTCCATACTGAAACCAAAGCCGCGATTTTGTAAAGAGACGCCCACGCTGGGCACCACCACGCCAGAGCCGAAACCCATGTAGTTGCTTTGAATGAACGACACCATCATGCCGTTTTCATCCGCAGCGGTGAGATAGATCGTGCCGCCAGGGGCCGGCATGCCGTGGTCGAAATTGGTGGCTTTGCCGCGCGAGATGAGTTTGGCGCGGGACGCCAAATAACCAGGGTCGAGCAGGTGCTGGGCAGTGACCTTTTCCATGGCACGGGAATCGCCAACATATTTGTAGACATCGGCAAAGGCCGCTTTCATGGCCTCGATTTGCAGGTGGCGCGATTCCGCAGAGTCAGCACCGAGGGAGGCCAGATCAAAATTTTTCAAAATGCCAAGGGCCATGAGGGCCGCAATACCCTGGCCATTGGGTGGGATTTCATGCAGGCTATAGCCGCGATATTCTTGACTGATGGTGTCGACCCAGTCGACCTTATAACCGGCCAGATCGGCCTCGGTCATCGAGCCACCATTGAGGGCCGAGTGCTTGGCAATTTCACGAGCCGTTTCGCCGTGATAATAATCCTCGCCCTTGGTCTTGGCGATACGCTTAAGCGTTTCGGCCGCGCCTTTAAGAATAAAGTGTTCGCCAATCTTCGGAGCGCGGCCTTTGGGCAGGAACGCTTCGGCAAAGCCTGGTTGGTTTCTAAGGATCTCGGTTTGGGCCGACCATTTTTTCTGGGTGACGGGTGCCACGCCGTAGCCGCGCTCAGCGATCTCGATGGCGGGTTGAAGCAACTGCTCAAAAGGCAATTTACCAAGCTTGGCATGCATGGCTGCCCAACCGGCGACCGCGCCTGGAATACTGACCGAATCCCAGCCGCGTTGCGGGATCGCGCCGTTGTGCTTCTTTTTAAAATAGGCCTGATCCCAGGAGGCAGGCGAGGTGCCTGAGGCATTGAGGCCATGTAGTTTTTTGCCGTCCCAGATGATTGCAAATGCATCGCTGCCCAGACCGTTTGACACGGGTTCAACAATGGTGAGGGCGGCCGCAGCAGCGATGGCGGCGTCCACGGCGTTTCCACCCTGCATCAGAATCCTTAAGCCGGCTTGCGCGGCCAGGGGCTGCGAGGTCGAGACGATATTGCGCGCGAAGACCGGGCTACGATAGGTCGGATACTTGGCTTCCCAATCGAACGGGTAGTGGTTTGGGGCATGGAGGGATTCGGCAGGGGTGCTCATTTTCGGGGCTTCAGAAGGTTTGAGGGGAAAGTGTCAGTGCGTAAGTGGTTGGCAAGGTGGGAGGATTAGCAACTAAGTTGTGCGGCAAGGTGATTCAAGTCATTCGCTACCCAATGGAAGGGGAGTTCGGCGCTGACTTTTTTTCTCGACTGACCTTCGGCATTGAGTCCGAACTCCAAGGGGCGATGGATATAGGCGGTTTGAAGGCCACAGGCTGCGGCGGCGATCAAATCATCTTCATGGGCTGCGACCAGCATCACTTCCTCAGGCTTCACATCAAAGATCTTGGCGACACCCAGATAAGTTTCGGGATCGGGTTTGTAATGTAGGAAATTCTCTGCGGAAAGGATCAAGTCCCAGGGCAGGCCGTTGTGTTTGGCCAAATCACTCAGCAGGCTGAGATTGCCATTCGAGAGTGTGCAGAGTGAGAACTTTCGACGCAGTTTGTGCATGCCTTCCAC
>JAYVKZ010000355.1:0-4507 GCA_043767985.1 Betaproteobacteria bacterium
GATGCAGGCTGATCTGGTGCGCTGGCTCTATCACTGGGCGTGCTCAAGTGGTGACGCGCACTAAGGCCGGTGCGTAGGCTGTGCCGAGGCAGACAGAACCCAGCAATAACGCCAAGCCATTCAAGCCCTAGCATCCTGCGATTGTGTGCATAAATGTGTGTAATTCCTAGAGAATAAATGATAGACTCCAGGATTCATGGGCTTTACAGCGCATTATGCGGAGCGTGCCGGGCGCGCCAAGATTTTTAGAATGCGTCTTTTCAGACGCATTTTTCATGCCTTACATTTATACCAAGGCGCCTTGCCAACCAGGGTTCCAACTGGCATCGGCCGTGCGCGGCATAAACGCCAGCACATTACCCTTTTGCGCCGCTAGCGCGAGGCCTTCGAGTTGTGGGGCTCGAGCACCTAAGGTTGCAGACGGTGTTGCAGAAACAGGTTTTGCGCCGTCATTGCTATGAACCAGGCTAATGGTTTCAATGCGACCACAATTCATGTTGAGCACTAGATCGGGATAGCGATTCGGTTGACCCCATGTGAGCGCTGCGGCTCGGTCCATCCGGAAGCCTCTGATTTGACCCGAATACCAGGCAGCGAAGACGCGACGACCGGCAAACGGAAAAAGACTTTCCATGCTCATCGGCTGCTCATGTTTTTGGACGCAACCTAAGCCCGAAAGATAGAGCCAACCATCTTCGATTTCCCACTGCGCACTGTATTCGCCTTCGCAGGGGCGTTGGCCGATCATGTTGAAGTAGCGTTCAAGCGGCTGATCGAGCAATTGGAACTCTCGGCCACGATGCGTGAGCAAATCAAGGGATTTCGGGCTTGGCGAAAGCGTGCGTGGAGCGCTAGTTGAAGCGGACGAAGTACTGGCTTTGGTAGCAAAAGCTACGGAATTTTGGCTGGGCATATCAAACCTTTTTGGATGTTATGGTTTAAATGTGCCGTATTTCCTTGTGCTTGCAATCGCGATCCAGACGAACAGCCGAAAGCGCCGGTTAGATGGCGAAAAACTGTCGGTTTGAGCAACAACTCCAGTCAAATCCCGCCAAAATCTAGCGAGAGTCAACCAACAGGATGAGCATTGCCTAAAGGACTAAGCAAGCTCATAAACTCCTTGCGGGTTGTTTCATGCGTGCGAAATACCCCGAGCATCCGGCTCGTGACCATCGACACACCCGTTTTATGCACACCACGCGTCGTCATGCATTGATGCGTCGCCTCGATCACCACGGCCACACCGCGAGGTTGTAGCACCTCATTAATCGTGTCGGCAATTTGCGCAGTCAGTCGCTCTTGAATTTGCAAGCGCTTGGCATACATGTCGATAATGCGTGACAACTTGGAGATACCCACCACTCTTCGCTTAGGAATATAGGCGATATGCGCTTTACCGATGATGGGCACCATGTGATGTTCGCAGTGACTCTCAAAACGCACATCCCGCAGAACAATCATCTCGTCATAACCTTCGGTCTCGGAGAATGTCTTGCGTAAAATCTCTTTTGGGTCCTCCGAATATCCCGCAAAGAATTCGTCATAGGCACGCAACACACGGTCAGGTGTTTCCTGCAAGCCCTCGCGATCCGGATCATCTCCAGTCCATTGAATGAGGGTCCGAACCGCCTTAAGTGCTTCTTGACGGGATATTTTTTGAGGAGGAGCGACGGGTTTCTTGCTGGCCATTCGATGCTTCTTAGAAGACGTGTTTTCAGAGGGATTGATGGGTGGTGACCATTTTTGGTCGTTGCCAAGCCGTTCATGATAATTCAAAGGCCAGACTGGGCGCGTACCTCGTCGCAAAACTACCGCAGTAGCCGCAAAGGCTAGACCCAAGCTCGCTAGTGCACAGTACGAACTGCGATGGAGCTACTTCAACACTACTGGTATGTGCATAAAATCACAAACCAGCTCAAATTTGAGCCCGAAGTCTCTCACCAAAGGTCGAATTGAACCGACGAACGGTCGCATTTCGAGCTACATTAAGGCTATGGACAAGCAAGGCGCTGAATTTAACTTCGATGAATGGGCAGAGCTCTATCAGTCCGACCCCTTCGCCTTTGAATCGAAGCGCAAGGCGACACTGATGATCGAGGCGGCGCGCAGTGGCCCAGCAGCACGCGAAACCGTCGCCATGCTCCTTGCGCAAAAGCCTTCCAGAGATCGCCACGTCAGGCTGGAGGGAGCGCTTAATCAAATGACCCGCTCAATGGCCGTCCTAGCCATTCATCTACACGATTTGGCCAATAGCTTGCAAAGATTTCGAACGGACCCGGACGAGACCAAACCAGCATAGTAGGGTCTCTTAAGGGCGTTGGGGTTATGTTCCGATAGAATCTAATTATGAACGCACCTCTCCCCCACGGTTCAACTCAAATCAGCGCTAGCGCAGATCCGTCCGACGTCCTTCTAGTGGAAACGCTAGGCAAGCCGATGTCGCTCGTGATTCGGGAGCGTTTAAAATCCACGGGCGCTCGATTTTTTGCGAACGACAATATTGCAGCGGCAATTCACAGCCCTGAAGAACTAGTCGCCTTGGAGCAAGAAGTTCAAAGCAAGATGCACGAGGTCCTTCAAAGCCTGGTGATTGATACGGAGAACGATCACAACACGCGCGAAACGGCCCGGCGTGTTGCAAAGATGTTTGTGCGTGAAGTCTTTTCTGGTCGCTTTACTATTGCACCACCGATCACCACCTTTCCGAACGTCGAGAAAGTCAATGAACTGATGCTAGTCGGGCCGCTGACGGTACGCTCAGCCTGTTCTCATCATCTGTGTCCGATTATTGGCAAACTTTGGGTTGGTGTACTTCCCAAGCCAGGCTCGAAACTGATCGGTCTGTCAAAGTTTGCAAGAATTTCAGACTGGATCATGTCGCGTCCGCAAATTCAAGAAGAGGCCGTGAAGAATTTGGCGGATCACCTTGAGCGCGAATTGGACCCGGCGGGCCTTGCGATCGTTGTCAAAGCCAACCATTTCTGCATGCACTGGCGCGGTGTTAAGGATAACAGTCGTATGACGTCGTCTGTGATGCGCGGTGAGCTTCATTCCTCGCAGCCTTTGCGTCAGGAATTTTTGTCACTGGTGAAGCTGGACGACTGAAAGCCTCTTCACCGAGAATTCATCGTTGAGCACAGCGACTCTAACCTGCGCTAGACAGTGCGCTGCGTGGTCGGTCCAACCCATTTTTTGCTTCTTCGCCATGCGATAACTGACAATCTGGTTCACTGATGATTCTGCAATGCTGCTACTGATCGGCAACCCTTTATGATACCGAGCGCCATCGCTTTGATCCGGGCCACCGCTTTCCCACCCTTGCCGTGCCAGACCAGCCACTTGGCATGCTCGATATCAGTCTTCACCGATTTTCGCTGCCAAGGCTCGATCATTGCACAGACAAAGATTGAGTTCTCAGCGGCCTTGAACTTCATTCCGAACGTAGGTCCCGGGGACTTCGAATAGGCTGACCATTGCTTCCTCCTCCCCGAAGTCCTGGTCCGCGTCGCCGAAGAAAGCTGTCGTGGCGCACGCCTCCTGATTTTCCGCGGATTCGTGGATGGCGGAGCTGTCCATGTCATCGCGGTCGTTGGTCAGTAGGATCGGCAACATGTCGACTTGACGCCAGGCTGGGGTGCCGGCCATTAATGCGGTGAGCAAGACCATGCCTCGAGCCACCCACCAGACTGCCCCGGCGCTAATGATTGCACTGGTGACAAAGATCGGCTCGCGGCCAAACATTTGAATCACGCCGTGCGCCGCGTCTTCCTGACTCGGTTCGACCTGCGATTGCATTTGACCTATGATTTCCGGGCGACTCGCGGAAAGAGCGCCACGGGCGTTCATGCGCAAGTCCAGCCGGCCTCGGTCCTCATCCAGAGATATCGAAGAGCCGAGCAGCGCCTGGAAGTCTAAGCTACTGATCGTCGTGATGCCTTCGCGCGGCGTCAAGCTTCGATTGCCGATGCTGTTAGCGTCCAATGCTCGCCCTCGGTTCGCCGAGTCGTATAGATTTTGCGGCAGCCGATCACGCACGCTCTCCTCAAGAATCGGATTGTCGATCGCCGAGTGGCCTAGCTCGCTTGGAGAATAAAACTGAAGGGAAACCGCCTTGGAACGTGCAGCGCTCGCCTGCGCCGCCTGAGCGGCGGAACTGGCGCCTGACAGAGTGGCGGTTGCGTCGGTACCACTGATGATCATCAAAGTGGCGCCCGATCCCGAGCCGTTGCCGGTGCCTGTACCACCGGAGATGCCGCCGCCCGATCCGGTGTCTTGAACCGGGTAATAAGAGGGCATCGTTACCGTGAAGGTTCGGGCGATCTGAAGGCCACCCTTGTCAGAGATCGAAACTGTAATCGTATTCGTTCGACCCGAATTGGTCAAGTTTTGCCCCTGCGGCGTTAGCGACAGGACGCCGGTCTTTGAGTCAATGGAGAAGGCCTGCGCCGGGTCATTGAGCAGGGCAAAGGAATAGGATTCGGGGCTATCTTGATCGACTGGGCTGAAG
>JAYVKZ010000356.1:0-3408 GCA_043767985.1 Betaproteobacteria bacterium
ACAATGACCGAGCTGAACGATCACTTAAAGCTCCTCTTTGCTCGCGTCGCTACGTTGCATTGCCGCCAGTGTCAACAGCCGGTGTCAAGAGATACCGTCGCCAGCATTCACGATGCGCTGAAGGCAAAAGTCACCGCGCTCACCAATCAAGCCGTTGCCGCCGCGGCCATCCATCAAGCCAAGTCCTCTCAAGCGAGTGAGGCTACGCCCACTCTTGAGCCCCGCGTCCACGTCTGCTTCACCGTCAACATCCCCGCCAACTTCAAAGAAGAAGAAATCGAGCAGTACCTCACCGCTCAAGGCTATACCCGTATTCAGGAGCGCATCACCAAGAAGGATGGCTCACTCGCCCTGGTCGTCACGCAAGATCGTTTCCGCATCTCCAGCGCCGAGAAAGAGCGAGTCAGCGAAGCCATTGAAATGTCCTTGCAGCGCGGCCAAGGCAAGATCGCCATTTACCTGCTCGACGACGAGCAACAAAAAGCCCAAGTGCTGCACTACTCCAGCACCCTGCACTGCCCCACCTGCGATATCGACTACAGCGACCCGCTGCCCAGCCTCTTCTCCTTCAACTCACCGCTCGGTGCCTGTGAAACCTGCCGAGGCTTTGGCCGCGTCATTGGCGTAGACATGGGCTTGGTCATCCCCGATGAAAACTTAAGCATCAAAGACGGTGCCGTCAAACCTTGGCGCACCGAGAGCTTCAAAGAAACCATGCGCGATATTGCTCGCCATGCCCCCGCCGTCGGCGTGCCGCTCGATTTGCCTTGGAACCAACTCAGCCAAAAACATAAAGACTGGGTGATCAAAGGTGGCGACGACTGGAAAGGCAACTGGACCAAGCAATGGTTCGGCATCGACCGCTTCTTTGGATGGCTGGAGAGCAAGGCTTACAAGATGCATGTAAGAGTGCTGCTGTCCAAATACCGGGCTTATACGCCTTGTACGGCTTGTCATGGGGCAAGGCTAAAGCCAGATGCGCTCTTGTGGCGCTTAAAGAGCACGCTCAATGTACCAGTCCTGCCCCAAGTTGTGGATGGAACCGCTGCGAGCGGAACCGTTGCGAACGCAGCCACCGCCAAAGCGTTGAGCGCGAGCGGGAAGGACTACAGCGAACGCGGCGTCAACATCCAAGAACTTTCCTTGATGGCCATCGACCGCGTGCTTGAGCTAATGCACCAACTCAAACTCCCAGGTGTATTAGATGAAGCCACCGAACTCCTCACCACCGAAATCAAAGCCCGCCTCAACTACTTGTGCAAGGTCGGGCTCGGCTACCTCACCCTCGACCGCCAAAGCCGCACCCTGTCCGGCGGCGAGGTACAGCGCATTAACTTAACCACGGCCTTAGGCACCTCGCTAGTCAACACCCTCTTCGTGCTGGACGAACCGAGCATCGGCCTGCATCCGCGCGATATGGCGCGCATCATCGAAGTGATGCACAGCTTGCGCAATGCCGGTAACTCCCTGGTGGTGGTCGAGCACGACCCGCAAGTGATGTTCGCGGCCGACCGCATTTTGGACATTGGCCCCGGCCCCGGCACAAAGGGCGGTGAGATCGTGTTCTACGACGACGCCTCCAAACTCCTAGACGCCAAAACCCTCACCGCCGACTACCTCAGCGGCCGCAAGCAGGTCGACATCATCGAGCCCAAACGGGTCGATACCAAAACCCCGCGCTTGGTGCTTGAAGGTGCCAACGAGAACAATCTCAAACACGTCTCGGTGGATATTCCGCTGGGGCGCTTCGTGGTGCTCACTGGTGTCTCTGGCTCGGGTAAATCCACCCTGTTGCAAAACGTACTGCATCCCGCTCTGCTCAAACGCAAAGGCAAGCCTACCGAGACCCCCGGCAAGTTTGATCGGCTCTTGGGTGACGATTGGCTGGCCGACGTGATGTTTGTGGACCAAAGCCCCATCGGCAAAAGCTCGCGCAGTAACCCCGCCAGCTACATCGGTGCCTGGGACGTGATCCGCAAACGCTTCGCCGCACTCGACCTCTCCAAAGAACGCGGCTACACCGCTGGTACCTTCAGCTTCAACTCAGGCGATGGACGCTGCCCCACCTGCGGCGGCAGTGGTTTTGAGCATGTGGAAATGCAGTTCTTGTCCGACGTGTACCTGCGCTGCCAAGACTGCGACGGCAAACGCTTCCGCGCCGAGATCCTGGAAGTGAAGATGGCCGTCAAAATGCCCGTGCACGAAGCCGCACTGGTGCACGAAACACCAGTAGGCGACGCGCGCTGGGTCACCACTGCCTCCGGCAGCCTCAAGATCGTCGACGCCGAATTATCGGTGGCCGACATTTTGGAACTCACCGTCGAGCAAGCCCTGCACGTCTTCTCCATGGACAAAGACTTGCGCCGCGCCCTCATCCCCCTGATCGATGTTGGCCTAGACTACCTGCGCCTCGGCCAACCTGTACCCACCTTGAGCGGTGGTGAAGCGCAACGCCTCAAGCTCGCAGGCTTCCTCACCGAAGCCTCACAAAAAACCGTCAGCGAGCTGAGCAAGAATGCCTTCGGCCATGTGCTCAAAGGCGGCACCTTGTTCATGTTCGACGAGCCAACGACAGGCCTGCATTTCGACGATGTGGCCAAGCTCCTCAAAGCCCTCCGCAAACTGCAAAACCTCGGCCACTCCCTGATTGTGATTGAACACAATCTGGATGTGATTCGCAGTGCGGACTGGATTATTGATCTCGGCCCCGAAGGCGGCGAAGCCGGTGGCGAGTTAGTCGTGGCCGGGCCGCCAAGCGTGGTGATGGAATGCCTCGCCTCGCATACCGGCCAAGCCTTGATCGCCTACGAGCAGCAACTCAAAACCGGTTTCTCGGTGAACGGCTCGAACCAAGCGGATGGCTACGCAAAGCAAGTGGCCTCGGTCGGCTCGGTCATGGAACCTTCGACGCGATACCTCGCCGCGAGCGCGAACCTGGCCAGCAGCAGCACCCAAGCCACCAGTAGAAATGCCGACGGCAGCCGAGGCTCGCAAGGCCGCACCGAAGCCGACGAACAACGCGACTCCATCCTCCGCCAACGCGCCATCAATAACATCGTCGTCCACAAAGCCCGCGAGCACAACCTCAAGAACCTGGAAGTCGAAGTCCCACGCAACAAAATGACGGTGATTACCGGTGTCTCCGGCTCCGGTAAATCCACCCTCGCCTTCGACGTGATATTTGGCGAAGGCCAACGCCGCTACCTGGAATCGCTCAACGCCTATGCGCGGCAATTTGTGCAGCCCTCCTCCCGCCCCGATGTCGACGGCATCTTCGGCATACCGCCCACCGTCGCCATTGAGCAGCGCACCAGCCGAGGCGGCCGCAAAAGCACAGTCGCCACCCTCACCGAGATCTATCACTTCCTGCGCCTCTTGTATGTAAAACTGGGCATTCAGTATTGCCCC
>JAYVKZ010000357.1:0-3642 GCA_043767985.1 Betaproteobacteria bacterium
CACCGAGGTGGGTGGCTACACGGCCTGGCGATTTGACCCTGGATCGGCCATGTTTGGCGCAGATGGTCTGAAGAACGAAGACTTACTAACACTGCGCGACAAGGTTTTGGAATTGGTGGAAGGCGTTGATAAAGAACCGATCAGCGCGGCCGATTTTGAGCGCGCCAAGGGCCAGTATCTTGAGAGCTTGAAAGACGCTTTCAATAACCCAGACAGCATCGGGCTACGCTTGACCGAGTTCGTTGCGATGGGGGATTGGAAGTTGATGTTCATTCAACGCGACCGCGCTGAAAAGGTCAAGCTTGACGATCTCAATCGCGTCGCAAAGGCCTACTTCGTGCGTGACAACCGAACCGTCGGACTGTACTATCCCGGCGAGGCCACCAAGCGTGCCCCAGACACCGGCGAATACGAATTAAAAGCAGCCGTCGCCGAATATCAACCTAGAGCGTCGCTCGCTAGTGCTGAAGAGTTCGCCTACACCTTAGCGAATATCGACAGCCGAACCATTCGTGGCAGCCTTGCCAATGGACTGCGCTATGCGCTTACCCCGAAAGCCACGCGAGGCAACACCGTCATTGTCTCCGCTAATTTTCGCAGCGGCACTCTGGACAACTTGACAGGACAGACTACCGCCGCCAGTTTCGCCGGTGCCTTGTTGGATGCAGGAACGAGCAGTATCAGTAAAGAGCAGCTCCGCGACAAACTACTGGCCTTGAAATCCCAAGCCGGGTTTGGCGGCTCGACAAGCGGCGCATCGCTTAGTTTGAAAAGCGAGAAAGCAACCGTACTTGAGGCCTTGGCGCTTGCCGCAGAAGTGCTACGCCGCCCAAGTTTTGATCCCAAGGAAATTGACCGCCTGCGACAGGCTCGTCTGCAACAAATTGACACTGAGCGAAAAGACCCAGAGGAACAGCTCTCCAATGCACTGGCTCGTCATGAAGCGATCTACTCGCCAGATCACCCGTACTACACACCGACCTTTGATGAAGCGGTGACGCGCGTGAAAAGCGTGACTCGCGAACAGATCGTCGCCTTCCATAGAGACTACTATGGCGCGAGTTACGGCGAAGTGGTGGTGGTCGGGGAGTTTGATCCGCAAGCCATGATTCAGGCGCTTGAGAAGCATTTCGGTGATTGGAAATCAGGCAAACCTTATCAGCGTATTGCGACCCACCCTAAGCCGAACGCTGCGAAGGTATTTCAATTTGAAGGACCCGACCAAGCCAACGCAAACTTCTTTGCCACGTTGACCGTCCCCATCAATGTGCGCCATCCTGACTACCCAGCCTTAGCTGTGGCCAGTAGCATGCTCGGCCAGGGCGGGAGCTCTCGCTTGTGGAAGCGTATCCGTGAAAAAGACGGGTTGAGTTATGGGGTGGGGGCTTATGTATCTTGGGCTAATTTTGACAACAACAGCACTTGGACGACCAATGCAAGCTTTGCCTCACCGGTGCGAGATAAGGTGGTCGCGGCCTGGCGAGAAGAAATGGCACTGGCGCTTAAGGATGGCTTCGGCGAGAAGGAGCTTCAAGACGCTAAGCAGTCGATCCTGCGTTCGCGACAGCTAGGCCGTGCACAAGATAGCGGCGTCATGAGTTTGCTGAGCCTACAAATGTTTACGGGCCTTAGCCTGCAAGACATCGGCAAGATTGACGAAGCCTTTGCGTCCGTCAGCTTGGAGCAAGCCAATCAAGCACTGCGCAAATACATTAATCCAAGCCAGGCGGTACTCGGCTTTTCAGGAAATTTTGGTGGCAAAGCGGTTCAATAGTTCAGGACCTCAAGTCGCTTATGTCGTCCAAGCTTCCTAGCGCGTCCCCATCACCTGCTTTAGCGGGCGGATTGCTGGCGCTCATGGCGGCCGCGCTCTTCGGGCTGAGTACGCCTTTCGTGCAACGCGTCGGGCAAGGTCTTGGGCCCTTTACTACGGCCTTGTTTCTGTACTTAGGTGCAGCGCTCATCGCCCTTGTGTTTCGCAAGGGAGCCGAACGCGAAGCGAAGCTGCGCCGTAGAGATGCGCCTCGCATTCTCGCCATGGCAGCCTTCGGGGCTGTGATTGGGCCGGTCGCCTTGGCCTGGGGCCTCCAGCACACTAGCGGCTCGGGCGCCTCACTCATGTTAACGCTAGAGGCTTTCTTCACTGCATTATTTGCTTGGCTGCTTTACCGAGAAAGTATCGATAAGCGCTTAATGATTGCCATGTCTTTATTGCTATTAGGCGGCATCCTGTTAATCTTGGATCAAGGGTCGGTCGGACGCGAGCGTATGCTTGGATTACTCGCGGTGCTCATCGCCACCATCGCCTGGGGAATTGATAATACGCTTTCAAGAGGCGTTGCCGAGCGCGATCCGAGTCAAGTCATCTTGGCGAAGTCCGTCCTAGGTGCCAGCGCCACGTTAGTGCTGGCCTATCTGTTTGGGGAAGCGATGCCGAGCGTCGCTTCCGCCTTAAAGCTGACGGCGATTGGTGCCTCCGGCTACGGGCTGAGCTTACGAGCCTACCTGCTCGCACAACGAGCCTTTGGGGCAACACGAACGGGATCGGTGTTCGCCTTTGCACCCTTCATCGGCGCGCTGGGTGCCTTCGTATTGGGAGATCGAAGTGCAAGCTGGGGCATGGCCCTGGGTGGCACGTTCATGCTGATCGGTATCCTATTGCACTTGAGCGAATCCCATCTTCACGAACATACTCATGAACCGCTCGAGCATGAGCATGCCCACTCCCATGACGACGGTCATCACCTCCATACTCACGAGGGTCCGGCTCAGGACAATCATAGCCACTCCCACCGCCATGAGCCGATGTTTCACGCTCATCCCCATGCGCCCGATGCACATCATCAGCATCGTCATTAGACTCTCCAATCACCTTACTTACTTCGAGTAAACCACGACCATGTCACACGACACATCCTCCCTCGGCACCACAAACGCATCGACCTTCAGCTCACCCTATTTTTCGTCCGAGCATGAACAAATACGTGACACCCTCAGGCGCTTCATTGCCGAGAAGGTGCAGCCCGTAGCCGACGCCTGGGAAGAGCTTGGCATGGTGCCCCGCCCCATTCTGCGTGAGATGGGTGCCCTCGGACTTTTTGGCATGGGATATGACCCACTATACGGAGGTTCGGGCTTGGATACCTTGGCCAATGTCGTCCTCGCAGAAGAACTAGGACGCAGCACTTATGGTGGCTTCGAGGTCACGGTGCTGGTGCATACCGACATGGCCTCTCCTCATCTCCATCATGCGGGCAATCACGAGCAAAAGCAGCGCTGGATGCCCGATATTATTTCAGGCAAAAAGATTTGCGCGGTCGCCATGACCGAGGCCGATGCCGGATCGGACCTAGCCTCGATGCGTAGCTATGCCAGGCGCACAACGGGCGGCTATATTCTCAACGGCAGCAAAATGTTTATCACTAATGGCGTGCATGGCGATTTGTATTTTGTTGCTGCCAAAACCGGTGAACCCGGACGTAATCATCAGATCAGTATGTTTGCGATTGAAAAGGGAACCCCAGGGTTCACCGTGGCACGCCCGCTCAAGAAAACAGGTTGGCTGTCGAGTGACACCGCTGAACTAAGCTTTGTGGATTGTTTCATCGCCGACGATCAACTCATCGGGGAAGAGCATCGCGG
>JAYVKZ010000358.1:0-4050 GCA_043767985.1 Betaproteobacteria bacterium
CACAAATTTTTGTGGAGCCCTTATCGCAAACGATGATTGATGCGCGTCGCGCTTACCAAACCAAAATTGAGCAATTGCGTGAGGCGATTCGTGAGCACCGTTTCAAAGTGCACGCCCAGCCCATCATGGACCCCGACGCCCCCCCCGGCATGTTGAGTTACGAAGCGCTGATTCGCCTTCTAGACAAAGATGGCACCTTAGTTCGCCCCCCACAGTTTCTTTCACTGGCGGTGCAAACTCAAATGACGCCCATCATGGACCGAGGCATGATTACCAAGGTCTTTTCCTGGCTGGGTAACAACCCCGAGGCTTTGGCACGTACTTATAAATGCAGTATCAATCTTTCTGGGCTGACGATGTCGGATGGCACCATTGCTTCCCACATTCGCGAGCAAAGAATTCTTCATGGCATACCGCCCGAAAAGATCGTTTTTGAGATTACCGAATCAGAAGCCATTCGAAACCCCAGCGCGGCGTCACGCCTCGTCGATGAACTCAAAGCCATGGGCTTTGGCATCGCTTTGGATGATTTTGGAACCGGGCTGGCGACTTTCGAGTATCTCAAGCGCTTCCCGATTGATTACCTAAAAATTGACGGTTCGTTTATTCGTAATCTCACGTCCAACGCTATTGACGAAGAAATCGTCATTTCCACCATTCGTGTGGCCAAGCGGCTCAACGTGCGAACCATTGCCGAACATGTTCACAATGAAGAGATTTATGATCGTTTGATCGAGCTCGGTGTGACCCGAATTCAAGGCAATCACACCGGCGAAGCCATTCCCTTAGAAGATATTTTCACCACGCCGCCTTTTGTGCGCGGTCCTTTGGGAGTCCCGAGCGCCAGATCGGACGCGGACAAGGTCGTGGATACTCTTGTTGAATCCTTTCCACAACCGCTAAGCAAAGTAAGCCCGCTGAAGGTTTAACGCTTGTCGTTCAAGCTCCAGTCATACTCCAAGTGACCAATGCCGAGCTTGCCGTCTTTGATTTGTTGGCGTACCCCGGGATCATCACTCAGGGATTCGGCATAGCGCGCAAAGAAAACCTCGCGACTTGAAACCCCTTTATAGCCTTTTTCAAAATCACTCTTGTACCAATCGAAAATTTTGGAGACTTCGAGTTTATTGCTTGAGGTATTGACTCGATTGCGGCTACGGTCCCGCAAAAAGCGCTTGACTGAATCATCCAAAAGCATGTCCATCTTGGCGGCCGTGAAAGCCTCAGGGCGCAGCGCTGGGCAACCAATCGAGGCGCATACCACCGCCATATGAATGCGAGGCTCGTCGAAGGCTCCGGGCGCACGGATCATGTCGTGTTCGACATTATCGAGCGTTCGCTCCTCGCCCAAAAGTTTGAAAAACTTCTTCGACCAGGGTTTTTGTACCAGACTACCCAGGTCACGAATCGACTTCAAATCGGGGTATTTGGTCAGAATCAGTTCAATGGTGTAGGCGTTGTAGGCATTGATAAGGAAGGCTAATTTCTCCTCCTTTTTGAGTCCTTCGTATTGAGCCTTGGTCAAAGCACTGAATTCTTCGAGCACCTTGGTGAACGCCGCGCGATCCGCAACAAAGCCCTTGTAGTTCACAGACGAGGCGACACCGGCCGCATTCCAAGCGACATGCTTTTTCAAGAGCGCGTCCCAGGCTGCGTAGGTTTGATCGGCCTGGGCGTGGGCCGAAGAGGTCAGACCGGCCCATCCAAGACTGAATGCTGCCGAGCCGAGCAGGACTGATTTTAGAAAATGTCGTTTCATTTTAGTTTCCTAGATTAAATGGGGTACGCAATCGGTACGGATGGGGTACGGGCTAGGCACGCACTTAGGCGCGACTCCAAGCGTGAAACTTTTCGACCCAGGCCAGTAGTTTTTGAGGAGCATGGGCTTTCTGCCATTCGCCCGCCGCGTACTTATTGGACTCCGCAAGGGTCGGATAAATATGAATGGTGCCGAGAATTTTCTTCAACCCGAGACCGTGCTTCATGGCAGCCACATATTCCGCAATCAAGTCACCCGCATGTTCACCGACAATCGTCGCTCCCAAAATCTTATCCTTACCTGGAACCGTCAACACCTTGACGAACCCGTAGTCAGAGCCATCAGCGATGGCGCGATCAAGATCATCAATATGGTAGACAGTGGATTCATAGGCAATGCCCTTGGCTTTAGCATCTTGTTCGTTCAGCCCTACGCGCGCCACTTCGGGTTCCGTAAACGTACACCAGGGGATCACTCGATAATCGACCTTGAACTTCTTGAACTTTCCAAAGAGTGCATTCACGGCGGCATACCAGGCCATATGAGCGGCTGTGTGGGTGAACTGATAAGGCCCAGCCGCATCGCCTGCCACGAAAATGTTGGGGTAGTGGGTCTCCAGGAATTCATTGACTTCAATGGTCCTGGTTTTACCCAGCGGGATCTTGAGATCCTCCAGGCCAAAGCCACTCACGCGAGCCGAGCGACCGACCGCACACAACACAGCATCAAAAGCGATTTCTACACGCTCAACGCCACCATTGGCAGCAGTGCGTTCGGTCACCAGAATTTTCTCACCTGCATTGAGCTTAAATTCCACCGCCTTATATCCGACTCGGACATCAATACCCTCCGCCACAAATCGCTTCATCACTTCGGCAGACACATCGCTGTCTTCACGAATCATGAGTCGCGGCGCCCTTTCCACTTGAGTCACCTTCGAGCCGAGACGATTGAAGGCTTGCGATAGCTCACAGCCAATCGGCCCCCCACCTAACACCAGTAAGCGTTTGGGTTGCTCGCGTATCCCCCAGAGCGTATCGGAGGTGTAATAGCCCACCTGATCAATGCCGGGGATCGGCGGCACGAAAGGTCGAGCACCCGTCGCAATCACGATATTCTTGGTCGTCAATACCTCCGTCTTGCCGGTGGGACGCCCTTTTTCGTCCAATAGTTTGACCTCGACCTCCCACGGCGATTTAATGGTCGCCTCGCCCCGTAGGCAGTCGACCCCTAAACCGGTGAAACGCTCAATCGAATCATGTGGCGCAATCTTTTTGATCACCGTCTGCACACGCTCCATCACTTGTGCGAAATCAAACTTCACATCGATTTTCTGGAGCCCATAGTGCTCAGCGTGACGCGCTTGCTCCACTAATTTTGCTGATTTGATCAAGGCCTTCGACGGTACACAGCCCGTGTTAAGACAGTCACCACCCATTTCGTGCTTTTCGACCAGGGTTACTTTTGCCTTGACAGCTGCCGCGATTAGAGAGGTCACCAGGCCTGCGCTACCGCCACCGATTACGACAATATTGCGATCAAAGTGGGTCGGCTTTTTCCAAGCCGCATAAATCTTTCGAGACTTCAGCATGTCGATGATTTTCTTGGCGAGGAGCGGGGCTAAACCAAGCAGTACGAAGGAAATCAGCAGGCCCGGATTCAAGATTCCTTTCAGCGAGGTTAAACCAGCCAATTGGGTCCCCACGTTCACATAGATGATCGTGCCAAGCAGCATACCAATCTGACTCACCCAGTAGAACGTCGCCGCTCTCATCGAGGTGAGCCCCATGATCAGATTGACCACAAAGAAGGGAAAGGCCGGAATCAAGCGGAGGCTAAAGAGGTAAAAAGCGCCCTCTTTTTTGATGCCTTCGTCAATCGCGGCCAGCTTATCTCCAAACTTCGCCTTGATAGAGTCGCGCAAAATGAAGCGGGAGGCAAGAAATGCGAGCGTCGCACCGACACTACTGGCGAAAGAGACAATCACCGTACCCCAGAGTAGGCCGAAGATTGCGCCTCCTAATAATGTCAGTAAAAGTGCGCCGGGCAGAGAGAGCGCGGCCACTGCCACGTAAACACCGAAGAACGCCAAGGCAATTTTGACGGGATTCGCCTGGAATTGTTCGACCAAACCTTGGCGTTGAGCTTTAACGGCCTCCAAGGTGAAATACTGGTGAAGGTCAAAGTAAAAAAACGCCATAACGGCGACGACAATGCCGAGTAGCAGTAAAACTTTATTGCGATTCATTCATGACTCCTTGGGTCTCAACAACGTTGAGGGGGTTGGCCTA
>JAYVKZ010000359.1:0-3401 GCA_043767985.1 Betaproteobacteria bacterium
GCGACCATGACTTTGATTATTGGTGCCTTGTTCTTGCCAGAAACCAAAGACTTGGATCTTCACCGGACTGAGTAAAGGCTTCTACTGGGATTGATTCACTCAATCAAGAAGTCAAACAGGCACCTCGCGGTGCCTGTTTTGCGTTTGACCTGCGATTTTCACTAGGCTAAAACCGGGCCTCGTGATCGCCATTCGTCTAGTAGGCGGTCATGTGGCCTATCGGTTACTTTGCCTTCCGACGAGCAAAGCCGACGGCTAGACCACCGAGGGCCAAGAGAGCGGCTGAGCCAGGCAGAGGCACTTGACCCGTTGGGCGGTTAGCGGCTTCAAATCGAACTTGACGGATGTCTTCGATCCCGTTACTAGCATTGTCGACGAAACGAAGGCTAGTGATTAAGGAACCGTTCGTTGTAGTGATACTGAACTGGTTCAATCCGTTGTTGTTTAAATTGTATTGGCTACTCGTTACTGTCGTTATCAATAGCGTCACAGGGTCCAGTAGGTCGGCCGTAAAGGTCATCTTTCCATTATTGTCGTTTACTTCACGTGAGTTAACGCTAAAACCGATCGCTGAAATTGCCTGAGTGGGGTCAGCCAGGGCAATTGTGCCCTTGGTGAAAAAATCATCCTGTGCGTCGAGAGTCGCTTGTCCGCCACTGATCGTAAGATTCTCACCCGCACCGGAAAAATTAATCACGGTTGAATTCGAGTTTTGGAGGCAGCCAGAGACTAGTGCCGCAGGTCCGCCAACGACGGAAGAGGAGCAAGTATTAAAAAGGACATTGTTGCCACCACCAAAGTTGGCCTCGGCGAAAACGATACCGGCATTGGCGTGCCCTACGGCAGCAATAGAAGCGATGGCAGTAACAAGAAGTTTAGTCTTTAAGGATGTGAGCTTGGACATGATGTTCTTTTAAAAGGGATTGGAGGAAGGAGCGCAAGAGTACTTAGCATTTGCCGTGCCATGCTCACTAACTCATTGATTTTTAATAGTTTGTTAGTTTTTTCGAAGAGTCTCAGCAGGGCCGACAAGGTGAAATTTAACAAACCGTCAACGAATGCGACATATCGTTTCGCACATTAATTTGTGACATTTCTTCTCGTATTCAGGCGCCGTGATTTCCGTCAATTAAACCTGTGCGATTTGATTCAAATTGAAGTCAAATCGCGTTGATCAAACAGGTGGGCATTCAGTCTGGTGAGTTCAAACCAAAAATTGTGTCGCGTTATCTGTAACAATTTTCGACAATATCGACAGTTTTCACGCTAATTCCCGATGTCGCTGGATCTGCTTCAACAGCGAAGGCAAAAAAAGGGCGGCGATTTTTTAAAAATCGCCGCCCTTGTCTTCACTGCAGGTTGCTTATCACATCAAGCAGCCACTCGCCTGATCTCTATAATCGGGTACGCTGCCGTAACTTGCCCAGCGCCCGCCACTTCGAAGTCTCGTAAAAGAGCTTCCACCTTGCCTGCGGCGATCAAGCCATTGCGCTCTTTTACATGGCCGTAGCCGCGAATTTCCTCAGGTACCGTTGCGATACCCACCGCAATCTTATAGTTGGCGACTGAAAGCTTTGGCAATAGCCCTTCAATTCGAGCTCGATACTCGACAATCAATGCCCGTTCCATGCGGCGCTCGGCAGTTTTACCGAATACATCAAAGGGGGTAGCTCGCAGCCCTTTCAGTTTCGCAAGCACCGCAAAAGCCTTCATCATCCAAGGGCCATAGGTTTGCTTGATGAGTTCACCCTTATCGTTCTTCTTCGCAAGCAGTGGAGGAGCCAAGTAAAACTTTAGCGAATAGCCGGGTTCAAACTGCGCGTCCAACTTGGCCTTAAAGGCCGGGTCGGTGTAGAGGCGAGCCACTTCATACTCATCCTTATAGGCCATCAGCTTATAGAGATACTTGGCCACGGCCTCACTGAGCTTTTCTCCTAAACCATACTTGGCCTCCTCCGTGCGCACCCGACTCACAAAGCCTTGGTAACTCTGGGCATAGGCTGCATTTTGGTAGGCGGTCAGCAACTCCACCCGCTTGGTAATCATGTCATCCAGTGATTTGGGTCTTTGCAAGCTTGGCACCATCGAGACGATCTGCGCTGGCGCGGCAATGCGCTCGACCGAGGCCAGATCATGGGCCGCATAGCGGCCCCAATCAAACGATTTTTGATTGAACGCAATCGCTACGCCATTGAGCTCAATCGCCTTCATCAGGGAATCGGCCCGCACGGGCAACCAGCCTTTTTGATAGGAGTAACCCAGCATAAACATATTGGTCGCAATAGCATCGCCCATCAGTGCTGTAGCAAGCTTATTTGCTTGCACGAAATCCGCATTCGCCACACCGGCCGCTTCTTGAATGGCGCGTTCCATGGCCCCCTCGGGTGCCTGCCAATTGCCATCTTTTACAAAAGCCGCCGTCGGTGCCGTGGTCGCGTTGACCAAGGCGTGGGTGCGTTGCGGGTCCATACGTTGTAAACAGTCTTTGCCTGCGGTCACAATGATGTCGCAACCTAAGACAAGACCGGCTGCACCGGTGCCTACCCGAGTGGAAAGGATATCGTCCGCACGATCTGCAATCCAAACATGGCTGACGGCGGGGCCACCTTTTTGGGCAAGACCCGACATATCGAGTACGGATGCAGCACGGTTTTCAAGATGGGCTGCCACGGCAACGATTTGACCGATGGTAATCACACCGGTACCACCAATACCGGCGACCAAGATGCCGTAGGGTTGGGCGCAATCCGCGAGTTTCGGTTCCGGAAACGTCGGAAAACTCGGCGTAGCACTAACACTCACGCCATCTGAATTGGCTTGCGCCGACTTATTTTGCTTCGGGCGCCTTACTTGGCCACCTTCCACAGTCACAAAGCTCGGGCAAAAGCCTTTCACACAGGAAAAGTCTTTGTTGCACGAGCTTTGATTGATCTTGCGCTTACGGCCCAGTTCGGTATCCAAAGGCTCTACCGAAATGCAGTTCGAGGCCACCGAGCAATCACCACAACCTTCGCAAACCGCGTCATTGATAAAGGCACGACGAGCCGGATCCGGAAACTCGTTGCGCTTGCGGCGCCGACGCTTTTCACTGGCGCAGGTTTGATCGTAAATAATCGCTGAAATACCACCTTGCTCACGCAATTCTTTTTGCACGGTATCGAGCTCATCGCGATGACGAATCGTGACCCCGGGCGCCCAGGCGAGACCGGCTGGATACTTCTCCGGCTCATCAGTCACCACGATCACTGGTTTCACGCCTTCGCCGTACAACTGTTGGGAAATCGTGATGGGATTAAGATTCCCGTCGTGACGCTGCCCGCCGGTCATGGCGACCGCGTCGTTATACAAGATCTTGTACGTGGCGTTGACACCACTGGCGACAGCCGCTCGGATGGCCAAAA
>JAYVKZ010000360.1:0-6135 GCA_043767985.1 Betaproteobacteria bacterium
GATAATAACCCGTTTTTAAATCTCTGTAAAGTTGAGCATGAGTAATGTCCTAGATGGTGCCGCCCTCGCCCAAGAAATTCGACTGCAATGTAAGCAAGCGGCGGAAGATGTTTTCCGCAAGATCGGTCGCAGGCCTGGTCTAGCCGTAATCTTGGTGGGCAACCATTCGGCCTCGGAAGTGTATGTCAAGCATAAGGTGTCAGATTGCCTGGAGGTCGGCTTCGAATCTTCTTTGCTAAGGCTGCCTGAGGATGTCGCTCAAGTTCAACTTCTCGAACTCATCATGAGTCTTAATCAAGATCGGCGCATTGACGGAATTTTGGTCCAACTCCCCCTACCCGCTACGATAGACACTCGGCGCGTTCTGGAGACCATTGATCCTCACAAAGACGTTGACGGCTTTCACGTGGTCAATGCCGGCTCGCTCATGACGGGCAACCCCTTGTTTCGCCCCTGTACGCCCTACGGGGTGATGAAGCTTTTAGAGAAAGCAGGCACGCCACTGCGCAGCGCTGAAGCAGTGGTGATTGGCGCCAGCAATATCGTCGGCAAGCCACAAGCGATGATGCTCTTGCAAGCAGGCGCAACAGTGACCATCTGTAATTCAAAGACCAAGGATTTGGCCGCTCACACCCGCCGAGCCGATATCTTGGTCGTCGCAGTGGGTCGCGCCAAAATGATCACAGGCGACATGTTAAAAGAGGGCGTGACCGTGATCGATGTGGGCATGAATCGTGATGAAAACGGTAAGCTGTGCGGCGATGTTGATTTTGCCAGCGCGAGCCAAAAAGCCGCTTGGATCACGCCTGTACCAGGCGGCGTGGGGCCCATGACTCGCGCTATGCTCCTGGTCAATACACTTGAATCCGCACAACGCGCCCCAAAATCCCTGTAATCAACACCAAGCAAAAACTGACATGAGTTCATCCACCAATCCACTCCTCGATTTTTCAGACCTTCCGCGCTTCGATGCGATGACGCCCGCGCACGCGACACCGGCCTTGGATCGTTTACTCGAAGCGGCCCAAACGACGCTGGAGCGAGTCGCGGCAGAGGCTGCTGCGCCGACCTGGGACAATTTGGTGGAGGCGCTAGAAAGCCCCATTGAGCAACTGGGAAGGGCCTGGGGGGTGATCGGTCACCTGAACTCGGTCGCGGATAGCCCCGAAATGCGCGAGGCCTACACTGGTAACTTGCCCCGCATGTCTCAGTTTTGGACGATGCTTGGGCAGCATCAAGGGCTTTACCTAAGGTATCAAACCCTGCGCGATTCGAGCGCCTATGCCAGCCTTTCGCCTGCGCGCCAACGAGTGATCGACAATGCCTTACGCGGTTTCAAACTGGCTGGTGCTGCCCTGCCACAGGCACAGCGTGAGCGCTTTGCAAACATTCAAGAAGAGCAGGCGGCACTGGGCCAGAGCTTTTCTGAGCATGCTCTTGATTCCACCAATGCTTTCGAGCTGCTGGTGAGCGATGAGAAGGATTTGGCGGGCCTACCCGCCGATGTGATTGAGGCGGCGGCTGAATCGGCCAAGGAAAAGGGCCTCACGGGCCATCGCTTCACATTGCAATTTCCGTCTTATTTGCCAGTGGTCAAGTATGCTCAATCGGCACGCTTGCGTAAGGAAATGGCCACCGCATACTCCACCAAAGCGTCGATGAATGCTCTTGCACCTAGCGATAGGGAGGCCAAGCAAAAACTCGACAACACCAGTGTGATTGATGCCTTGTTGCGACTGCGACAAGAAGAGGCTGAATTGCTCGGCTTTGATAATTTTGCCCAAGTATCCTTGGTGCCAAAAATGGCCGAATCACCGCAGCAGGTGAGCGAATTTTTACGTGACCTCGCGCGACGAGCCAAGCCCTTTGCCCTCAAAGATATTGCCGCCCTCGAGCAGTTTGCTCGCGAGAAATTAGGCCTGCATCAGATTGAGGCTAGTGATCGAACTTATGTGTCCGAAAAACTGAAAGAAGCGCAGTATTCTTTTTCCGATGAAGAGGTCAAGCAATACTTCCAGTTACCCAAGGTCTTAGCAGGCTTGTTCGGCCTGATTGAAACGCTGTACAGCGTAAAAATTCGCGCAGATCAAACCAGCGCTTGGGACCCGAGCGTTCAATTTTTTAGAATTGAGAAAGCCAATCATCAGCTGGTCGGTCAGTTTTATTTGGATCTTTTCGCGCGCTCGAATAAGCGCTCGGGCGCCTGGATGAACGATTGCCGGGGGCGTCGCGCTCTGCCTCAAAAACTGCAAACCCCAGTGGCCTATCTCGTGTGCAATTTTATGAGCCCTGGCCAGGGTCGTCCGGCCCTGCTAACTCATGATGAAGTGATCACCTTGTTCCATGAGTTCGGCCACGGCTTGCACCATATGCTGACCAGTATTGATGAGCTCAGTGTCTCAGGCATTTCAGGTGTCGAATGGGATGCCGTCGAACTGCCTAGCCAGTTTATGGAAAACTTCTGTTGGGAGTGGGACATCTTGCAGAGCATGACCGCCCACGTTGATTCGGGAGAGCCTTTGCCACGAGCGCTTTTCGACAAAATGACCGCCGCAAAAAACTTTCAAAGTGGCTTGCAAACCTTACGACAGGTCGAGTTTTCCTTGTTTGACATGCGCTTGCATAGTGAAGCTTTGTTTTCGCAGACACCGACCGTCGGCTTGGTCGAAGATCTCATGCTTGATAAAGCCGCGAGTGCCGGTCAAGCAGTGCAGCGGGTGATTGATGAGGTTCGCGCCGAAGTATCAGTGACTGTCACGCCTGTTGAAAACAAAATGCAAAACAGCTTTTCGCATATCTTCGCCGGGGGCTATGCAGCCGGCTATTACAGCTACAAGTGGGCCGAGGTCTTGTCGGCGGACGCCTATGCCGCTTTCGAAGAGGCGCAGGCCAAACCGAATGCGGAACAGGAAGTCGCGAACACCGGCACGCGCTTTCTAAAGGAGATTCTAGCGATGGGTGGCAGTCGACCGGCTATCGACTCTTTCCGCGCGTTTAGAGGACGAGACCCCAACATGGACGCGCTGCTTCGTCATAATGGCATGACTGAAGAAGTGTTAATGGAGTCTTGAAGTGTTTAGCCCCTCTAGATCATTTGGTGTTGCCGCTGTAGCGTTTGGAATCGTGTTTTCCGGGACAGCCATGGCGCAGTTCAAATGGCAAAATCCAGATGGCACCCTAGGCTATGGTGATCGCCCCCCGGCCCATCACGTCAAGATGCTCAAAACGCCTAGTGGCGATGTCACACCCCAAACTGCTGCAGAGGCCGACGGCTCTGGCCTGCCGTATGCGTTGAAACAAGCCTCTACCCGCTACCCAGTGGTGCTTTACACGGGAAGCGCGGGCAGTGGCGAGTGTGTGCCGTGCAACGAAGGTCGTGAGTACTTGAATAAGCGCGGCATTCCGTTCAGTGAGCGGCTCGTCAAAACGGCCGAAGATGTCAAAGCCTTCAAAGCGAATGTGTCCTCTGAAGGTACGGTACCTGCAGTGACGGTCGGCAAAGAGAAGACGGTTGGCTTTGAGACCGGCACTTGGTCCAATTTGTTGGACGCAGCAGGCTATCCGAAAACATCGGTGCTTCCCAAGTCTTTCAAGCAAGCGACGGCCGACACCCTGACCAAACCGCTTGCTGCTGATCAAGTGAAGGCAGAGAAGGATGCCAAGGCCAATTCAAAGGCGAAAGCAGCGGCGCCTACTCAGCCCGTGATGGTGGATGCCAACGCCAACGCCAACTTGCGCTTTTAGTTCGTTCAAACACGAGCGAGAGGCCGATTCAGTATCATAGGGCGCTTGACGCACTGGATACCCGATGAAACTTGCCACCTGGAATGTGAACTCACTGCGGGTTCGGATCACCCACGTTTGTGACTGGCTGAACGCAACTCAGGTTGATTTACTGGCGCTTCAGGAACTGAAGCTCACCGATGACAAGTTTCCCAAGGCGGAATTGGAAGCCATCGGCTACCACTGTTACTTTGTCGGACAACCTACCTACAACGGTGTGGCCATCCTTAGTCGCATGGACACGCTTGGTGCCGCTCAGGCCATCGAACTTGGCAATCCGCATTTCCCTGACGAACAACGGCGGCTGATTCGAACCCGCTTTGAACATTTCGATTTCTTAAGTGCCTATTTTCCAAATGGCCAAGCGCTTGACTCCGACAAATACATTTACAAGTTGGCTTGGATGGATGGGCTTATCCAGTACCTTAAGCATCTCAAGAATCATCCTGAAGGTAAAGCCCTCGTATTGGCCGGCGACTTCAATATTGCGCCCCACGCCATTGACACGCACGACCCCGCCAAGTGGGAAGGGCAAATTCTATGCTCACCCCCAGAACGCGCTCGTTTTGAAGCGCTCATCGCGCTCGGCTTCATCGATAGTTTTCGCGCTTTTGAGCAAGCGCCAAGAAGTTTTTCCTGGTGGGATTACCGGGAGCTTGGTTTTCGCAAGAACGCAGGTCTGCGGATCGATCACATCTTGGTCGACTCCGCACTGCGCGGCGCCCTCAAGGCGAGCCATATCGACAAGGCGCCGCGTAAACTGGAAAAACCTTCCGATCACACGCCTGTCGTGACCGAACTTTCCTTGTAAGCCCACGACAAGCGAGTAAGCGGTAAATGTCTAGTGCGGCTCCTCACTCGCTTCTAGCTTGAGATCCTGTATTTTTCGGGTAATCGTATTGCGCCCGATGCCAAGCCGAACCGCAGCATCGATTCGCCGACCGCGGGTGACTTTTAAGGTCGTCTTAATCACGGCAGTCTCAAACGCCTGAGTTAATTCGTCCATTAATTCCGAATGAAAATTCTCCGCGAGAGCGTCGGCGCCCTTGCCTCTTGGATTGACCTGCTTCACCAAGCGCTGCAAGACTTCTTGCTCCAGCAAATCCATCCACACCACGGGTGCTTGACTATTGACGCCCGCTCCGAGCAGTTTTGCTTCCGCGCCCACGGCCGGAATCCCTAAGTGATCACCGCCGAGACTACTCACCCGACTTGTTCCCCAGGCCTCGGAGACGTGCGCACTATTTGCAGGCATTTCTGCCGAAGGGTGTGCATCCGTTAATGACCGTGCGTCGCCTTGGTGCAAGACCGACTCAGCACGGGCAAACTGGGGAAGCGCACCGGCGGACCCGTCGCCTGGCGCCGTATTAGATACGCCATGACCCTGGGTCAAGCTCTGTCTTGGTGAATATATTTCTGGGGGAAGGTCAAAGACATCGACCACTTGTGACGGCGCCATCACGGTTAACCAGTTACACACGTTTTCAAGTTGACGCACGTTGCCGGGCCAATCGAACACGCTGAGCTGATGGAGAGCGGCCTCAGTGAGGCGTTTCGTATCGCCGCCAAGCTCGCGGGAGCTTTTTTGAAGAAAATGTCTCACTAGGAGCGGAATGTCTTCCAGTCGCTCGCGCAAGGCCGGCAAGCGCAGTCGAATTACGTTCAGTCGATGAAAAAGATCTTCGCGGAATAAGCCTTGACGCACACGCTCTTCAAGATTTTGATGCGTTGCGGCGATCACTCGAACATTGGCCTTAATCGGCTGATGACCACCGACTCGGTAATATTGCCCATCGCTCAGCACCCTTAGCAAGCGGGTTTGTAGCTCGGCCGGCATATCGCCGATTTCATCTAGGAAGAGCGTGCCACCCTCGGCCTGCTCGAAGCGCCCTCGCCGTTGCTGCTGAGCGCCGGTGAAAGCACCACGCTCATGTCCAAAGAGTTCGGACTCTAATAAATCCTTAGGGATGGCCGCCGTATTCAGCGCCACAAACACCGCTTTACTTCGCGGGCTATGACGATGCAAGGCGCGAGCGACTAATTCTTTTCCGCTCCCGGATTCACCGGTAATCATGACCGTCGCACCAGACTGCGAAAGACGCCCAATCGCTCGGAAAACATCTTGCATGGCGGGTGCTTGGCCAAGCAAATCTTCAGTTGCATCCAGTACCTCTTCAGCCGCAGCATCCCTCTTATTCTCAAGTAAAGCGCGGCGGATCAGCTCGACGGCTTTTGGCAAATCAAAAGGTTTGGGCAGGTACTCAAAGGCCCCGCCCTGGAAGGCAGCGACCGCACTTTCCAAATCGGAAAATGCCGTCATGATGATGACAGGCATCGAGGGCGCTTTCAGGC
>JAYVKZ010000361.1:0-2617 GCA_043767985.1 Betaproteobacteria bacterium
CAAAATGGCCGTAGGCAACTTTGGTGCGAGCTGGACTTGGTTGGTGAAAAAAGCCGACGGCAGCCTGGATATTGTGAACACCAGCAATGCAGCCACTCCCTTGACCACCGCCGATAAGGCCTTGCTCACTTGTGACCTGTGGGAGCATGCCTACTATATCGACTACCGTAACCGTCGCCCGGACTATCTCAAAGCGTTTTGGGCGCTGACCAATTGGGATTTTGCAGCGAAAAACTTCGCTTCCTGATTTGTTTTGGCTCGGTGCTTCGGCAAGTGTTGTTGCGAAGTCCGAGCGAGCTCTGGTCGTAGCTTAGGGCTTCGCAGAGAACAGCCCTTTGGCTGCCAGTTTATCGCCGACCGCGATACCCTTTTTCGTAAACCATCCTTGCTCCATTTCTAAGGCATAGCGAGTAGCTTTGAGGGGGCAATGGCTGTCTTCGGACTTAGGCTGCATATTCTCAATGTTAAGGATGGTCCCGTCATCGCCAAGGAAGGCAATCGAGAGCGGAACCAGGGTATTTCGCATCCAAAAACAGTGTTGTGCTTTTTGTTCGAACACAAACAACATGCCTTCGTTGTTTCCCAGCCTGGTCCGATGCATTAAGCCTTTGGATCTTGTTCCAACATCCGCGGCCACTTCCGCGTTGATCAAATGGATGCCCGCCTGAATGGTGACACTGGGTAAGCGGGGGTTTGGACTATCTTGGGCTTGGGCTGCAAGCGCTAAGGCGAGTGTCATGCCTATAACAAGTTTGATGGCTGAGAAAAATCTGAGGGCAATGCGTGTTGCTGACATGATGGGCACCCGTGTTGAGAGTTCATGGGAAAAAGCTTGTGTGATCGCAGAGAGCTTAAACGCAAAAGGGCAGACCGAGGCCTGCCCTTTGCGACGCCAAGACCAGTAGACCGGCCGACGCGGAGCTCAAGCTTACTTCTTAGCAGCTTTGCCTTTTTTCATTTTCTTAGCCATGTTTACCTCAAGTATTAAAGTTGACCGAAGGTGGTCAAGTGATTCAACGAACGTCTTTGCAATCGGTTGACGAAATCATTTAAGAAGTGAATTACTTCACGAAAATGCTCTCCGGTTGCCAATAGCAAGGCCGCGGCCGCAATCATACGGCATAAACCTTAGCTTGACCTCTAAGCGTGGTTGCCGTCCAACACCTCGAGTCACGATCTCTGCACCATAAAAAACGGTCACCGAAGTGACCGTTGATTATTGGATTAGCTTTAGGGTCCCTAAGGCTATTCCGTCGTCACTGAATTAAGGTTCAGTGATGTTAGAAGCCTGTTGGCCTTTTGGGCCCGCAGTAATCTCAAATTTTACCTTTTGACCCTCTTTTAGAGTCTTAAAGCCATCCATCTTGATTGCCGAATAATGCGCAAACAGATCCTCGCCTCCTCCATCGGGTGTAATAAAGCCAAAACCTTTGGCATCATTAAACCACTTAACCGTACCAGTAGCCATCACGAACCTCTCTCAAAAACGACCACCTGCTGGAAATTATTTCCAAAACAGGACCAGCGATTCTTAACTGGAAAAGGGGTAGAGTCAAGGAACGTCAGTAAATATCTACATCGCCAGCGTTTCAAAAAAGCGATTGTTGGCGTATTTCATGCCAAACCAGCCCCTATTTTCGATTGAAGGCTTGATTTTTTGTGGCGCAAACCCACTTAAGCTCTACGCCTGTGATTCGAATAACACATTCTGTCGGATAGTAGGGCCACTTAGTTGCATCGCGCGCCAGCTTGGATAGAATCTTGTTATGACTGAAAAGAATGACCACTCCACCGTGCTGGAACGGCAAGAGGCTAAAGTTAAGCCTCCGCCGATGTTCCAGGTGATGCTGCTGAACGACGATTTCACCCCCATGGAGTTTGTCGTCGCCGTTTTGCAGAAATTTTTTGGCATGAGCCGGGAGAAATCCACCCAGGTTATGCTCAAAGTGCATCGCGAAGGGCGAGGTGTGTGTGGCCTTTTTCCCAAGGACGTAGCCGCGACGAAGGTCGACCAGGTGAGTGACTACGCCCTTCAACATCAACATCCGCTACAGTGCGTGATGGAGGAAGCATGATCGCCCAAGAGTTAGAAGTTAGTTTGCATATGGCCTTTGTTGAGGCTAGACAGCAGCGCCATGAGTTTATAACCGTGGAGCACCTGTTGCTCGCGTTACTAGACAACCCTTCCGCTGCCGAGGTGCTGCGGGCTTGTGCTGCCAGTTTGGACGATTTGAGAAAGAATCTTACTGGCTTCATTAAGGAAAACACCCCAGTGGTGCCGGGCAATGAAGAAATCGATACCCAGCCGACTTTAGGGTTCCAGCGAGTGATTCAGCGTGCCATCATGCACGTTCAATCCACCTCGAACGGTAAGAAGGAAGTCACTGGTGCCAATGTCTTAGTGGCGATTTTCGGCGAGAAAGATTCGCATGCTGTTTACTATTTGCATCAGCAAGGCATTACCCGTCTGGATGTAGTGAACTACATTTCGCACGGTATTACTAAGAGTCCGACACCTAAAGAAACGCCTAAGGATGAGCCTCAAGAAGAAGCCTCGGATGGCCAAGCCGGTGCTCAAGCGCAACAAAGTGCGCTTGATCAATATTCACAAAACCTG
>JAYVKZ010000362.1:0-35865 GCA_043767985.1 Betaproteobacteria bacterium
CAAGCTCAAACCTCCCAGATCGACCAGCCACAGGGGGACCACCAAGAACATGGCCATCTGCACGGCATGCAACACAAATATACCGAAATTCAAACGCATTAGATCGAGGTCGCCCAGACTGGCCACGAGGTCCGCGATCATCGACTGGGGCCGCGCTCCGGGCAAAGACACACCTGCATGAGTGGCTACCTCAGGCACTTGAAAAGCAATAATTATTCCCAATAAAGCAAGGCCCGCCATGAGGTAAAACAAACCCGATAGGCCAATCCATTGATACAGCACTGGCGCGCCAACCAAGGAAAGCGCAAACATCAAAGCAATCATGCTGCCAATCGCCGCCATGGCCTTGGTGCGCTGTGAGTCGCGAGTGGAGTCAGCCAATAAAGCGGTGACCGCAGCAGAAATTGCGCCGGCACCTTGAAGCGCACGGCCAACGGTGATCCCCATCAAAGTGTCCGCAAGGGCTGCGACAACGCTACCCAGGGCAAAGATCAGCAGCCCAATCACGATCACCTTACGGCGACCAAATCGGTCTGAGGCCATACCAAAGGGAATTTGCAACAGGCCTTGGGTTAGCCCATAGATCCCCATGGCCAAACCCACCCGGCTGGCATCGTTTCCTCCGGTCATGCCTTTCGCATGCAGGGCAAAGACTGGGAGGATCAAAAAAAGCCCGAGCATGCGGCTTGCATACAGGAAGGTGAGACAGGTGGTCGCCCGCCGCTCCGCCTCGGTCATCGCCGTTTCGAGCCGAGCCGAGAGCGGTTTGGGCGGCGCCAAGTCGTTTGAATTAGAAGTAGAAATAGGACTCACTGGGGTTTTCATGCGAAGCCCGCTATAGTAGTGGGTTTTCCACAAAGCGGACGCATGGACGAAATTCGAATCAGGGGTGCTCGCACGCACAACCTGAAAAACATCAGCCTGGATCTGCCTCGCAACAAGCTCGTGGTCATCACCGGCTTGTCCGGCTCAGGTAAGTCTTCACTTGCGTTTGACACCTTGTATGCTGAAGGTCAGCGGCGCTATGTGGAATCGCTTTCGGCCTATGCGCGGCAGTTTTTGCAGCTCATGGACAAGCCTGACGTGGACCTGATTGAGGGCCTGTCACCCGCCATTTCCATCGAGCAAAAAGCCACCAGCCATAACCCGCGCTCAACGGTGGGCACGGTCACGGAAATTCACGATTATTTGCGCCTGCTTTATGCCCGCGCTGGAACGCCCTACTGCCCCGACCATCCCGAGCATGTGCTGGAGGCCCAAACCATCTCGCAAATGGTCGACGCCGTATTGGCCCTGCCAGCAGAAACCAAGATCATGATTCTCTCGCCCGTGGTCACTGGCCGCAAGGGTGAGCAAAGCGATTTGTTTGACGACCTGCAATCGCAAGGTTTCGTGCGGGTACGGATCCGTACCGAAGGCAAAGGCAACGAAGCCCAACTGATTGAGCTGGGTGACGAAAACCCCAAACTCGCTAAAAACCAAAAGCATAGCGTCGACGTGGTGATCGACCGGATTAAGACCGGCGCCGATCTCAAGCAACGCCTCGCCGACTCGTTCGAGACGGCGATTCGCCTCTCCGAAGGCCGCGCCGTGGTGCATGACATGGACAGCGGCAAGGAGACCTTGTTCTCCAACAAGTACGCCTGCCCAATTTGTAGCCACGCCCTGCCCGAGTTAGAGCCGCGCCTGTTCTCCTTTAACAACCCGATGGGGGCCTGCCCGGAATGCGACGGTCTCGGTTCGGTTCAGTTTTTTGACCCTAAACGTGTCGTCGTCTTCCCGACCTTAAGCCTGGCCTCAGGCGCCATCAAAGGCTGGGATCGCCGCAATCAGTTTTACTTCCAAATGCTGCAAAGTCTGGCCGCGTTTTACGACTTTGATATTGAGGCGCCCTTCGATCAATTGAACGATCGCGCACGGCATGTCATTTTAAATGGTTCCGGGACCGAAAAGGTGGCCTTTGCCTACCTCTCCGAATCCGGTCGCATGACCACTCGCAACGAACCCTTCGAAGGCATCTTGCCCAACTTGGCGCGTCGTTATAAGGAAACCGACTCTTCTGCCGTACGCGAAGAGCTGGCCAAATTTCTAAACCATCAAACCTGCCCGACCTGTAGCGGTACCCGCCTAAGAGTGGATGCCCGTTCGGTACGTTTAGGTAAGCGCCATGAAGACGTGCCGATCTGGACCGTCTCGGGTTGGACTCTGAAGCAGGCTTTGAAGTGGTTTACCGATCTGCAGTTGGACGGGAACAAGCAATTAATTGGCGAGCGAATCGCTAAAGAGATTGTGAGTCGCCTAACCTTCTTGAATAACGTCGGGTTGGAATATCTTTCTCTTGATCGTTCCGCCGAGACTCTGTCGGGCGGTGAGTCGCAGCGCATTCGCCTCGCCTCACAAATCGGCTCGGGCCTCACCGGTGTCATGTATGTGCTCGACGAGCCTTCCATCGGTCTGCATCAGCGCGATAATGATCGCCTGATCGATACCTTGCGCCACTTGCGCGACATTGGCAATACCGTCCTGGTCGTCGAGCATGATGAAGACGCCATCATGAATGCCGATCATGTCGTGGACATGGGTATTGGCGCGGGTGTGCATGGTGGTAAGGTCATTGCACAAGGCACCCCGGCCGATATTGCGGCCGCGCCTGAATCTCTCACCGGCCAGTATCTGTCTGGCGTGTTGCGAATTGAAATACCAAAGAAGCGCAGGCCGCCGGGTGACACTTGCCTCAAGGTTGTTGGTGCCAGAGGTAATAACCTCAAGTCTGTGAATGTCGAGTTTCCGGTCGGCTTACTGATTTGCGTGACCGGTGTTTCAGGCTCGGGCAAATCGACTCTTGTGAATGAAACTCTTTATACCTCGGCTGCTCGCAAAATCTATCGCGCCCATGCCGAGCCGGCCGAGCATGATGCTATTGAAGGTCTGGAACATTTCGACAAGGTCATCAATGTCGATCAAAGCCCGATTGGTCGCACACCGCGCTCCAATCCGGCGACCTACACGGGTATGTTCACCTCCATTCGTGAGATCTTTGCTGAAACACCCACGGCAAAAGAACGGGGCTACGGCCCGGGGCGCTTCTCGTTCAACGTCAAGGGTGGGCGCTGTGAAACCTGCGAGGGCGACGGCATGATCAAGGTAGAGATGCATTTTCTACCCGATGTGTATGTGGCCTGCGACACGTGTAAAGGCAAACGTTACAACCGCGAAACCCTTGAAGTGCAATATAAGGGACGTAATATTTCCGAAGTGTTAGACATGACGGTGGAGGCAGCGGCGGTATCGTTTGGCGCCGTGCCGATGATCCATCGCAAGTTAAAAACGTTGTTGGATGTAGGCTTGGGCTATATCCGATTAGGACAATCCGCGACGACCCTTTCTGGGGGTGAGGCGCAGCGTGTCAAGCTGGGTGAGGAGCTCAGTAAGCGCGACACTGGGCGAACCCTGTACATTTTGGATGAACCGACCACGGGCCTACATTTCCACGACATTGCCTTGCTGCTCAAAGTACTTAACACGTTGCGGGATCATGGCAATACCGTCGTGGTGATCGAACATAATTTAGACGTGATCAAGACTGCAGATTGGATTATCGATCTTGGGCCCGAGGGCGGTGGTGGTGGTGGCACCATTGTTGCGACCGGCACCCCGGAGCAGGTGGCACAGGTGCCGGAGAGCTATACAGGCAAGTACTTGGCTAAGGCCCTCAATCCCAGGAAGCTCGGAGATCTCGATCACTCATCCAGGACATGAATGAATCGTTTGTTGCCAGGCAAGCGATAGACCGAAAAATCGCGCCAATCGATCGTTGCGATTCTTGATATTTTCAAAGTCACCGCCACCTGAACCAAACTAGCGTCGCAAAAATCCATGGGCAAGTCCTCGTACTTGTCCACCATTTTCCAGAGTGGGCCTATTGCTTCGGCGGAAGGCGACTCAATACGCAAATAACCAAGCGCTTGGGCCTTTTCCGCCCAAGTGAAAAACGCTCGAAGGTTGCTGTGGCTTAGTAAAGCCCCGACTTCAGTGAACACCGACCAGGTGGTCGTTGTTTGCCCTCGATACCGAGAAAAAAAAGCCTTACAACGCTTGTGATGATGGTCCATGACATTAAATAACCCGACGAAATAACCTGAGTCGGCAAGAATGTTCATGCCGACTTCGAGCGCTTCAAGAGAGCATGGGACGCTTCGATGGCTTCGATCGCGCGATTCGAACGAGCAAGGTGCTTCCGCTGCAATGAAACGGTACATCAATTTGATATCAAATCGTGATCTCTGTTATGTTAGCTTTTTACACCCGCTTCGACAGGACTGAGGTAGCGAACTTGCTTTTTTTGTTTCGCTTTTAGCCTCAACCATTTATTCTGGAACCAGTATGAACCGGCGTAACGCAATTTTTCAACTCTCAACTCTTGCATTAGGGATAGCCATGTCCACCTCCTCCAACAGCGCTCAAACCTTTACTCCGCTCACCAAATCCAAGGCCGACTGGAAGAAGTTGCTGCCTGCTGGCGCTTACAACGTCTTATTTGAAGAAGGGACCGAACGCCCCGGCAGTAGCCCCCTAAACGACGAGAAGCGTAAGGGCACCTACATCTGTGCAGCGTGCAACCTTCCCTTGTTTACCAAGGAGCAAAAGTTTGACAGTGGCACGGGTTGGCCGAGCTTTTTCGACGCCCTGCCTGGTGCCCTAGGTGAAAAGCGCGATTTCAAACTGGTATGGCCTCGTACCGAGTATCACTGCGGCCGTTGTGGCGGCCATCAAGGCCATGTGTTTAATGACGGACCGAAACCGACGGGTCTACGCTATTGCAATAACGGTGTGGCCTTGCAATTCGTACCCGCTGAAGACAAGTTGCCGGAGCTACGTACATGAACCCCTTCAAACGTCTAACCGTCTCTTTCGCTTTGGCCTTAGGCCTGGCCGCTGGCATGGCCTATGTCAATGCCCAGGCACCGAAAAGCCCTGCAGGCGCTGCATCAACAGCGACCTCGCCCACCCCTGCGAGTGGCGGAGCAAGCGCTAGCGCAGTATTTGCGGGAGGTTGCTTTTGGTGCACTGAAGCAGACTTTGAGAAATTCCCTGGCGTGATCAGCGCAGAGTCAGGCTATATCGGCGGAAAAACCGTGAACCCGACTTATGAGCAAGTGAGTGCGGGTCGCACTGGTCATACAGAAGGCGTGCGCGTAGTGTACGACCCAAGCAAGGTCAGCTATTCCGCTTTACTAGAGTACTTTTGGAAAACGATTGATCCCACAGTAAAAGATCAACAGTTTTGCGATCATGGCAGCCAGTATCGAAGCGCAATTTTCTACGAAAACGATGCCCAGCGCGCCACGATCGAAGCCAGCAAAGCGGCGCTTCTGAAAGCAGGTCCGGTAAAGGTCATCCATACGGAAATTGCTCCAACAAGTACGTTTTATCCCGCCGAGGAGTATCACCAGGATTACTATAAAAAGAACCCGATCCGCTACAAAGGCTATCGCTACAACTGCGGTCGCGATGCCCGCCTAGCTGAAGTTTGGGGCTTAAAAAAGTAAAATGAAATTCGGTGTCTTCGATCATCTCGATGAGAGCGGGCTCGCCTTAGGCGAGTTTTACGAGAACCGACTGCGCTTGGTAGAAGCCTATGATCGCCTAGGCCTCCATGTGTACCTCACGGCCGAGCACCATGCCACGCCCTTAGGCATGTCGCCCTCGCCGTCGATCTTTCATTCCGCTGTCGCGCAGCGTACCCGTCGTATCTTGTTTGGCCCCCTGGTCTACACCTTGGCGCTGTATCACCCGCTGCGCTTAGCCGAAGAGATTTGTATGCTCGATCACTTGAGTGGTGGGCGCTTTCAACTGGGGGTGGGGCGCGGCATCTCGCCGTTCGAGCTTGGCTACTACGGCGTCAATATGGACGAGGCACAGGCGCGCTATCTCGAGTCTTACGAGGTGGTGATGCAGGCCTTGGCGCTGGCGCAAGACACGAATCCAGCGGCCCGCGAGCTAAGCTTCTCGGGCCAGTACTATCAGTTTTCTAAGGTGCCTCTCACCATGGCACCCCGACAAGTGCCGCATCCGCCACTTTGGTATGGCATTGGCAATCCGGACAGCGTAGCCTGGTGTGTGGCCAATCGCTGCAATGTCGTGAGCAATGGGCCGCTCGAGCATGTGCGCAAAATTACCGATGCTTATCGCGCGCAGTGGTTGGCCGCCGGTCATGCTGCTAAGGCCTTGCCTCTGATGGGCACCACCCGCCATATGGTGATTGCCTCCTCTGAGCAAGAGGCCAAGGAGATCGCCCGCAGCGCCTATCTTCGCTGGTATGAAAGCTTTATGTATCTCTGGGTCAAGCATGGCACCAAGCCATCCGCGTACTTTCCGTCGACCTGGGATGAACTGGAGAGCGCAGGACGTGCACTCGCCGGCACTGCAGAAAGCGTGCGCGAGCAGCTCGCCCTACAAATTGAAAAGTCCGGCGTCAATTTTGTATTGACTCGTTTCGCTTTTGGTGACCTGCCGCATGCACACTCCATACGGTCGATCGAATTGTTTGCTCGCGAGGTCATGCCTTGGATTCAAGCAAGACAGGAACATCGTCAATGAATCAAGCGCAATTCCATGCACCGCCATTCCGTGCAACCTACCTTCTCGCTCTCGCGATGCTTGGAAGCGCCCTGCTTGGGTCGAGCAGTTTCGCCCAAACGCTCGCACAGTCGTCCAGCCAAAGTTCGGCCCAGCCCTCTGGTACCTCCGCACCACAGGCATGGCCGACAAAACCAGTGCGCCTCATCATCCCGAGCCTCGCAGCGGGTAGCCCAGATCGAGTCACTCGACTGATCGCCGAGCGACTTTCACAACGTTGGGGTCAGCCTGTCGTTGTTGAAAATCGCCCGGGAGCAACTACGGTGATCGGCACTGAATATGTCATGCGTCAGCCTGCTGATGGATATACCTTGCTCTCAACCTTCACCTCTTACGTACAAGCCCCTGCCTTGCTCCCGAAGGCGCCCTGGGATGTTGAACGCGACTTCGTACCGGTTATTCAATTCATTCGCTCCGAAGTCGTCTTGTTGGTGCGAAGCGACTCACCTTGGAAAACACTTGGTGACTTCATCAATGCCGCTAAAACGTCGAAGAGCTCGGGCGCGCCATTGAGTTATGGCTCGTTTGGCAATGCCTCGTCGTTTCATATTTATGGCGAAGCCCTTAAACGCGGCGCCGGTATTGATCTGACCCATGTCGCTTACAAGGGCGAGTCGGCCTCCATGACAGACCTCATCGGCGGGCAAATTTCCAGCTCTTTCAACTCCATTGGTACCGCCATGCCCCACCTCAAAAGCGGTCGAGTCCGAGCGCTGGCACTGGTCGGTGCAGTGCGCTCGAAAGTGCTTCCCGAGGTGCCCACCTTTTGCGAAGCCGGTGTCCCCAAGCTCGACGCCAGCGGCTGGTTTGGCCTCTTGGCGCCGGCAGGAACTGCCCGCGCTGTGGTCGACAAAATTGCGAGCGACATTGGACAAGTCCTGGCACTGCCCGAGGTGACCGACAATTTGCGTGGCCAAGGCTTGGAGCCGACCGGCTTGGGGCCCGATGCTTTTGCACGCTACATTCGCGAAGACTACTCGCGCTGGAAAGCCTTAACGACCGAGCTTTCGATTCGTAGCGAATAACTACACCTTTCCGAAGCCAAGCGCCAACAAGGTTTCTCGCATTGCCCGCTTGGGTTCGGTGCTCATCAGCGGGCCGATCGTTTGCTCCAGGGCTCGGCCATCCAGGCGATGTGGCACTCGCCATAGATAGCTCATGCGGGCAAGCTCGCGCCACAAAGGGTAGACCGTACCAACGATGCGAATCAATGCCCAGGGCATTCCGCCAATGCGAAATCCTTGCGCTGCTTGCACCTCGAGCGCGCCTGCGGCATCCTCGATATGGCGAATCAGTTCTTGGCCGGTAAAGGTGTGGCCCTCAAAACCAAACGACTCGAAGCTTCCTTTCTCAAGACCTACCCTCCCCCTACGGATGTTCCCAGCACCCGCTTCGTGTAGGGTCGCCACGCTCTTGGCTCGCAAGTTCTCAGTACGGCTTGCCAGCGCGACAAAAGCGCGAGCCAAGTCGGGTAGATAGGCCCAAGCATGGGGAACATCCATCGGCCCCGGATAAGCCAGCTTGCCTCGCGCAAGATCCTTAACAATCAACTGATCCATCCAAGACCCCGAGCCGCCGCCATAAAAGTCACCCGCACGAAGTACGATACCGCGCAAACCCTGGGTGGCGCGATCACTCATCTCGCGCTCCAACTGGCGACGTAGCTCACCTTTGCGGTTACTCGGGTGCTGCACAGTCTGCTCAGTGAGTACACTGGGCATCTCTTCACCAAAGTTGTACACATTACCCGGCAACATAAAACTCGCATCGAGCTGTTGTGCGATCTCCATGCCGAGGCGCGCCAGGGGCAGCAACTTGCTATCCCAATCAGGGTACGCTGGGTTGACGGCATAGATCACGGTGCTTGCGCCTTGAGCAGCCTTAACCAAACCAGTGATATCGTCCAGTGGCAAAGAGAGAGCCTGCGCACCGGCCGGTAAGGTCTTGGAAGGCGCGCGCCGGGCTTGAGCCAAAACACGCCAACCCGCTTCGGAAAAAGCATTGACCGCTGCATCACCCAAGCGACCATTTGCACCCAGTACCAGAACGGCAGATTTTGTCATTCGACTTTCCTTTTCTTTGTAGAGTAAACGCTGTTGCAAGCCGATCATTGATCGATGGAGGCATTGTGATCGCCCATGAACTATGTGACAATTGCCTATCATCGCAACCAAGATATGCATTTATGTATGGCTATTGAAAACTTCGACTGGGCCTTGATCAAAAGTTTTCTGGCGGTGTTGGATGCCGGAAGCCTCATGGGTGCCGCAAGGAAGATCGGCGCGCAACAGCCGACCTTGAGTCGCCACATCGCAGAGCTAGAGCAACAACTCGGCACTGCACTGTTCGAGCGCACAGGAAGGGGAGTAGCTCCTACTGCGATGGCTCTGGCCTTAGCCGAACCGGCACGCCACATGCAGATCGGAGCGGACAGCTTGGCGCGGGCCTTAGCCGGGCAACGCAAGGCGACCAGCGGCACGGTGCGCATCAGTACTAGCCAGGTCGCCGCGGCGTATCTCCTACCACCTCTGCTTGCTCAATTGAGGCAGCTAGAGCCCGGCATTCAACTCGAGCTAGTCGCATCGAACGAAATTACCAATTTATTACGACGCGAGGCCGATATTGCGGTGCGTATGCTGCGTCCGGCGCAAGGCTCGCTGATCGCGCGCAAGCTTGGCGATATCGCGATCGTCGCGGCGGCTCACCACACTTATCTCCAGGGTGCAGCGCGCCTCAACTCACCGGAGGACTTGCGGGGTCATCAACTTATCGGATATGACCGTGATGAAACCTTGGAGCGTGGCATGGCTCGCATGGGGTTTAACGTGAGCCACGAGGCCTTTTTCCTCAGAACGGACGATCAAATCGCCTACGGGCATTTACTTGCCAGTGGCGCAGGCATCGGGTTCATCGCGCAGTACAACCTGCCCTACTTGCCCGGCGTACAACAAGTACTACCCATGTTGCAAATACCGCCACTGCCGTGCTGGCTTGCGGTGCACCGTGAAATTCGCTCCAACCCCGTCGTGCGAAAGGTGTTTGATTTTCTGGCTGAGGCCATTCCTCGCCAGTTGGATTTGCTCCATCAGTCCCAAGCGATACAGAGCAGCACAAAACCATCGGCCCAAGCCAGACGGAGAAAACGCAGTCCATAGCGCGCAGCATTGCGGCTAGGCTAGCCCACGCTTCTTTTATACTCCGCCTTTGCCGCAATCAACCTGTGGCACCCAATAAAAGGACAGTTCTTGCAAACGACGATTCCACCAAGCTCGGCCATCACCCAGTCAGATATTGACGCGTGGATCACTAGCCTGCAGGCCCAGCGCGAAATCATCGCTCTAGCCCAAGATCAATGGCGAGCCTTCGTCTCTTGGATGAGCGCCGAGCAAATTGACTCGCTACGAGTTCAGGCCAACCAGTACCTTACTGGCACGCTCCAAGGTGCGGCGGTAGCCGTGAAAGACATCTTTGACACCGGCCACCTACCCAGCGAATATGGCAGTGCCATTTATCGCGGCCATCGGCCCTTCTCTCCTAGCGCCGTCGTGCAAAGCATAGAACGCGCGGGCGGCGTGGTGATTGGTAAATCAGTTACCACCGAGTTTGCTTTTCTGGAACCACCGCCTACCCGCAATCCACGCGCACCCCTGCGTACCCCAGGTGGTTCTTCATCAGGTTCGGTAGCAGCCATCGCTGCAGGCCTGGTTCGCTTTGCCATCGGTACACAAACGGGTGGCTCGATCATTCGACCTGCATCCTACTGCGGCGTGGTTGGCTTTAAACCGAGTTTCGGGCTGATCAACACCGCTGGATTGAAGCCTTTCTCAAGCTCGCTCGATACTGTGGGCCTCTTTGCGAGCTCCGTCGCAGATTGCACGTTGCTGTCCGAAGCATTGATTCCGCTCGCACAAGCTCCGCGCCCCAAAATTCTCAAGCTCGGCGTCCTGAGAAACACTCCATGGGGAGCCCCAAGCGAAGAGTATCAAAATGAGTTGGCTCGAACGTTCGCGCATTTGAAAGCCCAGGGCGTTGAGCTGTTCGATCTAGAGTTACCTAGCTTAATTCAAGAAGCCTACGAGGCCCACGCCGTCGTGCAAGGCTACGAAGCCTGGCGAGCCCTGGCCTTTGAGCTTGACCACAAGCCCGAACAACTCAGCCCCTTATTGCGCACCTACCTCCTCGAGCAGTCGAAGATTCCTGCCGACGAGTACCACCGCGCACTTCTTTGCTTCGAGCGAGGCCGTGATTGGGCCGACCGAACCTTTGCCAACGTAGATGGGCTCCTGAGCGCTTCAGCGCCCGATGTTGCCCCGCATACCAGTACGACTGGCTCATCCAGCTTCAATCGCGTGTGGACGGCACTGGGTGTACCCGCGATCACCCTACCGATCCCTAGAAAGCCTCAAGGGCAAGAAGTGCCTTTCCCCTTAGGGATACAACTCATAGGCGGTCGCTTTCAGGACTCCGGCCTACTCGCGCATGCGAGTCAAATTGAAGCACTGCTATCCGTCATGGAGCGTGAGAGCGCTCTGCAACGTTAAACCTAGAGTGCCATCATGACCTACCGAACGCTAGAACGAATCGTCCACGGCCAAGCCACCAGTGATGGTGATGGCGTCAAGCTCACGCGTGTACTGACCCAAGATCTTCAGCAAAGACTCGACCCCTTCTTAATGCTCGACGCTTTTCGCAACAACAGCCCTGACGACTACATGGGCGGCTTCCCCGATCATCCGCACCGCGGCTTTGAAACGGTGACCTATATGCTGCGTTGTGCTGATGGTTCCAGAATCACACAACGCTTTCATCTATACCTACCGAGGCGAAGTCAGCGTGGGTGAACGTGCCATGGCCCGCCCAGTACGGGCCTTTCGTGATGAACACCCGCGAAGAACTCATAAAAGCGGTGAGCGATTTTCAGTCGGGCCTTATCCGCGCTTAGGCTCTGTGAACCAGGCTGCGACGATCCTGCGGACGCATACCGTTTTACCATTTGAGTTCTTATTCGAATGCGCGAAGTATCACCGATTGCTGATGCCACCCTCGATGACTGGTTCACTTCTATTCCCGAGCGCGGAGAAAGGTCGAATCTAGCGCTCTGTGGAAATTTCGGGTAGGCTAGTTAGATGGACCCGACTCTCCTCGCACAACTGCTTGCCGTTGCTATTCACTACACCGGCTTGCCTCCAATCGAAGTGTCGAAACTTCCCAGCATTATTGCCATGAGCAAGGAGCAAATCACCGCCCAAATTTGCCCGGAAAAGCCAAGTAGTTGCCAGACCCTCATCGCGCTGTACGAGCCCACCAAGCGCCGTATCCTTTACCGCGACAACCTCAATATGAAGCTAGTGAAGGACCAAAGTTTCATCGTTCATGAGCTGGTGCACGTGCTGCAATATGCTCAAGTGGGTGACGCGGTGTTTGGAAGCTGCAATGCCACTATGGAGAGCGAAGGACAAGCCTACCGCGCTCAGGATCGGTATTTAGGTGACAAAGGTGAAGAATATCGGGTAGGCGCAATGTTCCGCTTTATTCGCTGTGAAGATAGCGCCAACCCGCCCGCACCTCTAGGCCGTTAAACATCAGTCCACCGAGCCGCCGCCTAAGCGACGATCACGCCGCACGCTTAAGGCTGTGGCGATGGCGATGCGGGTGCCGCTCACCATCGTGTCAAGGCCGAGGCTGGGCGAGCCAGGAATACGGGCCGCCTGTTCAGGGAGCAGAGGCAAATGTATAAATCCGCCACGCTTGTCGGGATACTCTGTCGCCAACAGGTGCATGAGCCCATAAAAAGTATGGTTACAAACAAAGGTACCTGCGCTTTGCGACACCGATGACGGGATACCTGCTCGCCGAACCGCCTGCACAATCGCCTTAATGGGCAAGCCTGAGAAATAGGCCACAGGGGCGCCTCGAATTACCGAGGTGTCAATCGGTTTGGCACGAGCGTTGTCCCTGATGCGTGCGTCATTAATATTGATCGCCACCCGTTCTACTGAAAAATCATGGCGAGAGTTCGCTTGTCCTAGGCCCACAATGAGGTCGGGCTTGAGGCGCTTGATCAAGCTGGCCAACACCTCCAGCGCGCGATCAAACTCGCAGGGCAACTGCCGGGCGATAATCTTGGCTTGGTACGTGCGCGCTGGACCCACGGTGCTCCCTTGCGGAACGCGCAATGCGCTCAAATTCAACGCACGCGCAACCTCCCAGGAGCTATTGATAGGCTCCTTGTCAAAGGGTGCAAAGCCCGTCAGTAACACGGTTTGAACACTCATCGTTTGTTTCTCCAAGAACACTCACCTATCCAAACGAGACTTTCCCTCGGACTTGTTCGACCGCTCATCGGGGCAATCGACCGCTTATAATCAAGCGACTTCGTAATCTTGCCCGAAAGGTTCACATTGCGCTTTGAATATAGGAGTAATTGGCATGAATATTTCAATCGGACTGTCTCGCTGGGCTAAGCCATGGTTAGGTAGCGTCGCGATAAGCCTTGTGGGCTTGGTGAGTGCGAGTGCATCAGCGACCGATGTGGCGGTCAGCATTGGCGGGGAAATTAAACCGGGCGTTTATGGGCGAATAGATATTGGCACACGCCCTCCGCCACCAGTGTTGTACCCGCAGCCGGTTGTCATCGTCGCCCCACCCCGGCAAGCTGTACCCCTGACACCGGTATACATGCATGTACCGCCAGGCCATGCCAAAAAATGGGACAAACATTGCCATCAATACAACGCCTGCGGGCAACCGGTGTATTTTGTGAAAAACTCTGATGACCATGGCTATAGTCACGGCAAACACAAACGCCACAAGCACGACGACTAAAATCAATAGGTCTTGTAGGGCAAAAACTTCCCCGACAAAACAACATTGACCCGATCCCCCTTAGGATCCGGCTCGCGAACAATGTCCATAGAGAAATCAATCGCACTCATGATGCCGTCACCAAACTCTTCATGAATCAATTCCTTAATCGTCGTGCCATACACACTCACAATTTCATACCAACGATAGATCAATGGATCGGTCGGTACCGGTGTCGGCAAGGAGCCCTTATAAGGCACCACTTGCAGCCATTTTTGCTCTTCAGCATTCAAACCAAAAATCTTGCCAAGTGTCTTGGCCTGAGCGGCGTTTAAAGTCATTTGGCCTAGGCAAGCGGCAGTGACCCATTCTTTTGATTCGCCTACTTTTGTGGCGACATCGGCCCACTTGATCCCCTTGGTTACTTTGGTGGAAATGATTTTTTCAGTCACGTCGAGACGGTTCATGATGGCTCCTTTGATGGTTTTGTGGACAGGTGTGGATGAAGCAAGTAAAAATATTGAGGTGTGCGAGAAAGTAAAGCGGCAAGCGAAAACTAATGCGGCTCACTGCCCGCTTTGGCGCGCAGCACTAAGAAGTCAACCATGTGATTGCGTAACTCGTAGTAGCCAGGCAGGTGGTGCAGCCCAGCGCGATTGCGCTCTCGTGGAAGGGTGTTGACGACCACTTCGGCAATGCCGCCGGGGACATAACCTTTGGGAGTTTCTGCGCCGTTACTCATCAAGAGAATGCGGTCGGCCAACAGAATGGACTCATCCACATCATGGGTGATCATAAATACAGTTTGTTGAGTCTCACGCACAATGCTCATTAGCTCGTCTTGAATCGTGCCGCGCGTCAGCGCGTCCAGCGCACCGAAAGGTTCATCGAGCAAGAGCATCTTGGGCTGAATCGCAAAGGCGCGGGCAATGCCCACACGTTGTTTCATACCGCCGGAAAGTTGTGCGGGCTTCTTATCAAGCGCTGCGGTCAAACCCACCAGGGCAACAAACTTCTCCACATGCGCGCTAACCTGAGCCTTGGACCAATCCGGCCAACGCGAGTTCACCGCGAAGGCTATGTTTTTGCGTACGGTCAGCCAGGGCATGAGGGCGTGGCTTTGAAACACCACGCCGCGCTCCAAACCTGGCCCGACCACCTCTCGCTCGTCCATGAAGATATGCCCTTCACTGGCCGTATCCAAGCCCGCGAGCGCATTCAGGATGGTGGTCTTGCCACAGCCAGAATGGCCAATGATGCAAACAAATTCGCCGCGCGAAAGCCGAAACGACACATTGGCAAACACTGGCTTATTCGGCACATAGGTCTTGGCCAACCCTTCAATTTTAAGAAAGCCTTGCACGTGACCAGCGTTATTCAACATAGGTCACCCATTTCTGTAGGCGAGCAAAGGCCATATCTAGCAACATACCGACCACACCAATCACAAGAATCGCAAAAATCACATTAGGCAACGACAGGTTGTTCCATTCATTCCAAACAAAGTAGCCAATCCCCGTACCACCAACCAGCATCTCAGCCGCAACAATCACCAGCCAAGCAATACCCATACTGATACGCATACCGGTAAGAATGGTGGGAGCGGCCGCTGGGAGAATCACCAAGAAGGCTTTTCTTAAGGGCGACACTTGCAGGGTCGAAGCGACGTTCAGCCACTCACGCTTCACCGAGGAAACCCCAAAGGCAGTGTTGATCAGCATCGGCCATACCGAGCAAATAAAGATCACAAAAATGCCGGAGATGGAGGAGTCCTTGATCGTATAGAGCGCCAAGGGCATCCAGGCTAGGGGACTAATTGGTTTCAGTACCTGAATGAAAGGATCGAAGGCCTTTTGCAAGAGCGGGCTCATGCCAATCAGAAAACCAAAGGGAATCGCCACCAAACAGGCCAACAAAAACCCTAGCCCCACTCGCCCTAAAGAATGGCCGAGCTGAATCGCAATGCCCTTGTCGTTCGGCCCATTGTCGTAAAAAGGATCAGCCATTTGCTTGCCAATGGCCGCGCCCATTTGCCCTAGCGTTGGAAAGCCGGTCGCCTTCTTACTGGCTGGGTCCTTACCCATCATTTTCTGATATTCAATCTGCTCAGCCGTCATAGCGGAGCCTGCGCCACCGTCAACGGCACTGGTTTGCGTGGCCGCATACCAGATGCCCAAGAAAATCAGAAAGATGAGCACCGAAAGTACAGCCGCTTTCGCGGTCAAGGTCTTAAACACTGCAACTAGCCCATCTTGTTCATGGCGAAGCTCTTCAAATACTCCTCAGGTTTGGCGGGATCAAACTCCTTGCCCATGACCTTGAATTTTTTGTAGGAGCCTTCGGGAACTTTCAGGCCCACTTGGGCCATGTACTTTTTGGCATCGGTCGCCATGAAGACCTTTTCAGCAATGCCCTTGTAATCGACGTCGCCTTTGACATAACCCCAGCGCTTCATTTGGGTGAGCATCCACACCGCCATACTCTGCCAGGGCATCGGATCAAAATTGGCGCGATCCGGTACGTTCTTGATGCCGCCCAAACCATCGGCAAATTTTCCCGTGAGCACCTGTGTCAAGACAATCTCGGGTTGGTTCAAATACTGAGGCGGCGCAATGGTCTTAGCGATGAGCTCGCGATCTTTCGCCTGGCTAGCCATGTTCGAGGCGGTGAGCACCGCACGATAGAGCGCCGCAAAAGTATTGGGGTTTTGCTTGATGAAGTCGTCGCTCACACCAAAGGCGCAGCACGGGTGGCCATCCCAAATCTCTTTCGAGAGAATATGAATGAAGCCTACTTCGTCATACACCGCGCGTTGGTTAAAGGGGTCCGGGCCTAAGAAGCCGTCGATATTGCCAGCACGCAAGTTCGCCACCATTTCGGGCGGTGGGGTGACACGGATCTGCACATCGGTATCGGGGTTGATACCGTTCTCGGCCAGGTAGTAACGCAGCAAGAAGTTATGCATGCTGTACTCAAAGGGTACGGCAAACTTGAAGCCCTTCCAACTCTTTGGGTCGCGCTTGTCTTTATGCTTGACATGCAGGGTAATCGCTTGACCATTGGTATTTTGAATACTGGCCACGCGCATTGCCTGTTGGTTCGACCCTACACCCATCGAGATGGAGAGTGGCATGGGCGAGAGGAAGTGACTTGCGTCATGCTCTTTATTGAGCATCTTGTCGCGGATCAGGGCCCAACCCGCAGTTTTATTAAGTTGAACGCTGAGACCTTCACGTCGATAAAAACCCAGTGGATCAGCCATGATCAAAGGACTGGCGCAGGTGATGGCGATGAAGCCAATTTTGAGCTCTTTCTTCTCTAACGGTGCCTTTTCCTGAGCCATGGCTTGCAGGGCCTGAATCGGCAGCAAGGACGCCAGGGCCGCGCGTGCGGTATTGGCCCCCACGGCCGACAAAAAGCGACGGCGTATGCTTTCATTCGGCATCAAGGCCTTCATCAAGGTGGCTTCCACAAAATCTTGCGACCGGGCCGCATCGCTTTGGGCGGCATGCTCGGTGGGTGCGTGATCTTGGCCGCAGGCGCAGCGCATCAACAAGGGACGATCAGCATCATAGGGATCGTAGGTTTTGAAACTATTGGGTGCTTTAAACAAGGCGTGTCTCCAAAGCGAAAGGTCAAGGCTTGGAGTCTTGCCATGCAAGCGGCGGGCCAGCTTTGGCAAAGAAGGGGCTAACCACCAGCAATGATGAAAAATCGCCTTACTGCTTGGGACAGCTTGTAGGGCCTGCCCTACAAGCTGCGGCCTTTTTAGGCCTTCTTAGCCCTTAACCTGGCCTTTTGGCATGCCGTTCCGCATAGAGCGCAAGCTCGACGTCGTTCTTGACACCCGTCTTTTCCAAGATTCGTGCACGATACGTGCTCACGGTATTGGGGGCAAGACTCAATTGCGCACCAATTTGGGTCACGCCTAGTCCCGTGATCAACAGCCGATAGACCTGGTGCTCACGATGGGACAGGGCCTCCGGGCCGACTTTGGCACTCGCGCCGGCCAGTGCTGTCGCTAAAGCCTCTGCGGTCGCCGGGCTCACATAGACACCGCCACTGGCGACTTTACGCACGGCCGCAATCATGTCGTCAGGATCGGCACTCTTATTAAGGTATCCGGCCGCGCCGAGCTTGATGCAACGAACCGCGTATTGTTGCTCAGGATAGGTGCTGAGCATGAGCACCGGCAAGCTCGGCCAAGCCTGTCTTAAACGCTGCAAGACTTCAAGGCCATCCCCACCGGGCATCGCAATATCCAGCAAAACCACATCCAAGTTGGCTTTCTCTACCGCGCTGGCATCAAGATGCATTTGTCTGGCCACTTCCTCGAGCAGTTCTTTGCCTGTGGGTGCCTCGGCGACCACCAGAATGTCCGTGGTTTCAGCAAACACTTGCTTAAGGCCTTCACGCACAATGCGATGATCATCGCCAAGCAGCACACGAATTGGCTTCATGAGCCTAGTCTCGTCATCGTTGAAAGCGGCAGCCTTAACTCCAGTGTAGACCCCTTGCCGAGCACGCTGTTGATCACCAGCCTCCCAGAAAAAGGCCGCGCGCGCTCGCGCATCCCCATCACACCATAGGCATCGGGCGCCTGAAAAGCCTGCATTGAGGCGCCACGACCGTCGTCGGCAACCCGCAGTAATAACTCTTGATGATCGGCTTTGATGTCGATGCGTATTTCACTAGCCTGGGCATGTCGCCCCACATTGGAGAGCATCTCTTGGAAAATCCTAAAGACAGCGATGGCTAAAGCATCCGAAAACTGCGGCGCCAGACCGACCTGCATATCCCATTTCAATTCGAGTTCGGAGCTGCGCACGAACTCCTGAGCTTGCCATTCAAGCGCGGCCCACAGACCTTGATGGTCCAGGATACTCGGTCGCAAATCGGTGATGATACGGCCGACATTTTGTACGGCATCTTCGATCAGGCGATTCATATCGTCGCACTTGGACTGCATGCGCTCCGAGGGCTGGGCTTGCTCCACGATGCGCTTCTTGAGCCAGTTCACATCCATCTTTAAGGCCACCAAGAGGCTGCCTAATTCGTCATGCACCTCGCGAGCGATGCGGGTGCGCTCGTCCTCGCGAACTCGCTCGGAGTAGGTCGCCAACTCCCTCAGTTGACCGAGGGCCACCGACAGTTCTTGGGTGCGCTCCTTGACCCTCAGCTCGAGTTCGTCGCGAGCTTCGCGTAGTGCATCGGCGGCGGCTTTGCGCTCGGTAATATCGACGAAGGTGATGACGGCACCCCGTACCAGGGCGCCTTCCATGATGGGATAGCTGGAATACTCCACAGGAAAGGACGAGCGATCATGCTTCCAAAACACCTCCGTATCCAGGCGACACGGTAAGCCGCGCCGGAAGGCATTGAAGATCGGGCAGTCAGTATCGGCATAGTGACTGCCATCAGCATGCGAATGGTGAGTTAGCCAGTGCATGTTCTGGCCCAAGACCTGCTCGGGTGCATAGCCGAGAATGGCCGCACCGGCACGATTGATGAAGGTGCAATGGCCTTCTAGGTCGATTCCAAAAATTCCCTCCCCAGTGGATTCCAAAAGCAAGCTCAGTCGAGCTTGCCAGAGGGGGTCAACAAGGGTGTGGGGTGGTGAAGCAGGTTTGCACATAGGCGACCCATTGTAATCATCCTGAACACCCGATGAAAATCACAGCGTTCATTTTTGGTGCGTTAAGCGAGGTTGGCTGGATATTGCCCTCTATACTCAAAGCTATCCGAGCCAACACATGAGAGGGGACAAATACCATGATGAAGCAGCAAACATTTGGCACAAGCATGTTCAAGGCCGCTGCACTCGCTGCATGCTTTGCGAGTGCCGTACTCACCAGCGTAGGCCTTGCCCATGCTCAGGAAATTAAGTTCGGCGCGAACCTGCCGATGAGCGGCCCCAATGCGGAATACGGCGATCTGTTTAGTAGCGCCGCCAATATTGCGGTCGAGCATGCAAATGCCGACAAAATGCTTTCCAAGAAATTGGTGATGGTGATTGAGGACAGCCAGGCGACCCCGCAACAAGGCGTGGTCGCCATGAACAAATTGGTCAGTGTCGACAAGGTGCCTTTCGTATTGTCGGCTTTCACTGGGGTCTCCAAGGCTATTGCACCGGTCGGTGACAAAGCCAAGGTGGTGTCGGTCAATGGTGGTGGCATTGGCCCGGACCTCGCTGAGCTTGGTGAGTATTTCTGGAACGTCATTCCCCTGGTCAACCTAGAAATTCAAGCCTTCGCGCCCTACTTGGTGAACGAGAGAAACTTCAAAAAATTCGCGCTCATTTATGTCGACGACCCAGCGGGCGAAGCCATCAAGAAAGAACTTGAGTTGGCCATACCCAAACTCGGCGGCAAGATTGTGACGGCTTTGCAAGTGCCACGTGCCTCACAGCAGTTCTCAGGCATCGCTGCCAAGATTCGTGAGTCGCAACCCGACGTGGTCTTCATTGCCTCGTTTGGTGCCCAACAAGCGCAGATCATGAAGCAGTTGCGCGACAACGGCGTGCCTCAACCCGTGGCCAGCTACTCCGCCTTCTCAGTGCCTACCGTGCTGCAATTGCCCGAGGCCTCAGGGGCGGTCTTCCCTACTCAATCGGTCAACTGGAACGGCGATGCGATGAGTCAGCGTCTCGCCAAAGACTGGCGTGCCAAGAAGGGTAAGGAGCCCAATGCCTATGTTGCGAACTATTACAACGCTGTGATGGTCTTTGTGAAGCTAGCGCAAGCCTTAGAGAAGGCGGGCCTGCCGATCACCGGCGAGAACTTACTTAAGCAGCGTAAAGCCACGGCCACGTTTGACGTGGTTGGCGGCAAGATGAAGTTCCTGCCCAATGGCACCGTCTCCATGCCCTTGCAAATCAATGTGATTGCGGCGGGTGCGGCAAAAGTGGTGAAAGACAATCTGGTCGCTAAGTAAGCGTTTCTTGAAGATGAGTCGTCCTATGTCGATGCTTCCTAAGCGCGACAGTCCCATTTTTACTTTTATGGCGATGTTTCAGTGTTAATCCTGCAGTTGCTCATCAATGGCCTACAGCTCGGGGCCATTTATGCGCTCACTGCGGTGGGCTTTGCACTGATTTTTGGTTCGACCAAGGTGTTTCACGTTGCTCATGGCGCGTCCTTCACCTTAGCCGGCTATTTGTTTTGGTGGAGCGTTCACACCCAGAAGTGGCATTGGGTGGTCGGCCTGCTCATTGCCACCCTAGTGGTGGTCGCCTTTGGTATCTTCATGGAACGCTTCATTTACCGCCCCATTCAAAGGCATGAAGGCGCGTTCTTTACCGTCTTTATCGCGGCCTTCGGCATGCAGATTATTGTGCAAAACTTGGTCGGTACCGTATTTGGTCGCGGCTTCGAGACGGTGACCGTGAGCCTTTCTAAAGCGGTAGAAATTTTACCGGGCTTGTTTGTCGCGCCGATTGCCATGGTCGCCATTGTCACGGCGATTGTGTTCTTTGTAGCACTACATCTTTTTCTGTCGCGAACCTTGGTTGGCACGGGCTTGCGCGCGCTGTCTGACAACGCCGACTTGGTCAGAGTCTTTGGGCTCGACCCTAAGCGTCTGGCCCAGGTGGCCTTTGCATTAGGCTCGGCACTGGTGGTTCCGGGCGCGGCGCTCACCGCCATGACACAGGGCATCAACCCCGGCATTGGCGCTCATATTATGTTGATCAGCTTGGCTGCCACCATCGTGGGTGGCATTGGCTCTTTGCGCGGCGCAGCCTATGGCGGCTTGCTCTTAGGTGTCGCGGAAAGCGTAGCCATTTGGCAGCTTGACCCGCAGTGGAGCGAGGCGGTCACCTTTGTGATTTTGTTCGTCTTCATCATCGTGCGCCCGGCCGGGTTTCTTGGCCGCGCGATAGGAGCGAAGTAAATGTGGGATTACCTTACTAATCTAGCGGTACTGATCACCATCAATGCCATTTTGGCCGTGACCTTGAACTTTGTTCTCGGTTATGCCGGTATTTTTTCGATGGCGCATGCAGTGTTCTTTGGCATTGGTGCCTATACCGCCGCCTTGGTCTCCATGAAGTTGGGAGCAGGATTTTTATTGTCTACCGCAATAGCCATGGGTGTCTCCGGCTTAATCTCTCTTGCACTGGCTCTACCTGCTTTGCGGGTTCGAGGGGAATATTTTGTAGCGGCTTCGCTCGGGCTGCAAATGTTGGCGATGACTGTGTTCTCTGAATGGAAAGGTGTCACCGGGGGTATTGGCGGCATCACCAATATTCCTCCGGCTCGTCTCCCTGGTTTCGAGATCACCACCCCGACGCAATTCCTGATCCTTGCACTCATTTGTCTTGCGCTGGTGATGGTGACGATTGCCGTGCTGGTGCGCAGCAGCTTTGGACGCAGTCTCAAGGCGATTCGAGATGACGAAACGGCCGCTTGGGCCTTTGGCAAGAACGTTGCCGTCATCAAAACCATGGCCGTCGTGCTGTCCTCTGCGCTTGCCGCAGTGGGCGGCTCCCTCTATGCGTTTTACCTGAGCTTTATCAATGTCGAAAGCTTTACGCTCGACACCTCGGTGCTGTTGATGGCCATGGTCATTATTGGCGGTACTGCCACCTTGTTCGGCCCCGTCGGTGGCACCATCCTTATTTTGTTGTTGCCTGCCGCTCTCTCCTATTTGCCTGGCCTGCCACAAACAGAGGTCGGTTCCATCCAACAGATTGTTTATGGCCTGGCCATGGTGTTGTTGATGATCTTTCGCCCAGGCGGTATTTTCGGCTTTCGCGACCAGCCGAAAGGTGGCGCATGAGCCAAAACATCTTGCTAGAGACCAAGGGGATGTCCAAAACCTTTGGCGGCCTCAAGGCGGTTGACGATGTGTCGATTGCGCTTCGCGAAGGCATTGTGACCACCTTGGTAGGACCCAACGGCGCAGGGAAGACCACTCTGTTCAACCTCATCACCGGCCACCTCAACCCTGATGCCGGTGAAGTCACTTGGTTAGGCAAGTCCATCAATGGCGTGCCGCATTGGAAAATTGCCCAAGCGGGCATCGGCCGCACGTTTCAAGACCTCAAGTTGTTCGATCAAATGACCGTGCTGGAGAACGCACTGACGGTCACCGAGCGTGGCTCCTGGTTTTGGCAGAGCGGCGGGAAAAGCGCTCAAGCGGAACGACGCGAGCGTGCTGAAGCGGCCCTTGAAAAAGTGGGACTTGCAGATCGGCGTGATGCACGCGCGCTGGATCTCGCCTACGCCGAACGAAAGTTTTTGTCGATTGCCCGGATTCTAAGTTCAGGTGCAAGACTCTGGCTCTTGGATGAGCCCGCCTCAGGACTAGATCGCGGCTCTTACGAGCGCTTCATCGCCCTACTGCGCGACCAGGTGTCTAGAGGCATCACCATCTGCATCATCGAACACAATTTGGACATCGTACAAGGCATTTCGGATCGCATCGCCTTTTTAGATCAGGGGCGGCTACTTGCGGAAGGCGATCCCAAGACCATTCTCGCAGACCCAGCCTTGGCGGCGATCTACTTTGGTGAGCGTGCTGGATGAGTGACGTGAACACCAACCTAAATTCAACAGCATCCGCGAAAGAAGCCGGTTCCCTTGCCCCTCTCAAGGCCGAACACTTGGAAGTAGGCTATGGCGGCAAACCAGTGTTAATGGATGTCTCCATCGAACTGCGGGCCAACGAAGTGCTGTGCCTCATCGGACATAACGGTGCAGGCAAATCCACCTTGATGCGAACTTTGTTTGGACTCGTACCTCCCAATGCCGGTCGCATTTTGGTAGAGGGTCAGGCACTCAACAATCACACGCCTCGCTCCTTGGCAGAACGTGGCATTGCCATGATGCCCGAGGGTCGCGGTATCTTTCCAAGCCTCACGGTGGCTGAAATATGGGGCCTCGGGCTTGGCTCGGCAGGCACACCCAAAAGCGAACGACAGGATCGCATTGACTGGGTGCTCTCGGTATTGCCACCCGTCAAAGCTTTCTACACGAAGCGCGCAGGACTACTCTCAGGAGGTCAGCAGCAAATGGTGTCGATTGGCCGTGCACTGCTGGGCAAACCGCGCTGCCTCATCATGGACGAACCTTCCATCGGACTCGCCCCCAAACTCTTCCAAGATTTGATGCAGCCCATTCGGCAATTGCAGCAAGAGCGAGGCATGAGTATTTTGCTGGTGGAGCAAAACGTCCGTGAAGCCTTAAAGGTCTCGGATCGCGTGGTGGTCATGAAGGCCGGCAAGATGGTGCGCGAGGCGCTCCCAGAAGAACTCAAGGATAATGCAGCTTTGATGGAGCTTTACTAACATGGGCGCACAGTGGAAAGCAAAAGGCAAGGAACTCGCAGCCAATGCTAAAGGCAAGCTGTTTGGGCGCCTGGCTAAAGACATCATGGTGGCCGCGCGCGGCGGAGCCGATCCTGCCCTAAACTCGAAACTGCGACTGGTGATGGAGCAGGCCCGCAAGGTCTCCATGCCCAAAGAAACCCTGGAGCGCGCTGTTAAAAAGGGCGCAGGTCTTACAGGTGAGACCATCAATTTCGAACAGGTGATTTACGAGGGCTTTGCCCCACATCAAGTGGCCGTGATGGTGGAATGCTTAACGGACAATGTGAATCGCACCGCACCCGAGATGCGTATGCTGTTTCGCAAAGGACAGATGGGCACCTCAGGCTCGGTCTCCTGGGACTTTAACCATGTCGGCATGATTGAGGCACAAGCGCTGGTCGCGGGGTCGGATGCCGAAACAGCCGCGATTGAAGCAGGCGCACAGGACGTCGAAGCCGGCGATGAGGAAGGTACGACTCTATTTTTGACCGACCCGACCGATCTCGATTTAGTCAGTCGCGCACTTCCCACTCAGGGCTTTACTGTCTTGTCGGCTAAGTTGGGCTACAAAGCTAAAAATCCGGTGAATCCCACTAGCTTAACTGCGGAGCAACTCGAAGAGGTCGACGCCTTCCTGAATGGCATTGATGGCAATGACGATGTGCAAAATGTGTATGTGGCTTTGGCTGCCTAAGCACTCCCTTTTAAGCCGGGCTTGATCTCAAAGCATACGCTTTACCATCCAACCAGAGGTATTCAACCCGTAGCGTGGCCGATCCGTTTTCGTCCTTGAACGTAAAGCCCAAAACGGAAACGCTGGTGCCGACCTTAATCTCTGGGACATTCCAGGCTTGCATACGGGTGAGCGGTGCGAACTCGATCTCCCACACAGGGTCTTTGCGTTTCGGTACGACAGCCTTGGCCAATAGCTCTTTTCCGAGAACCGGCGCAGTTTGTGCAGGCACCGCGCGGCTTGTCAAATCAGCCGGGAGGCTTAAGACGGCGGGGAGTGCCAGTTCAATTTCGACATGCGGGTTTTGCCACTTGACCTTCCTGGCCTTGCCTTCGAGGTATACGGGTCTATCTTGATCGAAGCTGCTCCAGCCATGGTGGGCATGGGCTCGTTTCACCCAGGGCAAACTGATACTCAGCAGCAAGAAATTTCTGCGGGTGGCAATTGCCGCCACGGCAAGCTTTTCCATCACACGCTCCTTTCCAAGGGTTAGAAACATCGTCACTATTGATAAGCAATCCAGCGCCCACAAGTCACCACCAAGATCCAAAGCGCAGTGGAGACGAGCATTTGCATTTTAGCTAGCCCATCCAGCTTCGCGAGCGAATCTCGACCATGAAACCAGGCCGCATTGCAAGCGACCATCACGAGTAAAAGCATTTTGAACTTGAACGCGCGATTCGTCAAAAGTTCCTCAGCCTGAGTGGCAAACATCAGCAGCCCCGAAGCCGCCGCCATGCAAAACCCGAGAGCCACTAGGCTCAACCCTAAGCGCGCCAGATCCTTCACCGGTAAATGAACGCCACGGCCAAAGACCCGTATTTCCAACAAGATCAAATTACCAAACAACAAACTGATGCCCAAAATGTGCACCACTTCGAGCATTGGATAAGCCCAGGCATGTGATTTAAGCGCCAGAAACATCGTGAGTTTTGTGGGTAGGGGTGTTGCACGTGGGTCGCAACGCCACTCTACTACAGGTCTGGCCCACCCAGCGAACCCTCAAAGGGCTCAGCAAAGTCAATAAAAAAAACGGGGCAAGCCCCGCCTTTTTAAACATGCCTGTAATCCTTCTAGGCCTTTCGATTTCTTACTGTGCCAGCCATCGCCACCAAGCCTAGCCCAAACAGAAGCATCGAGGCTGGCAAGGGCACGCCGCTCGGTGGGGGAGGGGGTGGTGGTGCCACGCCAATGCCGCAGCCCGCGCCACAACTCAAACGCAGGAAAGCATTGGCTGAGCCAAACATCAAGGTGCCAGTCGTAGCGTCAGCCCCGACAAAATCGCCATAACCACCGCCCGTCGCGAGCACAGTTTGAGCAAAGGTCAAGGCATCTTGCAATACGAGCCGACCGTTAGTCGTGTTAACCACAATGGACCCATTCAAGCTATTGCTGCTCGTAATAACTCCCATGCCGTCCGCACCACTCGCTATGCTGAAGTTGGTGATCGCCCCAGTGGCGATGTCGATTTTTTGACCATTACTGTTGTAGACGAACTTCCCGTCCGGAGAAACGGTGAGACCGTCTGCGCTAGCGTTATTGGCCACAGTCCGTACAGTTGGAGTCGCCCCACTCACGTCAATCTCAATCAAAGCTCCGCCCGAGGATTGCGCTAAGATTTTGTTATTAACCGGATTGGTCCACATACCGTGAGTGATTTGAATATTGGCATAGGTTGCCGCCGTGGTTCCATCGTTGTTGAGCTTTCTAAGTGCTCCACCACCTCCATACACCACACCATTCACGGATACTAGGGCCGTGACGCCGTTAGTAAAACTTGCCGAAGTGACCCGATTGGCGAAGGTTTGATTATTCGTATTGTTATAGACGTCTACCCGATTGGCACCAAAGCCCAAGACCATGATTTGACCGGCGCTATTGACTGCGCTGCCTAAGACAATACCGTTTGGCGACTGAATATTATCCACAATCGTGGAGATGCTGAAGCCCAAATTGGCGCCATCGGCCGTGATCACCAACGCCGACTGGGCAGGTTGGCTTGCAAGCAATCCCACCGCGAAAAGCGGGATCAACGAAGATTTATAACTCATTATTTCCTCCTAGGAAAAGCAACAACAGACGAAAGCAAACACTCCGCGCAAATAGACTTTTTCTTATTATTTGAAATTAGACTTCTTCTAACGATTTGAAATATTCGTTAAATAAATCACAGCAATATTTGTGCCACTGGGATGGAGAATCTCCTAAGACCCTGATTTCCATATGGTTTTTTAATTACCCCGAGAAACACTTTCTTATCACTGTAAAAAACACCGACAAAATAGACGACAGAACGCCGGTCGCTCCCGCATAGAGACGAAGTTTTTCGAAGTCGGTCGCCTAAAGCGCGTTGCTCAGGCTAAACGCTCAGTCATTTGAAAATCACAAGCGATTGTTCGGCATGAGTAAAGGTATGGGCCACCACACGATCTCCGATCGCGAGATTCTCCCGGCCGTGAGCCAGAAGCCTTGGCCCTTCGTCGAGCGTTACTAACACTAAGGTATAGGGCACCAACGCCCTAAAGCTTTCGCTGGGCGCACGCATGACTCGGGTGACTGCGTAAACCGCCCCCTTGCCGCTGGCCTCTTTCCAGGCCAGGCGCTCACTTTGACAGTGGCTACAAGCGTAGCGAGCTAGTGTTTGCGAAGCGCCACAGTCTAGACAAGACTGATAACGCAGCACACCCTTCTCGACGCCCTCAAGGAAGGGTAAAGCAAGACATGTGGGTGTTGGTTGATTCACGTTCAGCCCTCTCGCGACAGAACCACGCTGACATGCGAGGACATGACTCCCCCGTCCGCGTGGACCAAGGCATGGTTTGCCTTCTTCACTTGGCGAGGCCCCGCTCTTTGCCTCATTTGGTGCACCGCCTCCACCACATGGCTCATACCCCCTGCCACACCGCAATGTCCAAAAGAGAGCAAGCCCCCGTGGGTATTCAGCGGCAAGGGCCCTGACGAGTAGAAGTCACCGCTCCTTAATTGCTGCGCCGCACCACCCCGCCGAGCAAAGCCTAATTCCTCAAGCAGCATCACCAGCGTGATCGTAAAAGAGTCGTAGATGCCAAGATAGTCGATATCGCTCGTCGTCAATCCAGCCTCTTGCAAAGCACGTTGAGACGAAGCACTTGCGCCACATTCAAGCACCGAGTCGAGTGCGCTGAGATGCTGATGCTGATGTGCCTGCCCAGCACCCCGAACCACAATCGCGTCAGAGGAGCCTTTACTGCGCGAGACGACGAAGGCTGCCGCGCCATCCGAAATAGGACAACAATCGAGCAACTTTAAGGGAGACGCAATCGGCTTGGAGGCCAGTACGTCGGCAAGGGTGATGGGCTCGCGCATGTGGGCTTCGGGATGGCGTTGCGCATGACCGCGCATCAAGACAGCGAACTCGGCAAGATCCTCCTCGCGAGTGCCGGTCTCATACATATACCGCGAAGCCAACAAGGCATAGAAAGCCGGTACGGAAGCGCCATTGGGCACTTCGTAATCCGCGTCGCCGACCTGAGCCAGGGTTTGAATCGAGCTATCCCGGGATTGCCCTGTCGCACGATTTTCGCCAGCGGCGACCAAGACGTTGTGGCAGCGCCCCGAGCGCACCAGGTCGGCCGCCAGCATCAGCATGGCCGCACCGGTGGCGCCGCCCAACTGAACACTATGGGCATAGGTGGGCCTGAGCCCGAAGCGCTCACTAAAGAGTGTGGACAACATCAAATGCGGCAAGGTTGTGGCATAGCCGCATAAGAGACCATCCATCTCTAGCCGGTCTAATCCTGCATCCTTAAGCGCAAGGCTCGATGCTTCGGCCATGAGGTCAAGCGCTCCACGACCTTCGTGTCGACCGAAGACCGTGTTGGCCACACCGACGATATAGGCTGAGTTCACTAGGCTTTAGCCTCGATCAAGGAACTATTCGCTTTCTGCCACGCCGCGATACACGAGCGCGCCAATCACCTGAGCAATGATGTAGCCAGGTAACTTGCTCTCAGGGAAACGCCCACCGGCGCCCAAGCCGATCGACACGGCCGGGTTCAAATGGCAACCCCTGAAAATGCCGCAGCCAAGACCGCGCTGCCACAGCCTCCAAGTACCAACCAGAATGTTCCGAAAAACTCAGCACTGATTGCTTTCATGAATGACTCTCTTTTTGAATTGAATGAAGAGCGCAGACGGGCGTCTCTGGACGATTGTGCACCAGTCTCTTGAACCAAACAACTGTTAAACAATTGATCCTTTAGGCAAGCACCTCGATGGCCATCTCACGTAGTTGACGCTTTTGAATCTTCGTCCCGTTTGGGCCATTAATGGCTGGGAACGCTTCGATCAGGATCACGCGCTGAGGTACTTTGTACGAGGCAAGTCTATCTTTGCAATGCTTGATCAGCGAGGCCTCCATCGAGGCTTCATCGAGCTCTGCAACTTCTGGAGCGATGCTTACTCGCACTACATAAGCCACAGCAACATCACCTACGCCTGGTCGATTCACACCGACTACCTGAGCACCGCCGACGGACGAGTGTTGCATCAAGCAGGTTTCGATTTCCGCCGGATTCACCAAGTAACCGCGCAGCCGAAGGCTGTCCCCCATCCGGGCAAGATAAACGAAGGCCTGACCTTCTTCTTGGTATCCGAGATCGCCTGATCGATACCAACCATCATTGGTGATGGCTGTTGCTGTGGCCTGCGGGTTATTGAGATAACTTGCCAAGACATTCGGCCCCTTGATTTGAATCTCTCCGGGTTCGCCTGGCTTCACCACGAGGCTTGTTTCTGGATCAACAATACGTACAAACGTGAGCGGGTCATGAGGGGTGCCGCCAGCACGCGCGCGCACGTCCGCAGAACCCCTCCAGTCCTGAAAACTCATTAATGAATAGCACTCCGACGACCCATAGGTGCCCGAAAATTTAACGCCACGCTCATCACCTCGCAAGGTCACTTGCAAAGACAAGCCCACAAAGTCCGCTTGGACCGCACGCCGCCAAGTGCTGAAGTCTGTGCCCGCGATATTCAACATGGGGTCAAACATAGAGTCCGCGCCGATCATATGGGTCACGCGATGTTGCTCAATGGCACGCGCCGCATCATTCGTCTCGAACACCGGCATCAGCACGCTGGATGCGCCTGCGGCCAGAGCAGCCATCACCGCCATGTAGCCAAAGACACCGAAGAGCGGCAAGGGGCACAGCATCACATCGTCCGCATGCAGGTCCAGGGCGTCGGCGACTTTGAAGGCATGCCTTGCAATGCTGCCATGGGTGTGGGCTGCGAGCTTCGGGTATCCGGTGGTGCCTGAGGTACTAAAGCAACTCAGCAATTGCTTGGCGAGGACCGGGCGCTCTAGTTCACGACGCTGCTGTGCATCCGTCCAAGGCAGGAAGGCCGTCAAATCGTCCTGCACCAACACGCGCTTTAAGGTGGACACCTCGGTGCGCAGTTGCTCAGCAATGTTGGCATAGTCAATGTCCAGGAATCGCCTGGGCACAACAATGGCACTGGCCCGCGAGACTTCGAGCAGATGCTTTACCTCGGCGGCTTTGTAGCGCGTGCTAATAGGAATCACCAGGAGCCCCAGCTCAGCCGACGCGAAGAGAAGCTGTATCCATGAAAGCGTATTGGGTAGCCACAGGGCGATCACATCGCCTCGCCCGAATCCCTGGCTGGTCAAGTAATGCGCGGCAGACTGCGCGGCAGCTTTCAACTCGCCGCGACTGACGCCAGGATGGATGCTGCCGAAAACACTGAGGGCTGGCGCATCCAGCCGGTCGGCGAGAATATCCTTGAGTAGAGGCGTCTGGCCGAACCTAGTCACGTTTCAGTCGACTCGAAAAATTACTTCTTATTGGCCTTCAAGTAGCTCACCAGGTAGGTAAATTCGTTAGCACAGCCCTCTTCGACCTGCCCTAGGGCGAACTTTTCAATCGTGCCACCAATGAGCGGGACACTGGCCTTACACTTGTGGGTAATGCTATAGATGCATCCCTTGCCCGATGGCACCAGTTCGAACTCGGCCTTCATCTTCACGGGTTGCCCCACAGCGACCATGTTCAGGGTGCCGCTACGGCCACCGTCTTCGTCAGCCCCCCAGACTTCTTCAAACTCGAGATCCGCCTCCGAAGGTAAGACCTTGGCAACCAAGCCTGGAAGATCGCGCTTAACCCGACGCTTCATCGTGAGGGTCACCCCTCCAGCAGCTTTCTTGGCCTTCACCGAGGCACTCAACTCGCCTAGCTCCAGACAACGTTCCTCCAACCATTTGGCATTCGTGAGTAAGGCAAAAACTTGTTCGACGGTGGCACTGTACTTTTGTTCCATCTTCTAGCTCCTCCAGAGTGATTGAATAATGTACCACTAGAAGTCATTTTTGTTGAGCCTTTATCTTAATGCGTTGGGCGCCAAAGCCTGGAGCCACCAAGGTATAGTTCGGGCAGCCACGCTTTTCGCCATCGCAACCAAGCGTTCAGGCCCTCCAAGCTTCCAATATCACCTAAGAAACCATGTCTACTTTTGAAATTGAAGGCGGCATTCCGCTACGCGGCACAATCAAAGCCTCGGGAAATAAAAACGCCATTTTGCCCATGATCGCGGCCTGCATTCTGACCGACCAAGAGGTCGTTCTGGAAAATGTACCCGACATTATCGATGTCCATCACATGCTGCAAGTCATTATCGAATTGGGCGGCCGCGTGGAAAGGAGTGGGGAGCGGGTCAGCATTCAGGTCGCGACGCTTGCGAGCAGCGAAATTAGCGAGGCGCTGTGCAGCAAGGTACGGACCTCGATCATGTGTGTCGCCCCCTTATTACATCGCCTGGGCAAGGCCAAACTCTACCCACCCGGTGGCGACGTGATTGGCCGTCGTCGGCTCGACACTCATTTTTATGGCTTACAAAAGCTCGGCGCAACGATTACGATCAATGGGTCCTATGACTTTGTTCTCCCTAAGCCGCTCGCGGGTACTGAAATGTTCTTTGATGAACCCTCGGTGACGGGGACCGAGCACATCATGATGGCGGCGGCGGTAAGTCGCGGGCACACCTTGATTCGCAATGCGGCAAGTGAGCCCCATGTTCAGGACCTCGCCCTTATGCTCAATGCCATGGGCGCCAAGATCAGCGGTATCGGCACCAATTTGCTAAGCATTGAGGGGGTGTCCTCCTTACATGGCGCAACTCACAAGGTGTGTCACGATCATGTCGAGGCCGCGTCCTACTTGGCCTTGGCCGCAGCCACGGGCGGCGAGATCAAGGTCGAGGGTACCGATCTGCATTCCTACTGGATGTGCCACCGAGTGTTCGAGACCTTGGGGGTGAAGATCGAACTCTACAAAGACCACATTCTCCTCTCGGGCCAACAGGAAAGGCGCGTCATCCGAGACCATGACGGCTCGATTCCAGTGATCGGCGATGGCCCTTGGCCGCAGTTTGCCTCGGACCAGATGAGTTGCATGATTACCCTGGCCACCCAGGTCGAAGGCAACGTACTGTTCTTTGAGAAGATGTTCGAATCACGCTTGTATTTTGTGGATCGCTTGATTAGCATGGGTGCCAATGCTGTCGTGTGTGATCCGCACCGGGTGCTGATCAGCGGTCGCTCGAAGCTTACCGGCACCACCTTGTCCTCTCCAGATATTCGCGCGGGTATGGCGCTGCTCGGTGCTGCCTTGGTGGCCAAGGGTAATTCGACGGTTCAAAACGCCAATATGATTCAACGCGGCTATGAAGACATCGAGGAGAAGCTTTTGTCACTGGGTGCTCGCATCACTCTCAGTTAAAGGAGACACTTCCCCATGGCCTTGATGACTTTTGCGGCAGCGGCTCGACTCGGGCAAGCCACCGCCATCACTGATGAGGTTGGTTCTTGTACTTGGGTGGAGCTTAACGAGCGAGCCAATGGCCTGATCCGGGGCTTTCAGGCAGCAGGGCTTCGCCCAGGCGATCGCCTAGTCATGTTTGCAGGCAACAGCCGCGCCGCATTCGAGTTGATGATCGCAGCTCATCACGCTGGGCTCAGCTATGTACCGGTGAACTGGCATTTCACCGCTGCGGAATTAGCTCATGTGTTGGTCGATGCTAATGCGCTCGCCTTATTTACCGACTCCCAGTTTTCAGAGATCGCACAACAGGCCTTGCGACTCGCACCGCACACTGCGCAGCGTCTGCGCTTGTGGGCATGCACGCAAACTCATGAGTCTTTACCACAAGGCTTCTCACACTTCGAGAGATTCCTTGCGGAGCATGCCGATACGAGCGAGCCAACTGAGCAAGCTGTCGGTGGCCCGATGTTTTACACCTCGGGCACCACGGGCAAACCCAAGGGCGTACTCCGGGTCGCGAGTGGGCCGCCTGCCCCCATAGAGTCGATCGAACGCATGGCGAATGGCGCCATGACGATGCTGCAATTGCCACGCGATGGCACGACCTTGCTGGCTGGCCCTTACTATCATTCGGCGCAGTGGAGCTTTTCCTTTATTCCACTCCTTGCCGGAGCGAGCTTGGTGATGACCCATCGCTTTGATGCAGCACGAACACTTGAGCTCATTGACCGTCATCGCATCACCCACGTTCACCTGGTGCCGACCCAATTTACACGCTTTTTGCGTCTCGACGAAGGTATGAAAGCTCAGTTCAAGGGGACATCGCTTCAAAGAGCCTGGCACGGTGCGGCGCCCTGCCCGCCCCAGGTGAAACGAGAGATGATCACTTGGTGGGGTCCGTGCGTTCATGAATACTACGGCTCCACTGAGGGCGCCATCGTCACCGGTATTTCCTCAAGCGATTGGCTGCAACGTCCAGGCTCAGTAGGCCAGGTGATCAACCTGACCGATGTATTCATCTTGCGCGACGACGACCGTCCGGCCGCAACGGGTGAGCAAGGTACGATCTACATGCGTCATCGCCTGGGACTGGGCCTACGTTATCACAACGACCCCAACAAGACTGAGGCTGCCCATCGCGGAGAAGGCCTTTTCACCACCGGTGATGTGGGTTGGATGGACGCCGAAGGCTTTCTTTACCTCACGGATCGCAAGATCGACATGATTATCTCCGGCGGCGTCAACATTTATCCGGCCGAGATCGAGGCGGTCTTGTCAACCCACCCCATGGTGCAAGATGTCGCGGTGATTGGTGTACCCAATACCGAATTTGGCGAAGAGGTGAAGGCCATCGTATTGCTTAACCCAGGCGTCACGGGTGATTCTGAGCTAGTGGAAGCCTTGATACAACATTGCCGCAACGCGCTCGCCGGTTACAAGGCACCGCGCACTGTTGAGTTTCGACAAACGTTTCCTCGCACCGAAACGGGCAAGCTACAAAAGCGCCTCTTGCGGGAACCATACTGGGTGAGCATCGGGCGGAACATATGAATACAAGTCCGTTGGAAAATTAGCGTTCTATGGAAGTCAATGTTTACGAAGTCGCGCGCCGCGCAGGCGTCTCGCCGGCCACAGTCTCCAGAGTCGTGAATCGACCTGAATTAGTGGCAGGGGCAACTCGTCTCAAGGTGCAAGAGGTCATGGAGACGCTGGGTTTCGTTCCCAACGCGAGCGCGCAAGCTTTGCGGCGAGGTCGCTCGCAACTCATCGGTGCCTTGATACCCCACATCAGTTACTCCGTCTTTGCGGACTTCACGGACGCAGTACAAAAAGTCTTCACTGCGGCTGGTTATAACGTCATGCTGGGTGTTCATCATTTCAACCCGATTGACGAGTTAAGGCAAGCGAGAAGCCTGGTGCAAGCCGGTATCGAGGGCCTGTTACTTGTAGGGTATGAACATGACCCGGCGCTCTTCGAAGCGCTGACGCAAAAGAAAGTCACCTATATTTGCACCGACGTGCATCAGCCCGCGTCCCCTCACCCCAGCGTCGGTTACGACAATTTCGGCGCCGGTCAAAAGATCGCCCAACACCTACTCGGGCTGGGTCATCGGTGCTTTGGCGTGGTGACTGGCAATACCCAAAAGAATGATCGGATGGCGGCACGCTTGGCGGGCTTTCGGGCAGGTTTACAAGAAGCTGGTTTGGGCCTGAGTGAGAATGCCATCATTGAGGGTGACTATAGCTTGGCGGACGGACGTCTCGGCCTCGCCAAGTTAATGGGGCAGCACACTGTTGACAATGATCAAAGGGTGAGCGCCATTATGTGCGGCAATGATGTGATTGCACTGGGGGTATTACTCGAAGCTCAAAAGAGAGGCATCTCCATACCCAAGGAGCTCTCGGTGGTGGGTTTCGACAACCTCGAATGGGCCAAAGAGTTTTCACCGGCACTGACCACTATGTCGGTGCCGCTCGCCGAGATGGGTACCCAAGCGGCAAGAGTCTTGCTCTCGAGAATTCAAGGCGGCGCGGCCGAACATGCGATAGAGTTGCCACTTGAGTTGGTCGTCCGTGAAACCACCGGCCCCGCTAGGCAGTAAGGAAATCATTGTGTCCGCAATCGCAAGCTCCTATCAAGACCCGAAGCGCTATGCCTGGCTTCTGTCGCTCTTTGTGCCCTTTGTGGTGGGTTTTGGGCCGGTTTTAGTGCTCATGAGTGGAGATGCGCGCTGGGTTTGGATCAGCCCGGTGCTGGTGTATCTGGTGGCACCCGTGATCGATTGGGCCTTGGGCGAAGATCGCAGTAATCCGCCGGAATCGGCCGTGCCTATGCTCGATGCCGATCACTACTACCGCTGGGTGACCTACCTTTTGATCCCTATTTTATGGTCGGCCTTCATTTTGGGCGCATGGATCTATAGGCGGGTCGATTTGCCGGCGCATGCTGCGTTTGCACTGATCCTGACCGTCGGCTTTGTGGGCGGCTTTTGTATCAACCTCGGTCACGAACTCGGCCATAAGAACACCTCGCTCGAGCGTTGGCTGGCCAAGATTATTTTGGCGCCGACTGCTTATGGCCATTTTTTCATTGAACACAATCGCGGCCACCATCGTGACGCGGCCACCCCGGCCGACCCCGCCAGCTCGCGCATGGGGGAGTCGATTTACCGATTTGTGTTGCGGGAAATGCCGGGTGCTTTAAAGCGTGCATGGGTACTAGAGAAAGTCCGATTGCAGCGCTGCGAACAGCCGCTTTGGTCGCTTCACAATGAAATTTTGCAGCCCGCCCTAATCACCTTAACGCTTTGGACCGTGCTGAGCGTTTGGCTTGGCATTGCTGTATTGCCCTTTTTATTGGCGGCTTCCTTTTGGGCCAACTTTCAATTGACCTCGGCCAACTATGTCGAGCATTACGGCTTACTACGGCTAGAGCGCGCGCCCGGGCGCTATGAAATCTGCCAACCTCACCATTCCTGGAACAGTAATCATATTTTTTCGAACTGGGCTTTATTTCATTTGCAGCGCCACTCCGACCATCACGCACACCCCTTGCGACGCTA
>JAYVKZ010000363.1:0-2644 GCA_043767985.1 Betaproteobacteria bacterium
TGAATATGCTCGGCGCGTGCCGCTAGTTCGTTGATCTTACTAACACCCTGCGAGAGTAGTTCCGAGGTACGGAACACGCCACAATGGTTTTGCATCGTACGACGAATGTCATTGGCGACATCTTGCGTATTCTCTCCGCTGGTCGAGCCTTCAAGCTTCGCCAAGCGCGCCAAGGTGGCATCCGCTGCATCAGAAGGCATAGGCTTTTGAGTGGTCGCTTGCAACTTACTGTTGACAATATGATTGCCTGCCGCGCGGCCAAACACCAACAAATCGAGAAGCGAGTTGGTACCCAAACGATTGGCTCCATGGACCGACACGCAGGCACATTCGCCAATAGCATAGAGACCGTTGACGATACTGTTCGAATTGCCGTCCTTCGGCGCCACCACTTGTCCGTAGACATTGGTCGGGATGCCCCCCATTTGATAATGGATAGTCGGCACCACCGGAATAGGTTCTTTGATCGGATCCACGTTCGCGAACTTAATGGCAATTTCACGGATCGAAGGCAGGCGTTTCATGATGGTCTCAGCGCCAATATGGCTTAAATCGAGCAGCACATGATCGCCGTCGGGGCCACAGCCCCGGCCTTCTTTAATCTCTTGATCCATCGATCGAGAAATGAAGTCACGCGGCGCCAAATCTTTCAAGGTCGGCGCATAGCGCTCCATGAAACGTTCGCCGTCCTTGTTACGCAGCACACCCCCCTCGCCTCGCACGCCCTCAGTAATCAGGACTCCCGCGCCCGCCACACCGGTTGGGTGAAACTGCCAGAACTCCATATCTTCAAGGGGAATATCCGCGCGAGCAGCCATGCCCATACCGTCACCAGTATTGATGAAAGCATTGGTTGAAGCAGCCCAAATGCGCCCCGCGCCACCGGTCGCCATGACGGTGACCTTGGCTTCCAAAATCATGACTTCGCCGGTTTCCATCTCTAGTGCTGAGACACCGACCACATCGCCTTCGCTATTGCGAATGAGATCAAGCGCCATCCATTCGACAAAGAACTGGGTGCGCGACTCGACATTGCGCTGATAGAGCGTGTGCAAGAGTGCATGCCCGGTGCGGTCGGCCGCTGCACAAGCGCGTTGCACAGGCTTTTCACCAAAATTGGCGGTATGGCCACCAAAAGGTCGTTGATAAATGGTTCCGTCGGGATTGCGGTCGAAGGGCATACCAAAATGCTCTAACTCATAGACCACCTTGGGCGCCTCACGGCACATAAACTCGATCGCATCCTGGTCGCCAAGATAGTCGGCACCCTTGACGGTATCGAACATATGCCAGTACCAGTTGTCCTCCGACATATTCCCGAGCGAGGCGCCAATGCCACCTTGAGCGGCCACCGTATGCGAGCGCGTCGGAAATACTTTCGACAATACCGCGACCTTGTAGCCGGCTTGAGCCAACTGCAAAGAACAACGCATACCGGAGCCGCCTGCGCCGACAATCACGGCGTCAAACTTACGACGCGGCAAATTGTTTGCCAAATGGTTCAACACATCTGCCATCTCAAACTCTCCAAAGAATTGCGACCGCCCAAATCCCATAGCCCACAAGGGCTAAAATGGTGGCGACTTCTAAAAACAAGCGAACACTGGCCGGCTTGATATAGTCCATATAAATGTCCCGCAGGCCGATCCAGGCGTGATAGCCGAGGCTTAGAAAGGTCATCACCGTGAGCACTTTCATCCAAGTGGGGGCAAAAATATTGGCCCAGGTGCCGTAGTCGAGCTTGCCCGACATCAGGTAGACCACCAAGAACACCAAGGTAAAGACGGCCATGATGACCGCCGTGACACGCTGCGCCAACCAGTCCTTTAGACCGTAGTGAGCACCCGTGATAATTTTATTCATCGCCATTTAAAACACTCCGAAAATCTTGAGCCCGATCAGAAAGGTCAGCACTAAAGCGACGACCATAACCGATACAGCACTGTTATGCGACTGTTGCTTTTCTAGACCAATGTGAAGGTCGAGAAGGAGATAGCGAATGCCCGCGCAAAAATGATGGAGGTAGCCCCACACCAAGACCAGCAATACAAGCTTGGCAAACCAGTGCGAGACGACTGCACGGTAGGTTTCATAGCTAATTTCCGAACTAAGGCTGTTATCGAAGAGATACAGCAAAAAAGGCAGCCCAATAAGAAACAAGAGCGCGCCACTGATCCGGTGCAAAATCGACACAATCCCCGCCAAGGGCAGCCGATAACCAACGATTTGGGAAACGTGAATATTAGTAAACTGCGGGCGTTTTTTGCCCGTCAACTGAGGCATGGAAGAATCTCCGGGGGGTAAATTAGGGGTCAACGCGATTAGATGTCGAGAAAAACCACAAAAATGTAGGAACTTTTGGATTATCGCATTCATCACGAATTTTTCGCATCAAGCTTGATCCGAAATTCGGGACATCGATGCAAAACCCGTAATTTAAAGCATCGATGCGTAGTGGTACCCCTCACTTACGTAGTAAGCGCGCCTCACTTCCACGGGTTTGCTCTCGTAGGAAACAGTTACCCGATCCACGAAAAGCCGAGGGGCCCCCAACGTCAGGCCTAATGCAAGAGAAACCTCATTGGGAGCAATAACCGCCTTCAAGCGCTCCTCTCCGCCCACCATACGCACCCCAAACTCAGTC
>JAYVKZ010000364.1:0-7180 GCA_043767985.1 Betaproteobacteria bacterium
AAACCGACTGACTTTACCCAGGTCAATCACGCAATCAACACGGTGTTAGTGGGTCAAGCAGTTCGACTACTAAACCCGCAAGCCCACGAGCGAGTGGTCGATTTGTTTTGCGGCCTAGGAAACTTCACCCTGCCCCTCGCAACCCGTGCCGCCTCAGTGCTAGGCATCGAAGGCGCAACAAGCCTGACCCAACGCGCCAAAGACGCCGCCCTGCATAACAATCTCGGCGAGAAAACAGAGTTCAAAACCCGCAACCTGTTCGAGCTACGCTTCAAAGACTGGCGTGCCCTAGGCCCCTTCGACCGAGTCATGATCGACCCCCCTCGTGAAGGCGCCCTAGCCGTAGTCCAAGCCCTAGCCGAAGACCGCCGTAAGCCCAAACGCATCGTTTACGTATCCTGTAACCCGTCCACGCTCGCCCGCGACGCAGGCGTGCTGTGCAACGGTGGTGGATGGGTACTGAAGGCAACGGGCGCCGTCAACATGTTCCCTCACACCTCTCACGTAGAATCAATTTCGGTATTTGAGCCTAGCTGATTCGACCTGAATTTGAACGGATCCTGCTTTGAGTAAGCCTATTGCGGTCCACTGAACCAGCCTAGAAGGCTGGGGTAGGTGACGTAGAGAAATGAAGGGGGAGTTGGAGCAGATTAGTTGGCGCATGCGCCAACCTGCGTAAACGGGGAGCGCCTACCAGCGCTCCACACGTAGCGGAGGACATTCGCGGAGTCACCTACCCCAGACTGCTAGGCGTGCGCTAAACACAACACCAAGCACGCAAACAAGAAACTTAATCCCGATCCCCCCCAGTAATCCCAAGAATCGACAACAAGCTAGAGAAAACATTGTAAAGATTCATGTAAATCGACAGCGTCGCGCTAATGTAATTCGTCTCGCCGCCGTTCACCACGTTCTGCACGTCAGTCAACATCCAAGCCGAGAAAATAAACATCGCCATCGCCGAAATGGTCAAGGATAGGGCAGGTAATTGGAGCCAGATATTGGCAATACCCGCGACCAAGATCACCAAAGCACCAATCATCAGCCATTTGCTCATGCCAGAGAAGTCACGCTTACTGACGGTAGCAATAGTCGACATCACGCCAAAGATCGCAGCGGTTCCACCAAACGCCATCATGATGAGTTGTGGGCCGTTTGAAAAAGACAATACGGCGCCCAGCATGCGCGACAACATGACGCCCATAAAGAAGGTGAACAAAAGCAGTAAACCTACCCCGACAGCGCTATTTTTAAATTTCTCAATGGCGAACATTAAGCCAAAGGCACCCACCAAGAAAATGATGGTGGTCATCCCTGCGCCCATGCCGCTGAACACTTTCAACTGCATGCCCAGCCAAGCCCCAAAAACGGTGGGGATGAGTGAAATAGCGAGCAAGATGTAGGTGCTACGCAACACCTTGTTGCGACGCAGGACGTCTAATACGCCTACTGCCTGGCCAAAGCCGTTGCCGTTAAAGGTATCTTTTTGAATTGCCATGAAAAATCTCCGGTTGATACGAGTGACCCTAATGTAGGGCCGAATGCGAAAAATCTCAAGTTGAATGGTTTTTCCCATTACTTGGTAAAATAGTGGGCTAATGACGAAAAGTCTAAGAAAACTCCAAAATTCTCAATAAAATCAAGGAATAACCATGGCGATTGAACGCACCCTATCAATTATCAAGCCTGATGCAGTGGCTAAGAATGTCATCGGCCAAATTTACAGTCGTTTCGAGGGCGCAGGCCTGAAAATCATCGCGGCGCGTATGATGCACTTATCCCCTGGCGAGGCGGGTGCCTTTTATGCCGTGCACAAAGAGCGTCCCTTCTTTAAAGATTTGGTCGGCTTTATGATCTCTGGTCCGGTCATTGTTCAAGTGCTTGAAGGCGAAAACGCCGTCCTGAAGCACCGCGACTTGATGGGTGCAACCGACCCCAAGAAGGCCGCCCCTGGAACGATTCGCGCCGATTTCGCAGACAGCATTGATGCCAATGCCTGCCATGGCTCGGATGCTGTCGATACTGCAGCACAAGAGATTGCCTTCTTTTTCCCAGGCATGAACGTTTACTCACGATAAATTTGGACACCACCCCCTCTTCGACGCTTAACCTTCTCGGTCTCGACGCGCAGGGCCTGCACGCGCAAGCCTTAGCCTGGGGTGAGAAGCCGTTTCGTGCGACGCAGCTGATGCGCTGGGTCCATCAACGAGGGGTGTCTGAGTTTGCTCAAATGAGCGACCTGGCCAAAAGCTTTCGCGCTCATCTAAGCGAACATTGTGCCGTGCAAACGCTTGGCGTGGTGCAAGATCATGTATCTAGCGACGGTACACGAAAATGGTTGTTCGACGTCGGACAGGGAAACGCCATTGAAACGGTGTTCATCCCCGAGACGGATCGCGGCACGCTTTGCGTGTCCACGCAAGCAGGTTGTGCCGTGAATTGTCGGTTTTGTTCAACCGGCAAACAGGGCTTCTCCCGTAACCTGACCGCCGCTGAGATCATGGCGCAGTTATGGATGGCGAACCAGGCGCTAGGCGCCTACAAAAGCGCCGATGGCGTGAAGCCCGATCGAATTATCAGTAATGTGGTGTTCATGGGGATGGGCGAGCCCCTACAAAACTACGTCCCGACCTTGACGGCGCTTCGCATTATGTTGGACGACAATGCTTACGGCTTGTCGCGACGCCGCGTCACGGTCTCGACCTCGGGTGTCGTACCGATGATGGATCGCCTACGCGAGGATTGCCCGGTCTCGCTTGCGGTGTCTTTACATGCACCCAATGATGCCTTGCGCGATGATCTTGTCCCTTTGAATCGTAAGTATCCCTTGGCCGAATTGATGGCGGCCTGTCATCGATATCTCGAAAAGGCGCCTCGCGACTTCATTACCTTTGAGTATTGCATGCTCGATGGTGTCAATGACGGTGTGGCGCAAGCGCGTCAATTGCTGGGCTTGGTCAAACATTTGCCTTGCAAATTTAATCTGATTCCGTTCAATCCGTTCCCTGAATCGGGCTTGCTTAAATCAAAACCCGATGCGATCAAACGTTTTGCCCAGGTGCTCATGGAGGCCGGTATCGTGACCACCGTGCGAAAAACCAGGGGCGATGATATTGATGCGGCTTGTGGCCAATTGGCTGGCGAAGTGCAAGACCGAACCCGTTTGGCTGAGCGCAGCGCCAAGCAAAAAGTGATCCTTTTTTCTAACGTTCGATCTTCGCTCGCGAAACACTAGCAAGGCACGCCGTGGCAAATTGTCGATTGTTCTTGGTTCTCGCAGTGGTGTGCGCCATGCTTAGTGCCTGTGCGACTCGGAGTGGTGAGGGCGCGGACACGGCTGGAGATAACGCACGCACGGTTGGCTCGGTATTGCCGACTTCCCAAGAAGAAACCATTGACCGACAGCGTGCCCGTATCCGCTTGGAGTTGGCCGGAAGTTACTACCAAAAAGGTAACTACAGTGTTGCATTGGAAGAGCTCCGTCAATCACTTATTGTCGATCCAAATTATGCTGCGGCTTACGGCCTTCTCGGTCTGGTCTATATGGATCTGGGGGAAACACAGAAAGCGGGTGATAGCTTTACCCGGGGTCTGAAATTAGCCCCGACCGATTCAGATTTGAATAATTCCTATGGCTGGTTCCTTTGTCAGAACAAACAGGAGCGTGCCTCGATTGGCTATTTTGATCGGGCCTCCAAAAACCCACTTTATGCTACGCCTGGCAAGCCGCTCCACAATGCTGGCATTTGCCTGCGTAAAATTGGCGATGTGAAAGGTGCCGAGGGCTATCTTTTGCAAGCCTTTCGGGTGGACCCAGGCAGCCCGATCGCAATGTTTAATTTGGCTGAAATCTATTTGCAATCGAAAGATTCCGAGAAAGCCCGGTTTTACACGGAGCGCCTACTCGGCACCTATGAAGCCAATGCGCAAATGCTGTGGTTATCTCTGCGGGTTGAACGTCTGCGCGGCAATCGTGATGCTGAGCTCTCGCTGGGAAGTCGGCTCAAGCGCTTGTTCCCGGCGTCGATCGAGGCATCATTTTTAGAACAAGGAAAATTCAATGACTGAGCAGCTCAGCATTGTCGACAAAGCGCAAAAGCGGGTGGCCTCTACTCCGGCTGAATTAAAGGGCTTGCGAGAGGCGGCTGGCCTATCCATTCAGGGCACCGCAGGACAATTACGCTTGGCGGCAAGACAGGTGGAAGCGCTGGAGTTAGGCGAGTGGGACAAGTTGCCAGGCATTGCCTTTATCAAGGGCGTTTTGCGGGCCTATGGCCGCCTCTTGAGCGCTGATCTTGATCCTTTAATTGCCCAGGTCGATCAACAGCTTGGCCAAAGCGAGTTGAAGGCCGATCGTACTTTGGAGCGGAAACTTCCTGAGCGTTCGGCGCTTGGCTTCGGTGAGGGCGGGAAAGGCAACAAATGGGTCTGGGTAGGTCTTGCGTTTGTAGGTCTTGCCGCTGTGGCGCTTTTCTTCGGACAGGGCCTTGAAGGTTATATTCCCAAGCAATGGATTCCACCCTCAAAGGTGATGGATCTTGGGCGCGACAGCGCGCCTGCCGCATCGGCAACTTCTAGCTCGTCGGCCTCTAACACAGCTAGTGGCGATGGACCGAGATCGACGGCGGAGGTAACGCCGCCTTCTGCAACCTCCGCGCTAGCCGCGGTATCGGTGATCCCGTCGCCTGGGCCGACCGGCGACTCGGTCAAATCCACAGAGCAGGTGACAAGCCAACAAAACGCTTCAGTGGCAAGCGCGGCCACTCAAGGTGATGCCCAATTTCAAATCAAGTTTGCCAAGGATTCCTGGGTCGAGATAAAAGATGCAAGCGGAGAGCGGGTGCTCTATGGCACGCAAGTGGGTGGCACCACCCAGATTCTCAAGGGAAAGGCTCCATTCAGTGCGGTGATTGGTAACGCCACTCACGTGTCGATTGAGAAGAAAGACGCCGCGCCAGGGGCCTCAGCAAGAGAGCAGATTGTCCCCATGCCAAAAGACTTGCCCCAGGGCATCGCTCGCTTAACCATTCGCTAGAGTTTTCATGTCAACGATTCCTTTTGACGCTGCCAATGCCTTAGAGGCGATTGACGCGGGCGCCCAAACCAAGCGCATGTGCCAAGAAGTTATTGTGTCCTGGCAAGGTCGTGCGGTGAAAATCGGTGGACGAGAGCCTGTGGTGGTTCAATCGATGACTAACACCGATACCGCCGATGCGATTGCCACCGCAATTCAAGTAAAAGAGCTGGCCATTGCGGGCTCCGAGCTAGTGCGTATCACTGTGAATACTCCCGAGGCAGCCGCAGAGGTGCCCGCCATTCGTGAGCAATTGGATCGAATGGGCATTGATGTGCCCTTGGTGGGGGACTTTCACTACAATGGGCATAAGCTTTTAAGCCAGTATCCAGAGTGTGCACAGGCCCTATCAAAGTATCGTATCAATCCAGGCAACGTAGGCGCGGGCAAGCGCCGCGACGATAACTTCGCCCAGATGATAGAGGTCGCCGTTCGCTACAACAAGCCAGTGCGCATTGGTGTGAATTGGGGAAGTTTGGATCAGGCATTGCTGGCGCGTTTGATGGACAGCAATGCGGCCCGAACGAAACCCTTTACCGCCCAGCAAGTGATGCGCGAAGCCTTGGTGACCTCCGCCTTGGAAAGCGCCGCCCGTGCCCAGGTCTTGGGCCTAGGCAAAGAGAAAATAATCTTGTCAGCCAAAGTCTCGCAAGTGCAAGACCTGATCGCGGTCTACCGAACTTTGGCCACGCGTAGCGACTATCCCTTGCATTTAGGCTTGACTGAAGCGGGTATGGGCAGCAAGGGCATCGTGGCTTCCACGGCGGGTATCGGGGTGCTCTTACAGGAGGGTATCGGCGACACGATTCGTGTCTCGCTGACGCCTGAGCCTAACGGTGATCGACGCAAAGAAGTCATCGTTGCCCAGGAAATCTTGCAGACCATGGGGCTTCGCGCGTTTACCCCAATGGTGATCGCCTGCCCAGGGTGTGGTCGCACCAGTAGTACTTTCTTTCAAGAGTTGGCGGATCGCATTCAAAGTCATCTGCGGGATCGGATGCCGCAGTGGAAAAATGTTTACCCCGGCGTTGAAAGCATGAATGTGGCAGTCATGGGCTGTGTCGTGAACGGGCCCGGTGAGAGTAAGCATGCGGATATCGGCATCTCGTTGCCGGGAGCCGACGAAGCACCCGTGGCGCCAGTATTTGTCGACGGCCAGCGCACGGTCACGCTCAAGGGAGACCGGATCGCTGAAGAGTTTCAAGCGATTGTCGAACAATATGTGGCCAAGCGCTACGGCAAAACAGTCATTCAAGAGAGCGCAGACGGAATTACGGTATGAGCACGAGCAGTACGGAGGGTGTCAAGCTGCAGGCTTCACCTAAAAGAGAGGCGCTGCGCGGGGTGCGCGGCATGAACGATATTTTGCCGCTCGATGAAGCGCTATGGAGCCGCTTCGAGGAGGCTGTCGCCGATGTGATGAGCGCCTATGCCTATCGCCGCATTCGAACCCCCATTGTTGAGCACACACGCTTATTTGTGCGGGGCATTGGCGAGGTGACGGACATTGTTGAGAAGGAAATGTATTCCTTTACCGATGCCCTGAATGGTGAGCAGTTAAGTTTGCGCCCCGAAAATACGGCGGGTGCAGTGCGTGCAGTGATCGAACATAATCTGCTTTATGACGGCCCTAAGCGGCTGTGGTATGCCGGCCCCATGTTTCGCCATGAGCGCCCGCAGAAAGGGCGCTATCGGCAGTTTCACCAAGTTGGCGCGGAGGCCATGGGTTTTGCGGGCCCCGACGTCGATGCCGAACTGATTTTGCTGTGCCAAAGGCTTTGGGATGATCTTGATCTACCCGTGGTGTCGCTGGAGATCAATAGTCTCGGGCAAGCCGAGGAACGAGCCGCCCATCGCGGCGCCTTGATTGCCTATTTCGAAGCACACCAGGACTCACTAGACGAGGAAGCAAAGCGGCGTTTACACAGTAATCCTTTACGCATTCTCGATACCAAAAACCCGGCCATGCAAGCGCTGGCTGAAGGTGCGCCGAAGCTGCTCGACTTTCTCGGTACGGCATCGATCGCGCACTTTGAAGGTCTCCAGTCGATTCTCAAATCGCAGAATATTCCCTTCAAAATTAACGCTAGATTAGTGCGCGGGCTC
>JAYVKZ010000365.1:0-8220 GCA_043767985.1 Betaproteobacteria bacterium
GCCCGAGGCGTCTATGACCGATTGTCGAAATAAATCTTGATTGGTTGCAAGTTCGATCCAAATGCAGCTATCAAAAATTATGCCCATGGATCACGCACCGCATCGCCAAAATCACCTTTACTTTCCTTAAGCCACGCAGCGGCCCTTGCAGCGCTAAGCGTCGGTAACGCCAGGCCAGCGAGTGCTTGTGAGGCCGTCATGACTCGCCGAGGTGGAATGATTTGGGCGATCAATGTTTGATTTCGCTCGATGGAGACGGTTTCCCCACGGCTGACCACTCTATCGAGTATCTCCCGAGTGTGTCGGGCGAGGTCGGTTGCACTAACCGTTTGCATGGCGTTAAACCCTTGTTTGTGTATTGATACATATTATATGTAAATTGCGTAAAATAGTAGTTTGATCCAATCCTACGAGGTCTGACGAAGGGTGGGCGCGAAGGGCAGTAATCGATGAGCGCCAACAGAAATCGACTCATAAAGAGGCTATTGGTGACAACGCGATGATCGCTTCGAAAGAGCGATTCCCAAGCTGATCATTCGGTAAGAGGGGAAGAAAAGCGCGTCTCTTCACCGGCGTTTAGTCCAGGACCGTCAAATCAGACAACTGGCGCCAATACGGCTTCCTGTAAGCCACCAGACTAGATACATACACTGGACATGGGGTAGGGAAGGGCGGTTGAATTGGCTCGCACACTGCATGATTATTGTTATTAGCACGCTAGGTCGGGGCCCTTCAAGAAGTTTGCACAGCGATTTTAAAATCCTCATCATTCAGTGATCATCACTTGTTTGTGTGCATGCATTATGCTACTGTGAAGTCATTCAATGCATTATGACGGAGTGACTTCATGGCAATGCTTACTGTCCGTAATCTTCCTGAAGACGTGCATCGCGCGTTACGCGTGTTGGCCGCTCAACATGGCCGAAGTACCGAGGCTGAGGTCCGAGACATTCTGGAAAAAGCGGCCAAGCCAGAGGGGCGCTTGAAGCTTGGATCGTTGATGGTCTCCATCGCCCGTGAGGCGGATGGACTGACGGATGCTGAAGCCGAGCTCTTCAATCAATTACGCGACAAAACGCCCGCAGAGCCTCTGAGCCTTGAATGATCCTCATTGATACCAATGTCATATCGGAGTTATGGAAGGCTGAACCCGATGCTGGCGTGCTGGCCTGGATGGACGCGCAAGTAGTCGCAACCCTCTACCTTTCCGCCATTACGGTGGCCGAGCTGCGCTACGGTTTGGCAATGATGCCCGAGGGCAGGCGCCGCTCGATCTTCGAAGGCCGTTTGGAGCGGGAGGTCTTGCCGGCCTTTGTGGGGCGCATTTTGCCCTTTGATCTGGACGAATCGAAAGCCTATGCGACCCTAATGGCACGCGCGAAGGCCGAGGGTAGGGCGATCAGCCAGGCCGACGGCTACATTGCAGCCACGGCCACTGTCAGCACCTTAATGGTCGCAACGCGCGATGTCGCGCCGTTCCAAGCGGCTGGACTGACCGTGACTAACCCTTGGCATACACCAAGCTGAGCCATGGGGGAGAGCCTCCTCATGGGTGGGCTTGGAACGCGTTACCGTAAGTTGCGTCTTTAACCTACTTGCCAAATACACCTAGTCGGTTATAATGTGCAATGGAAAAAGGCACGCCGCATTGCAAGCTGCACGTCGTTAAAGCCTTGGTTGAGGCGGGCCAGGTGAGGGCCACGGCCAGCGCATTTAGTGGCGCTAGCGACCTCGGTATCGATGATATGGCGGGGATGTGCGCGGTCATCATGGCCCTAAATCCAGCTGATTTCTATAAGAGCATGACCACTCACGCGGATCACCGAATTTGGCAGGACGTGTATCACACAAAGACAGCTTCAGATGTCGAGGTGTATTTGAAGCTGACCGTGGTCGAAGACGTGCTGATTGTTTCTTTTAAGGAGCTGTGACGATGAAATGCCCATGCTGCGGTGCTGCAGAATTGATCCATGACACGCGTGATATCCCCTATATCTACAAGGGTGAGGCGACCACGATTGCCGAGGTGACGGGCGACTTTTGCCCGGCCTGTGGTGAAGTGATCTTGAATCGGGAGCATGGTGACCGGTACAGCGGGTTGTTGGGAGACTTCCAGCGTCAGGTCAACGCAGCGTATGTGGATCCCGCGTATATCGCCAAAGTGCGTAGGAAGCTCGACCTTGATCAGCGCCAAGCCGCAGAAATCTTCGGCGGTGGCATCAACGCGTTCTCGCGGTACGAGAACGGTAAGACAAAACCGCCGCTGGCCTTGGTCAAGCTGCTTAAGGTCCTGGAGCGTCATCCCGAGTTGCTCGGGGAGGTGAGGGCGGGCTAGTTTGGAAGGGTGCCTGCGAGTCACTCTCGAGCTAGCTCGTTTCTGTTCATCATGTTATTCCATCAAACCCACATTTGTGCTAATGTGGGATCCTATAGAAGGACGTGCACCATGAGCCGACTGACGATTGACATCACCGACCAGCAACACCAAAGCATCAAAGCGATGGCCGCCATTCAGGGCAAATCCATCAAAGAGTACGCGATTGAGCGCCTTTTCTTAGCGCCCTCCGACGAAATGCGGGCGCTTGGCGAGCTCAAGGCGCTCCTTGAGGATCGAATGCGACAAAGCGAAGCGGGCGAAGTCGTGTCGCTCAGTCTGACCGAAATCGCTGAAGAGGCGATGAAGCTTGGCGACCAAGCTTGAAGCGTTCCTATGTGGTCAGCAGGGCCGCTTTGGCTGACCTTCGCGAGATCACAAAATACACCGTGAAGACTTGGGGTGAAGCGCAGTGCCGAACCTACATCGCTGCACTCGAAAAGAGCGCTGAGGCCGTGGCGAAAGGGGAGGGGATTTTCAAAGACATGAGTTGGCTGATCCCGGATCTGCGCATGGTCACAAGTGGCAGACATTACATTTTTTGCATGGCACGGGCGGGCAAGCCTGCGCTGATCCTGGCTATTTTGCATGACCAAATGGATCTGATGGAGCGGCTCAAAGAACGCCTGCGGTAGTGCCGGGTGGCTTGGTCAAGACGGCCGAGGCGCCTGGCCACGGCCTGTTTGAACCCTGGCGGACGGAGTACTTGGCGCATTTCTGACGCCTATTCTATGTATATCGATTGACATTCGTGGTGAGTGTTCTTAGTATTACACTAAAGATAATGTTTATTATCAATGCTGTAAAATATCTACTGATTTTATTGCCCTTTTGAAAAGCAGAGGGTAGCGAAAAAGCCCCGCCGTTATAGATCAATGACTTAGCGTATTTCCTTCCTTCAAATTTCTTGGAGTTCACGCCTTGGCCAGTTTTACGTTTGATCCGTCGTTGTGCCGTTTACCGTGTGCGGGCTGCATTCCGATCGGGTTTTTGGTGGCCCCGCTGGATAGGCGGGTTGAACTTGGTCGCGCGGCTTTTAAGGGTTCCTGCCATGACCTTGTCTCAAAGCCTTTGATCCCTTGAAAATCACCACCCTCGATCTCGCCTTTTTGCGCGCCGTGGTCCAAGGCGTGCCGATCGATGATGCTGCGCCCCGCTATCTTGGGGTGAGCTCCGTGGTGGCCTCGAAGCTAAAGTTCAAAGCGTTCGTGGATGAGTTGAATCGTCGAGCACGCGCCAAGGGCAGACCTGAGCTCGGCAGTGTGCTTCGCCGCTCAGCTTCAAACCTTCGGGGGCGACAAACGCATCAGCTTCGGAGTCGTGAGGAGAACAGGGCGGCGGCAGGGCCGCTGTCCTTTGAGGACTGGCGGAAGACCTTTGATGCGGACGCGTTTGGCGAGCGGGAGTTGCCGGGACTCTATCAAGTCTACTGTACGGATTTCGGTGCGGTCGGCTCTCCTCAGGTGGCACGTCGCGCGGGTCGACCCGAGCAGAGTGTCGACGATCAGCGCGAGCGCCTCATCGAGCGACAACTTCAGGCCATCGAATGGCTGTCGATGAATGTGGCCGATGTGCCCCTGGGCGGTGACGCGCTGGAAGGCTGGTTGCCCGAGCGGGCAGCGCGGGGGTTGGTGGCGATCGGCATCATTACGCTCGATCAGCTTCGCGGCTGGATTGATCTCAAAGGAAAAAACTGGTTCAGAAAAGTTCCCGGGGTGGGGCCGACGGCGGCTGCAACCATCCGGAAGTTTTTTAATGATTACGCGGTCGTCCTTCAATCCTTAGGGGCGAGTTCTCATTTGACCTTACGGGAGCAGCCGATTGCAAGGGTGCCGAGTGTCAATGCGTCGATCTCGCCCTTGGAGTTACTGGTGGTGCCGTTGGGACTCGAAGGAGAGGGGGGTCGGAACCGCGCGCCGCTCGGTGCGCTCTCGATGCGCGATGATCAAGACAACCTGATACAGGACGACTTGGGTGCGATTCGCCAGTTCTTGCGAACCCGCTCGGCCAACCGGCACACGCTTCGGGCCTACACCAAGGAGGTTGAGCGGTTCTATTTGTATTGTCTTTTTGAGCGTAGGGTCGGGCTGTCTGATGTAGGTTTGAGCGAGATGGTGGCGTACCGAGCTTGGCTTCGCGATATCCCGAATGCCTGGTGTGCGCCGCCCGCGACCGAAAGATCTGATATTGCCTGGCGGCCCTTTGTGAGAAGTTTAGGGCCAACTAGTCATCACCAGGCGATGACCATCGTCGGGGGACTCCTCCGGTGGTTGGTCGAAGTCGGGTACTTAAGAATGAACCCCATGGCCGGCATGGGGGTGGAGAGTTTTACGGCACTCCGCCGTGCGACCGAAAAAGCGCTCTCAAAACGAGAATGGGAGATTCTTTGGGCCTTTGCCAAAACGCGAGGTGAGACGCCACGGGAGCGTCGGATCCGGGCGGCCATCGGGCTTCTCTATGTCACCGGGCTTCGCTCCCAGGAACTCATCGATGCTCGGCGTGGGCAGTTCGAGTTCAGACTCCCCGATGAGTTGGAAGGCTTTGAAGGGATGACCATTCTAAAAGTTCAGGGTAAGGGGAATAAAGAAAGGGAAGTGGGCTTGTCGACAGTGGTCTTGGGCCTGTTGGAGGCGCACTGGGCGGACTTCAAAAGGGTGGCTGGGCGGTTTGTGGATTTTGAGAGGCCGTTACTCTTGAGCCAGCATGGGGCATTAAGCTACTCTGGGCTCTACGGCGATCTAGATACTTTTATTGGGTCCTTGGTCGTTGGGCTGATGGACTCCAATGCCCGGCTTGCCTCGCGGTTTATGAATGTCTCGCCCCACAGTCTTCGGCACACTCATGCCGTACATTTGCTGGCCAAAAGTGGAGGAGATCTGAAGGCAGCTCAAGAGCAGCTTGGGCATTCCTCGATCAACACCACGGCGATTTATATCCATGCTGGGGTGAGTCGACGGGTGAAGCTTGCTCGGGATATGGATGCGGAACTGGTCTAGCGTGAACATCCCCCAAACGGGCGAGACAAAAAAACGACGTTCTATATTGCATTGCCAGCTTAACTGATCTGTGATGGAATAAGGCTGTGGATGTTTCTCGATACTGACATCGCCATGATAGGTGTGAGAATGGTCGGTTGAAGTTAACTGCCCACGTTGGAAACTCAATCGTCATTGAATCGATGGGCTATCGCTCTTAGATTGTCTTCAAATGTCAGTAGCAATTGCTTTTTAAGGAGGAAATACTGAAGATCGCAACGCAATTGATTTACGCGAGTAGGCCGAATCCTAGACACATCAAGGTTTAATCGCAACAATAGTGCCCTAGGAAACGATTGCCAATAAGTGCTTAGCCAAAAACTCATACCTAGTTCAATCGTCAACTTTGCTTTAAAACCGGAAGTGCAAGCCAGAATGACTATGCTTGCTCGGCGCTACTGGGGCAAGGCGATGCCCGTTCAGTCAGATGTAGGCTGGCATCCACTGGTCCTGCACAGTCTAGACGTTGCCGCCGTTACAACTTCCCTCCTATCTCAACGATCGGAGTTTGTCAGCTGGGCAGGTCGGGTGCTCAAGTTACCCGAGGCAGTCGTCGTCAACTTGTTCGTGTGGCTTGCGACGATCCACGATCTTGGGAAGTTCGCGGAAAACTTCCAGTGGAAAGTTTCGGAGCTCGCGCAGGTAAACGAGCATTCGATTTGCGACAGTCGGCGGCATCACGACGAGGTTGGGACCATGATTTGGAGCGACATGAAGTCAACGCTCCGGGCGGAAAATAAATTCCTGGCTCATCTCGACGATGGTAACCTCGATCAGCTCGTACGTGCTGTTTGCTCTCACCATGGGGCGCCCGTTGCGACTGGAATGGATCGTTACGCGTTCACCTCTGCATCCCTAATAGATGCACGAGATTTCGCTCAATTGATGCTTGAGATATTCGTCGGTCAACCAAGTGTCGTGCATTCCACGAACGCAACCGATTCAGTCAATCCGCAACAGTTGGCCTTGCTTTGCTGGCAATTGAACGGCCTACTGACCGTTGCCGATTGGATCGGCTCAGACACGAGGTATTTTGCTTACACGCTTGCGCCCCAGTCCGGTGAAACGCAGAATTGGTTTGAGGCCTATTGGGAGCATGCTACTGAACGCGCTGCGGCCGCTATCCAAACCCATAGGATTGGTGATCCCTTGGTGACCGTACAGTCGGCCCGAAAAGTAGTTTTCGGCCTAGGTGCGGCCCCTAACCTGCGCCCCTTGCAACGACAATGCGAGGACGTCCCCGTGTTAAATGAAGGCCCTTCTATTTTCGTCATCGAGGACTCGACGGGTTCGGGTAAAACGGAAGCGGCATTGCTTCTGGCCCTGCGGCAGATGCAGGCTGGGCACGCGGAAGGTATTTTCTTTGCTCTGCCCACAATGGCAACGGCCAACGGGATGTTCAGACGTATGGAGAAAATCGCCGAAGGGATTTTCGAGAATCCCGAAATTGCGTCATTGGTTTTAAGTCATGGCCAGGCGAAACTGATGAAAGAATTGGTGGCACTTCAGTCAAGAGATCGATACGAAGATGCGGCGTCTGAAATGGCATCTGCTTGGTTAAGCGATCATCGGAAGGTCGCCCTTCTCGCGCATATTGGTGTGGGTACGATTGATCAAGCGTTACTAGGGATATTGCGAGTAAAACATTTGAGCCTACGCCTGTTTGGTCTATTCAGAAAAGTGCTAATCATTGATGAAGTGCATGCCTACGATCCCTATCAACACAGTTTATTGGAGTTTCTGGTCGAAATTCACGCCTCTAGTGGAGGCAATGTCGTTCTTTTGTCGGCAACGCTGCCAAGTAAAGAGCGAGGAGAGCTTCTCAGGGCGTTTGGCAAGGGCCGTAATCTGTATTTAGGGCGAGTCGTCAAAGCTCCGATGGGGATATTCGGGACACAAAGCGCGTTACCGCCCAAAGACGATCGTCAACTCACGCCCTACCCGAGCATTTCCTATCTCGACGAAGAGGGTAGGGTGGTTAGCCAGGCGGTCGAAGCCGATCCAATGTTGATGCGCTCTTATGAAGTAGATTACCGAACCAAATTTGACGAGGTAGCTCAAATTGCCGTCAAGGCCGCGACGCAAGGGCGTTGCGTCGCCTGGGTGAGAAACACGGTTCAGGATGTTTTAGATGCCTTTGATGCAATTACGCAGGCTGTCAAGGAAAGTGGCGTTGAAATTGATGTGGAGCTATTCCATGCGAGGTTTGCGTTCATTGACAGGGTAAGAATCGAGAATGGTGTTCTTCGGCGATTTGGCCCGATGTCTACCCATTCAGATCGACGCGGCCGCATTTTGATCGCTAGTCAGGTGATTGAACAATCCCTTGACTTAGATTTCGATGTCATGATTTCTGATCTAGCCCCCATTGATTTGCTGATCCAACGTGCGGGCCGCTTATGCCGCCACCGCCGAGATCATTTGGGCAATGTGATGCTCGATGGTTCGGCTGATCAGCGCGGGAAACTCGTAATGACGGTGTTCGGTCCGCCTCGCGATCAGGAGCCATCGACGTCGGGTTGGTTGAAGCAGTTTTCACCCGGAACAGCCGCAGTGTATGAGCACCACGGCAGGATGTGGCTAACGACAAAGGTCTTAGGCAATCAGCTTGACTTGCGCGCTAGCCCTAGGGGGCCAATTGAAGCCGTTTATGCGACAGACGACTTTCCAGCCGCATTGCAAACGCAAGCAAATGGCGCGGAAGGAAAGGATATTTGTGCAGCTAACTCAGGATCAATGAACAAAGCGAAGCTCCTTGAAGGGTTCTTTCGATCGGGTGATTGGTCATCGGAAGAGCGTATCCCTACCCGT
>JAYVKZ010000366.1:0-9669 GCA_043767985.1 Betaproteobacteria bacterium
AGAGCGAATGGGAGTTACTCAGCAAACCTTGTCTGCTTTAGAGAGAAACGCCAGTAGTATCAGTGCTTCTCGCTTACTCAAAGTGTTAAGCGTATTGGGCGTAGAGTTGGTTTTTCATCAACCGGACAGTATTTTTAAGAGTCCCAACTCGCAATACAACGCGTCCGACTGGTAAGCATGTCTAAGCGGTCCGGTGCGCGCCAATTGTCACTTTGGATGAACGGCCAGAGAGTAGGTGTTTGGGCTGTGGTGGTCGGCGTTGATGAATTGACGTACGACGCTAGCTGGGTGCAATCCGCGCAAGCGCGGCCACTGTCTCTATCCCTGCCTTTTACCCCAGGTAATCAGGCACACCGGGGCCCATTGGTTCGCGCCTGTTTTGAAAATCTACTTCCAGACAGCCAAGCAATTCGCGAACGCCTAGCGCGGCGATTTCGAGCCTCTAGCCTGGGTGCTTTTGATCTCCTCAGCGAAATCGGCCGTGACTGTGTCGGTGCACTGCAAATTTTGTCCGTCAATGAATCCCCAGGTGAACTTCGTTTGATCGAGGCCCGCCCAATGAACGAGGCCGGAGTTGCGAGCGCCATACGTACTAGCTGGCTCAGAGTGCGCTCAATGCGCAAGACGAAGACGACTTTCGTATTTCTATCGCTGGTGCGCAAGAAAAGACCGCCTTGCTCTGGCAGGAGGGACAATGGTGGCAACCTCTTGGTGCGACACCTACCAGCCATATTCTCAAATTGCCGCTAGGTTTAGTCGGAAACATACGGCTCGATCTTAGTCATTCGGTGGATAATGAGTGGCTTTGTTCGCTTTTACTGGAGGCTTTTGGCCTACCAGTACCTCGCAGCCATCCCTTGCTTTTCGAGGGGCAAAAGGTGCTTGCGGTCGAGCGTTTTGATCGGCGGTGGGCGATGCATGGCTCTCGCTCCTGGCTACAACGCCTACCGCAGGAGGATATGTGTCAAGCAACGGGTACGCCTGCGCGCGCCAAGTATGAGGCAGAAGGTGGGCCAGGAATAGATCGCATTCTGGAAGTGCTAAATGGCTCAAGCCAACGTCTGCATGATCGCGAAAATTTCTTCAAAGCGCAGTTGATGTTTTGGATGTTATGCGCACCAGATGGTCATGCTAAGAACTTTAGTATTGCGCTGCATGCTGGTGGAGCATACTCACTCACACCCTTTTACGATGTGAAGTTTGCCTATCCAGTGTTGGGCAAAGGGAGCCGTCAGTTATCGTCCCACAAAGTAAAAAAGGCCATGGCGCTGCGTTCGAAGATTACGCATTGGCGAATGCGAGAGATTCTTGGTCGGCACTGGCTGGAGTTGGGACAGCGGCACGGTATTGTGAGTGAAAGCGGTTTGCGTGCAACACACCTGATCGAACAAATGGCCGATAGGACGCCTTCCGCCATTGAGCTAGTTTCGGCGAAACTGCCCAAGGACTTTCCGAGCCAGATATCAAGCTCTATTTTTGAGGGGCTAGATCGCGCAGCCCGATTGTTACGTAGCTGGGTCCTACTATCGCCTGTCGATTGGTGTGGCCGTTGCAGGCCCCATGCCCGTCACCTGAATGATGACTTCTTCACCCTTGGCACCATCGTAGTGAACCTTATTGCCATAGTGCATTACATAGCTTCCAGCAGGCGCGGGCACCGTGCTCTCGGGGTCAAATTTCTCGCCGGTGCCCATCCACCAAGTACCGGAGATCACTGTGAAAAAACGGTCATGCGGATGAAAGTGCGGGCGACTCATATTGCCGGGAAGCCATTTCAAGCGAACCACATAGATACCCGGCTTCGAGGGGTCGCCGAATAACACCGCCTGCTCCGCTGTACCTGCCGAATTTCGCACCCATTTGATCTCGCTTGGTACGGTGAATTCGACGGCGCCTTTGTCGAGTTCGGCGGCTAGGGTTGACGCGTTGCTGATGGCCAAGAACACTGAGGTGAACAGTAGTTTAGGGATGTTATTCATTGGGCTTGTCCCCCAGTATTAACGTATTGCAGCTGGGGCTACTGTAGAGCCAGAGGCACCTTGCAACTTCAAAGGCTGTAATGTAAATGCAAACTCATAGACTTTCTTGGCGGCCAGCTCATCGAGTTTCAAGTTTTCAAGGATGTGGACACCATTGATCACCAGAAAGATCTGATGACCCGGCAAACTCAGTTCCTTGTCAGGGTTTGGCGAAACTTCGACTGGCCAGTTGTCCGAACCGACCAGTAAAGGATCTTGCTTGACCAACCACTCGGCTGCAGCGGTGCCCACACCGGGGGTGGATTTCACGAAGCGTGCATTGTCTTTTCCGTAGAGCTTCCCCCCACCGGTATGAATGATGATCGCATCGCCCGCGTTGATTTTGACAGCTTGCTTGGCCATCGTTCCTTCGAGATCAGCAACGGTGATTTCGTAAGCGTCGCCTAGCATTTCAACGCCTTTAAACGCTGCGACATCGAGCATGACGCCCCGGGCAAACAGTGTGCCAACTTTTTCGACACCTAACTTGGTAAAGCCGGAACGGGTTGAAATATCGTCAAGTTTGAAGCAGTTGTAAAGAGAATTGCCCAGCGTTTGATGAGCAAAGCCGTCGAACTGGGTGCCGATCTGGCCGAACTCACCCGTCATGATTTCTTCGTTACTGCCACGCTGGTTGGCGCCAGGATTCATGAAGGTGCGCTTGGTTTGTAGATTCATGATGCGTGGACCAAAGAACGGCATGGCCGGTCCCAGTACATGACCCATTTCGATCACTTCGCCGGTCTTTATCAGCCTTGCACCACGCAACACGGTTTCGGGGTTCTTCATATGATTACCCGAGCCGCGCTCGTCACCCGCTCCCCACTTCGATGGGCAGCGCTGAGCTTCGGTCGGCGGACGCCACTGGGCGCTGGCGAGGAGGGGAGCTGCTAATAACGCGGCTGCAAAAAGAGCGACTGCTTTTTTCATGACTGATCCTTTGAGTAAAGTACTTATCTGTACTCGAATGATCTTACTTAGCTATTCAGAATAGATTAACTTCGCGGTCCAATTTTGCTTGAAGACAGCAGGTAAGCCATGCAAAGCTTAGGCAGTTGCGAACTCAATATCGTCGAAGCTCTCATGCATCGCATAGATTGCGCTCAAGATGTCGATGCTGTTACCAATGTTTCTCCAGCCAATCAGCAAGTTCTCAAATTGCGGACCGATCACTCGTTCCAGCACGGGTTGACAGTCGAACGGTTTACAGGCCATCAGCAAGAGCCAAATACCTTCCGGCTGGACTGTATACACGCCATCGCGCAGTCCTGTCGACAAAGCGGTGTCGATATCTCTACTTTCACGAGCAGTCAGGGGATGAAGTACCACCAAGGTGTGAGGCAAGGGAGAGAGCTCCGCGCCAAGAACGTTTTGCGCATGAGTACGAAACTCTTCTTCCGTCATGCGCTGATGGGTTTGCATTTTACGTGCCTGACGAAGCACCTCTTCAACATCGCGCCGAAATTTGCCTTGGTACTTCGTACCTTCAAGGTCAATGATGCTTCGCCGGACCAGGGCGGAGTCCAAGGACTTGGGAAGGATGAGGGACACGCCTAACTTCATTAAAGCCGTGCTCTGCGACAAACGCAAGGTTTTGCCTTGCTCGCGAACAACAATTCTTAGGCCGTCATTGCCCATCGATCTCAAGTCTCCGACCAGTAAGGCCAGCGATCTAAAACTATTGGGCGCGCCGTAGGGCAATAAAATGTTGCCAGACTTAAGCATGGCCGCAGCATTCAGAAGTTTATGGGCTGAGGTGAAGCTCTGCCACCTTGGGTTGCTCGCAAACTCAACTCCGGTACCGTTTAAGTACAAATGCCTTTCCTGAAGCCTGGCATCCGGGATGCTCGGCGTGAACGGTGTGACTCTTTGACGGTCGAATGGAGACATTCAGTGCCAGACTTTGTTCGGTCTGCTTTGCTTGGGTCAGTCCAATCTAAATCAGTACCTACAAATTAACAATGGGTAACCTTTGTCCGTAGCACGTCAACCGACAACCGGTCTCCTCGGCCTTTCAACGTCCTCGCGGAGCCTAACCAGCCTCAGCCCCTTGTGCTGCAACCCGTGTGGGATCAGCCACCCATTCACTCCAGGAGCCTGGATAAAGCTGACTGCCCTTCAGACCCGCATGCTCCATGGCCAAGAGATTGTGGCAGGCTGTGACGCCTGAGCCGCACTGATGCACAAAGTCACCAGGTGCTCGACCGTTCAGGAGAGCGCGAAACTCAGCACCAAGTACTTCAGCAGGTTTAAACAAACCGTCAGGGCGAAGGTTGGTTTGAAAGGGGCGGTTGAGCGCCCCGGGAATATGCCCGGCTCGGGGATCAATGGGCTCCACCTCGCCACGATAGCGTTCGGGGGCTCGTGCATCCAGTACCTGAAAGGCTCGGGTTTTGAGGTTGGCTTCAACCTGCGCAATGGTGACCGACGGCATCAGTGAGGGTAATTGAACAAAGTCGCCCTTTTTTGGGTGATCCGGAGAATGTTTGGATTGCGGAAACCCCATCTTGATCCAAGCGGCAATACCGCCGTCTAGCACCGCCACATGGGCGTGCCCTAACCATTTGGCCATCCACCAAAGGCGTCCCGCGTACATGCCGCCCTGGCCGTCATAGGTCACAAGTTGCTGGCCCTTCTTGAGGCCAATTCTTTGCAAAACACCTTCAAGATCCTCGCGTGGTGGCAGGGGGTGGCGACCATTGGTGCCGGTTTTCTCGCCGGCAATGTCATCGTCTTGATGCAAAAAGAATGCCCCGGGGATGTGACCTTCTTCATAAGCGGCGAAGCCTGCATCATGGTTGAAGAGATCATGGCGGCAATCCACCGCCACGCATCGATCAATGGCCACGGCCAATTGTTCGGCCGAAATAAGGGTGGTGTAGAAGTTTTCGTGGAGCATGACCGTACCTTGCAAAATCAACCAGGTAAGTGTAACTCCTGCCAGGGTAATAAACGCCCACTAACTCATTTCGCGGCGGTAAAATTCGTGAAAGTGCTGCATACCATCTTCCATCGGGCTTTGGTAGGGGCCGACCTGGTTTTCACCACGATTCATCAAGGCTTCGCGACCGGCATCCATGCGAAGCGCGATCTCGTCGTCCTCGACACAAGTTTCCATGTAGGCCGCTTGATGCGCCTCCACAAATTCGCGCTCAAACAGTGCGATTTCTTCGGGGTAGTAAAACTCAACAATATTTTTGGTGCTTCTCGGCCCGTCGGGAATGAGGGTAGAAATCACAAGTACGTTGGGATAGGCCTCGATCATGACCCCCGGGAAGTAGGTGAGCCAGATTGCGCCAAACTTGGGCAACGCTCCCTCGTTGTAGCCTAAGACCTGCTCATGCCAACGTTTGTAAACCGTCGAGCCTGGAGCAGCGAGAGCATCATGAATGCCGACCGTTTGCACTGAGAACCAATCGCCATAATTCCATTGCAGATCGCGGCACGTCACAAACTGGCCCAAGCCGGGGTGAAAGGGGGCGACGTGGTAGTCCTCCAGATAAACTTCGATGAAGCTCTTCCAGTTATAGGCGCAGTCGTGATGAATGGTGCGATCCAGCCGATAATTCGAGAAATTCAAAACGTCGCCAAGTCCGACTGCGGCCAGATCGGCTGCAATATCGCGTGGGCCTTCGAAAAGCAGGCCGCGCCAGTTTTGGGTGGGGTAGCTTTGCAGATTTAGGCAGGGCGATTGCTCAAAATGGGGCGCCCCTAAGAGCTTGCCGTCCATTGCGTAAGTCCAGCGATGTAAGGGGCATACGATGTTAGGCGTGTTGCCCTGGCCTTTCAGCATGATCGCCTGACGATGCCGACACACGTTGGAGAGCAACTCGATTCCCTGCTCACTACGGACCAGTATTCTGCCTTCTTTTTCAGCACTCAAGGCATGGTAATCGCCGGTTTCCGGGACGCTGACCTCGTGCCCAAGATACTTCGGGCCGCGTTTAAATAGGCGTTGCAGCTCGCGCTGATACACCGCTTGATCGAAATAGCTGGACACTGGAAGTTGCGCAGACGATGGCGCTAAAAATTCCCGACGACCCAAATCCGACATCCCGTACACCTCCCTACCCAGAGAAATTATCGCAAAAAGCTGAAGGATTCATGCTCGCTGTCGTGGGAAAGTTGAATCACACGACGCGAGGGCGGGAGGATACCCTAAAATGACGGTTTAGCGACAGCGCCAAGCGCTTCTAAGGGCCTCAATTGGTTAAAAAGACTTCGACCGAATCCTCTAAAGCTGAGGCTTCACCGCAAGTAGACGACGCTCGCGGGCCTGCGGGTGACGTCAGCGTGCCGACAGTGCCTTTTGAGCAGGCCTTGTCGGAGCTCGAGCGCATTGTTCATCAAATGGAGAATGGTAGCTTGAGTTTGGAGCAGTCCCTGGCTTCCTATAAGCGTGGCGTGGCCTTAGTGGCTTCTTGCCGAGACAGTCTGAATTCCGCTCGACAGCAAGTGAAAATACTAGAGGGCGATTTGATGAAGCCTTTTGATTTTGAGCGTGAAGATTGACTGTCGCGCAGGTACGGCCAGAGCTGCAGGACGCTCATACAATGAGTTTTGAGCGATGGGCAAAGGCCATGGCTGAGCGTACTGAGGTCAGCTTGGCCAAGGGGCTGCCTAGCGAAGTAACGCATCCGGCGGGCTTGCATGAGGGTATGCGTTATGCAGTCTTAGGGGGAGGCAAGCGGGTTCGGCCTTTGTTGGTCTATGCCGCAGGGGAGCTGTCGGGTGCACCTATTGAAGTGTTGGACGGGGCTGCCTGCGCAGTCGAACTCATTCACGCTTATTCCTTGGTGCACGACGACTTGCCTTGTATGGACAACGATGTCTTGCGTCGTGGTAAACCGACGGTACACGTGGCCTTTGGTGAGGCTAATGCCATGTTGGTCGGCGACGCTTTACAGGCTTTAGCGTTTTCTGCCTTGGTGCTGCCCATGGAGCAAAACCAAGCGCTAGCCGGCGAAAGGCGCGCCTCAGGCCAGCCTGAGGTTGTGTTTCCAGTGGCCAGGATGGTGCAAGAACTAGCGTTCGCGGCGGGCTCCCTAGGCATGGCAGGCGGTCAGGCGATTGACTTGGCTGCCGTGGGAAAATCCTTGAGTCGTGAGCAATTGCAGGTGATGCATCAGTTGAAAACTGGTGCGATGCTTCGGGTATCGGTTCGGCTGGGCTTATTGGCGGGGAGTGGGGTCGCTGCAGTTGATCGGAATCCCAGCAAGTCGAGCAGCTTTGGCGGGGTAAAATCCGAAAGTGAGCGTTTTGGGCCAATGCAAGAGGCTCTTGATGTATACAGCACGACGATTGGGTTGGCTTTTCAAGTCGTAGACGATATTCTCGATGTTGAGGCCGATTCGGCGACTTTAGGGAAGACAGCGGGTAAAGACCAAGAGCAGGGTAAACCGACCTACGTGTCCTTGATGGGACTGGCCGAGGCCAAGCAATTTGCGAGTGATTTGCATGCACAAGCAAGGGCCGCCATTGAGCCTTTTGGAGAGTCCGCACGTAGGCTTGCGCAATTGGCCGATTTGATCGTGCTGAGGAAATCATAATGACGGATAGTTTGAAAATTAATTCAGCCCTGGTGTCGACGGGTGCTTCAGGATCAGCCGATTTCGGTCTTCTCACTAAGGTCAATACGCCGGCCGAAGTGCGAGTTCTAGATCGGCCCCAGTTAAAGCAATTGGCTAAAGAGCTCAGGGCGTTTGTGCTCGAGTCGGTCTCCAAAACGGGCGGTCATTTATCCTCCAATCTAGGGACCGTTGAGCTGACGATTGCCTTGAATCATGTCTTTAATTTTCCGTACGACCGGATCGTCTGGGATGTGGGCCATCAAAGCTACCCTCATAAAATACTCACTGGTCGGCGTGAGCACATGGCCAAGCTGCGCCAATATGGCGGCATCTCGGGTTTTCCAAAGCGTAGCGAATCCGAGTACGATCATTTCGGTACTGCGCATTCCTCGACCTCCATTTCGGCGGCGCTCGGCATGGCCGTGGCCTCTCGCAATAAGGGCGAGAATAAGGGGCCCGCGCGGCGGCGTCATATTGCGGTCATTGGGGATGGTGCACTCTCGGGAGGCATGGCTTTCGAGGCCCTCAATAATGCGGGTGTTACGGAAGATATCGACCTTTTGGTCATTTTGAATGACAACGATATGTCAATCTCGCCTGCGGTGGGCGCGCTTAACAATTATCTTGCCCGTCTACTCTCAGGGGGCTTTTACGAGAAGGCCAAGGGGGTCGGTCGGGCTGTGCTCTCGAAAGTGCCGCCAATGTTTGATCTGGCCAAGCGATTTGAAGAGCATGCCAAGGGCATGGTCATACCTGGCACAATGTTTGAAGAATTCGGCCTCACTTATGTTGGCCCCATCGACGGCCATGACATTGATACTTTGGTGGCTACCTTGCAAAATTTACGCGAGCATCGTGGCCCGCGCTTTTTGCACATTGTCACCAAGAAAGGGCAGGGCTTCGAGTTGGCTGAGGCCGATCCGGTGCTCTATCACGGACCCGGCAAGTTTGATCCCAATCAAGGCATTAAAAAACCATTAGCGCCAAGTAAACCAACCTTTACCCAAGTGTTTTCTGAGTGGATCTGCGATATGGGCGCCATGGACCAGCGTTTGGTCGCAGTGACTCCCGCGATGCGCGAAGGCTCGGGTCTCAATGAGTTTGAGAAGCGCTTTCCCAAGCGTTATTTCGATGTCGGTATTGCCGAGCAACATGCGGTAACCTTTGCAGCGGGCATGGCCTGCGAAGGTTTGAAGCCTGTCGTGGCGATTTACTCGACCTTTTTGCAGCGCGGTTATGACCAATTTATTCATGACGTAGCACTGCAAAACTTACCGGTGATGTTTGCCATTGATCGCGCCGGTCTGGTGGGTGCCGATGGCGCGACCCATCAAGGCGCCTATGATTATGCCTTCCTGCGCTGCGTGCCGAATATGGTGATTCTCGCGCCGAGCGATGAAAACGAGTGCAGGCAAATGTTGTTCACCGCCTATCAGCACAACGGGCCCACCTCGGTTCGTTATCCGCGCGGGGCAGGGACCGGCGTGGAAGTTAAGAAAGATTTAGTCGCTTTGCCGATTGGCAAGGCCGAGCTACGTCGCACTGGAAAACGACTTGCCATACTCGCATTTGGTACCTTACTTGCCCCCGCTTTGGTGGCTGGCGAGGCCTTGGATGCAACCGTGGTCAATATGCGTTTCGTGAAACCGCTCGATGTTCAGATGCTGCAAGAGTTGGCCCGAAGCCATGACGGGTTTGTAACAGTAGAGGAGCATGCGGTCATGGGTGGCGCGGGCAGTGCGGTGGCGGAGTCGATGGCGATGCTCGGTATCGTCAAGCCTTTGCTTAATCTCGGTTTGCCGGATCGCTTTGTGGATCATGGTGATCAGGTAGCCTTGCTCAAATTGGAAGGTTTAGATGCCGCAGGTATTGAGCAAAGTATTCGCCAGCGTTTTGGTGACAATGTCTTGGCCGGTGTATCACCTCGTCTTGTGGTCAACCGCTAATTATTTGCGAAATTGAACGCTAGCGTCATTTGGGTGCATCGCCGATGTGGAGTTTGATTCGCCCTTACTGGGTTTCAGAAGATCGTTGGCGGGCTCGTCTGCTGTTTATCAGCATTACCTTGCTCACCTTGGCAA
>JAYVKZ010000367.1:0-6640 GCA_043767985.1 Betaproteobacteria bacterium
GGCATCGGCCAAGGGCGTTTTCGACCAAGGGCCACTCACGAGAGAGGTGCCGTAATCTAACTCTTTAAAGTAGGTATAAACGATGCTACCGTTGGTTGGATTGACCACGAAAAAGTCGTAGAAGCCGAATTTGTCATACAAAGACTTAAACGTAGGGTGAACTCGACCATGCGCCTTAGAATAGTCCGATCCGTCACCGGCTTCACCCAAGGCATTTTTCTTACCCAGTGGATTTTCGTTGGCTGCAATGTACAAATATTGTGATGCAATCGTTTCTTCGGAGGCTTCGGCGGCGAGCTTGTCGCCTGCGGCATTCGCACCCGCATTGCGCTTTGCAAACTCCTTGCCAAACTGCTCGGTGTAATAGCTGGCGACGGCTTTTCGCTGGACGGAAATATCCGCCTTCGCCTTAAGTTTGGGAAACTCTTCCAACATCACCTTGGAGGCATTGACGATATCGGGCAGCTCGGAGGCGGCTACCAAGACTTGACTCAAGTTTCTGACATAGCTCTCGACCGAGGCCACCTGCACCGAGGCCATGGTGGCAAGCTGCGCTTTAGACTCATTGGTGATCGTTTGTCGGCTGGAAAAGTAAGTGGATGCACCAATCACAGTAGCGGTCACCACCACGGAAGCGGCAACCAGCGTTACGACATTTCGGCCCAGCGTTCTGGCGATAGAGTTCTTATAAGCAATCATTTTCAATGACCTTTTAGCTGACTAAGTCTTACAAATAGCGAATGGAAGGACAGGCTCCACCACAAAGTATGTGGGTCGCTGCTGTCAGAAAGTTTGCCCCGAAGTGCGGAAATTTCTAATCCAGCAAATGCCGGATGGTCGCTTTGTGCGGGCGAGGCAGCCTGCTCTTGGGACGACAACTGTTCAAACTCTAGGCTCTCGCCCATTTGATTTAGCAAGGCAGGTGCCTGATCTACGACCAGCGCACCCGCCTGCCCGCCTTGCCCGACGATCAGTACAGGCGCATCAAGCTTCATGCTGAGCCGTTCGCGGACGGTGTGACCAGGATCGAACACTGGTATACCAAAGCCACGAGAATGAATTAAGCCGATGACGCGGCTCGGCGCCATTGGCAGACTAAATAGCTGCGCACGCAGGACGAAGTCGCAGACAGCCTGCTCAGGCAATACAAATTGGTAGCCGGAAATCACCACTCCAAACCGAGGAAGCGCCAATGAAGAGCCACGATTCGCAACGCTATGAGGTTCGGCCAGTGGCAAAATCAATTGCGGCATAAACTTTTTCTAAATGAGCAAATGTTGGCCTGGTTAGGCGGCGTGCTTTAAGGCATCCACAATTTGCTCGGCCTGGTAGGGCTTTGCGATCAAGTCCTTACCACCTTGCATACGCGCCCAGACCTGGTCTGCACGCTGATTTTTGGTGGACACAAAGACCACAGGGATACCCCTGGTCTCAGGGCTTTCCGCCAGCATGCGACAAGCTTTATAGCCGTCCACATCGGGCATCACAATGTCCATAAAAATCAGACTGGGTTTGTCACGCTTGGCTTTTTCAACGGCATCTGCGCCGTTATTCGCGGTGGTCACCAAAAAGCCAGCATCACGCAAAATATTGGAAAGGTTCTCTCGCTCGGTAGCGGAATCGTCGACAACTAAAATTTGATTCATGACAGGTCTCTTTTTTTGGGAACGCTAAATTAATTAAGCAGTTTTAACGAAGTCGCGCGTGGGCAAGGCGCGAATATTGCTCGGGTTCTGCACCTCAGGATGGGCGGCGCCGGTATGTTGACGAGCGACTTGCTGCGCCTGCCGCTGTGCTTGGCGAGCCAGTTGAGCCTGCAAAACAGCCTCGACATCATCAATCGCCATGGATTTCCTGAGGCTCTTGTACATTGCATCTTTAAGCTTTTGCATGGTCACAGGCTTCACTAGATAGGTGTCGCAACCCGCCAAAGCGCCGCGCGCCAAGTCAAAAGGCGACGACTTGCTGGTCAAAATAATGACGGGCGTCTGTTTAAAGTGTTTGCGAATTTCTTTCGTGAGCTTATAACCATCCATTTCTGGCATGACGACGTCCACTAGCGCCAAATCATAGTGTTTCTGTTCGCAAAGCTTTAGGGCTTCGCGAGCACTGCCGACCGGGTCACAGACTATGCCCAGCTTTTGCACCGCACCCGCTAATTGGCTACGTACCGTGGGGCTATCATCCACAATCAAGACGTGAATTTCTTGATCGTTAGGTTCAACCGCGTGCTTGATGCCTGGCACTTCATAGGTCGCACTCACCAGCGAAGCCGGCGCAGGATTATCGAGTGGCCGTGTCAGCATTTGAGCTTCGGGCGCCTTGCTTTCGTTCCTTGGGGTCAGTTGTTGCGCTGTGCGCGGCGTACGGGTTGAAAACGGATCGTGGCCTGCACTCAGGTCGGGCGCGAGCTCATTAAAGTTGCGTTGTAGATGTTCGTTTGCGAAATTGGCATTGGATGAATCAGTTGGCAGCTTATTGGCACCACCGTTGTCAGATTCATGTCCGTAATGATCTTCTACGACCTTATTGAGCATGGGTAAAAGCTGCAAGGTCAGACGATCCAAAGCAATCGCGTATTTCGACCCCGGTGACGCACCGCGTGGCACGACTGAGATCACAGGTATATTGAGACCCGAGGTACGCAATTTGGCGAGCGCTTTTAGGCCATCTTGTGTCATTGGGTTGATCAGGAGAACTTCGGCAGTTTTTAACTCTAAGCGAGTCTGTAGTTCAAACTCGATAGGGTTGTACTGGCTATGCCGAAAGACAATTTCGATCAATCTGACGTCTCGAGGATCAATGCCTCCTGATCCAACCGTCAGTCTTTTCTTGATTTGGTCCATATTTCGACGCTTTCTGCTTTGTCAGTACTATTAGTCTTATCTTTCTCGCGACGATAGACGAGACGGCCACGTGCACCGGTGACTGTAGACAAACATTACTGATTTGTAGCGCGATGTCGGACCAACGGCCTCGCGACGCTCCCGACCGGCGGTAGGGAGAAGGGCAAGTTATGATGAGCGTTAACTTTTTCACAGTTCGAGACATCTATGAGCGCTTCAGACTTTTTTGGTTTTGACACATTGAGTGTTCACGCAGGTGCACAACCTGACCCGACCACTGGCTCACGAGCCACGCCGATTCACCTTTCGACGGCTTTTGTTTTTAAAGACTCTGACCATGCGGCCGCGCTGTTCAACATGGAGCGCTCTGGCCATGTTTACTCGAGAATTAGCAATCCGACCGTTGCCGTTTTCGAGGAACGCATGGCGAGCTTGGAGCGCGGCGTGGGCGCGATTGCCACCGCCAGTGGGCAAGCAGCTCTCCACTTGGCCATCGCCACTATTGCGGGGGCTGGCAGCCATATTGTGGCCTCGCGAGCAATCTATGGCGGCTCGCATAACTTGCTCGACTACACCCTGCGCCGGTTTGGCATCGACACCAGCTTTGTCGACCCGCGCGACCCCAATGCCTGGCAAGCCGCCCTTCAACCCAATACCAAGCTATTGTTTGGCGAAACCCTGGGCAATCCCGGTCTCGATGTTTTAAACATTCCTGTGATCGCCGACATTGCTCATCAGCACCGCGTACCGCTACTCGTCGATTCGACCTTTACCACCCCCTACCTCATCCGCCCTTTTGATCACGGGGCAGACTTGGTCTATCACTCCGCAACCAAATTTCTCAGTGGCCACGGCACAGTATTGGGAGGAATTTTGATCGATTCGGGTCGATTTGACTGGTTTAAATCAGGTAAGTTTCCTGAATTAACCGAGCCCTACGCTGGTTTTCACAACATGATCTTCGCGGAAGAATCAACGGTCGCGCCCTTTTTGCTGCGTGCCAGGCGCGAGGGCCTTCGAGATTTTGGCGCCTGCCTGAGCCCAATGAATGCTTTTCAAATCTTGCAAGGCCTTGAAACCCTGTCGCTGCGCATGGACAAGCATGTGAGCAATGCTCAGAAAATCGCCGAATACCTGCTTGCAGATGCCAATGTGGCCAAGGTGTCTTATCCCTATCTCGCAAGCCACCCTGATCATGCACTCGCCAAAACACTGATGCCCAAAGGCTGCGGTGCAGTGTTCAGTTTTGATCTTAAAGGCGACCGGCAGCAGGGAAGACAGTTTGTGGAGGCGCTCACCGTCTTTTCGCATTTGGCCAACGTCGGAGATGCACGCTCCCTCGTGATTCATCCGGCATCAACCACGCACTTTCGCATGGATCAACAAGCGCTCAAGAACGCAGGGATTGGCGAGGGTACTTTGCGTCTTTCCATTGGTTTGGAAGATGCGGACGATTTGATCGCCGATCTCAAAGTGGCCTTCAAAGCGGCTTTCAAAACCAATAAGAAGTAAGGAGAGTTTCAGTGTTTATTCATCTCAAGCCTAGTCAAGACGCGCCTATGTCAGGACAAGCCGTGTATGCCTATACTGGTGGCAAGACCTTCGATCCCGCAAAGCCCTGCGTTGTATTTGTGCATGGCGCCCAAAACGACCATAGCGTTTGGATCTTACAGTCGCGTTATTTGGCCCACCATGGTTACTCAGTGCTTGCCTTGGATCTGCCTGGTCACGGCCGCAGCGTCGGACCAGCGCTCACTAGTGTTGAGCTGATGGCCAATTGGGTATTAGCCGTTTTGACAAGCATCGAGATCAAACGAGCGGCCCTGATCGGGCATAGCATGGGCTCCTTAATCGCTCTGCAAGCGGCGGCACAGGCCCCCGAGCGGGTCAGTGCCCTGGGGTTGTTGGGTACGGCCAACCCGATGAAGGTTTCTGATGCCTTACTCAAGGCCTGCCAAGAGAGCGAACCCCAAGCATTCGATCTGATCAATCGTTTTAGTCATAGCAGCTTAAATCATTCGCCAGGAAGCCCTGGTCCGGGATTTTCGGTGTACTGGCAGGGGCGTCGACTCATGGAACGGCAAGCCCCGAAGGTGCTTCTCAACGACTTTTCTGCCTGTAATGCCTACCTCAACGGTGACATCGCGGCGGCCCAGGTCACGTGCCCTACCTTGATCTTGTCTGGGGAAAAAGATGCGATGACGCCGCCGCGAGCTACCCAGGGTCTGCGGGATATCTTGAGCAAGAACCCCACTGCAACACTGAGCTATCAGGTCATGAAAGATTGCGGCCACGCTTTGATGGCGGAGCAGCCTGAGATGACACTGACGGCGCTACGCAGCTTTTTGGCAGGAGCGATACCCGCGCCACAAGCGGTTGCTTCACTTTAAACGCGATGTAAACAGTGCGCCAAAAAGAATCGCCAACCAAGCAAGATAAACCCAGACTAAAAATAAGGGAATGGCGGCGAACGCGCCGTAGATCACTTTAAAGGTTGGTACCTGGGTCAAATAAAACGCGAAACCTCGACGGAACATCTCCATAAAGCACAGCGTCAACACTGTGCCACATAAGGCATGCCGCCATTGCACTTTGGTGTTCGGCACATAGCGATAGATCAATAACAGCGCAGAGCCTGTCGACAGCCATGGAAAAACCGTTAGCGAAAAACGCCGTAACGCCGTGCTCGGACGACTCTCCAGCCAATCGCCGAAGACCAGGCCATTGACGGCGAGGCTTGCCCCAATCACGATGGGCGCCAAGGCCAGTACGCCACAGTAAAGCACCAATCGGCGTAGCAAAGGGCGAGGCTTGGTCACCCCCCAAATACGGTTTAGGGTGCCGTCGATGGTGATCAAGGCGATCAGTGCACTAGCAAAAAATAAGATCGCGCTGATCAGGGAAAGGCCCTTGGCCTGCGAGGCAAAGCGGTTCAAATAACTGAAGACAATTTCGGCCGAGCCAGGCAGAAGCAAGGCCTTTTTCAGGAACGAGAAAAAGTTTTCTCTTAAGGGCTCGAACTGTGGCAACACACTCAGGGCCGACATGGCGAACGACAAGATGGGCACCATGGCGAGTACCGTTAGAAAGGCCAGACTGCCGGCCGTTTGAGTGAGCCTCAAATTACGAGTGCTTTTCCAGAGATCTAGGAAAAACCGTATCATCCTGTTCCTTTAAAGAAAAACATGTATCGAAAAATTGTTATTGGGTGTGTCGTCGCACTAATTGCTCTTGGCCTCGCCTGGGAACTCTGGCTCGCTCCGCTGCGACCGGCCAGCGCCGTTGGCACTTTCTTTTTTGGCCTTCGATTGACCTGGCTTCCGGCCAGTTGGACATTGTCGCTGAAAGTCATTCCCCTGGTCTTATCACTGCCGGCCTTAATCGCTGGGAAGGTGCGCGCCTTTCAGTGGTGGTCCATGGCCATTCTCATTTACCTGACCGAAGGCTTGGTGCGAGCGACCAGCGATCCAGGCCTGAGTCGCCAGCTGGCTTGGCTGGAAGTGGCGCTGGCAGGCCTAGCTTTTTTGGCCATTCTTGCTCACGTCAAGCAAGTCAAGCGCGCCGCACTTTAAACACCGTGCACCTCTGCTCGCGCCTCATCTAACAGACCGATACGATTCTCTGCAAGCAAGCCCGGGTCGCTCAGCTTGCGACGCCAGGCTCTTGCGCCAGGAAGTCCGTTGAACAAACCAAGCATATGGCGCGTGATCGAACGCAGCATCACTCCTTGGGTCAACTGGCGAGCGCAATAAGCCTTCATGACCTCGATCACTTCATCCCGACTGGGGCCCGTC
>JAYVKZ010000368.1:0-2875 GCA_043767985.1 Betaproteobacteria bacterium
GCCAAACGGGTCTTGCTGCCAGTTGATAAAGTGCTTGGCAGGCTCCACTGTCAAAGAGTAGGACAAAATAGGCGTTCTAGCATGCGCAGCGGGACGCAGACGCACCTGATGGGGTGATAACCCTACCGGCCGATCATAGCGATAGGTCGTGGTGTGGTGTAGGGCAACGCGTATGGCCATTGATGTGACTTTCTGTGGGTGTAATGGGTACTTTACCTGAACCTTGAGGCCTTGCCCCGAGTAATCCGTAAGGCGGCGACCGATCTTTGGTACGATACATCATAGACACATCATAGATACATCAAACGCACGAAACCATGAGCAAGCCCAGCAGCACTTCTACGACCGACCCCCGCAACATGCGAACCCTGCCAAGTTGGATTTTCGCCAGCCGTTGGCTGCAGATGCCGCTCTATGTTGGACTGATTCTTGCGCAAGCCGTGTATGTTTTCCATTTCGGTCTCGAGCTCTACCACTTAATCGGTGCCGCCTTTGGCAGCCAGAGTGATATTGACGCGCTGGTGAAAAGTATTGGTTATGTCTCCGACACGAAACTCACCTCGCTGAATGAAACGGTGATTATGCTGGTCGTACTGGCGCTGATCGACGTGGTCATGATTTCCAATCTGTTGATTATGGTCATTGTCGGTGGCTACGAAACCTTTGTGTCCCGCATGAATCTTGAAAACCATCCTGACCAGCCCGAATGGCTCAGCCACGTCAATGCTAGTGTGCTCAAGGTCAAATTGGCGACAGCCATTATCGGTATCTCGTCCATCCACCTTCTCAAAACATTTATCAATGCAGCCAATTACTCCGACAAAGTATTGATGTACCAAACCATCATTCACGTCACGTTTTTGTTAAGTGCCATGGCGATTGCATATACGGATAAGCTCATGAGCCATAGTGAGCATGCCGCCCGAGAATCTACTCACGTTGATTAGTCGTCTAAGGATCCGGTTTGCGTGTCCAAATCGGGTTCGTCACCGATGTCAGAGCGGGTAGCTTTAGCTTGCTCATCCAGCCAGCGAACCAAGGCCATGACTTCCGGACGTGTCTGTGCATTGCGGTTCGTTAAGAGCCAGTAAGACATCGGCGAATCCACCCGAGCGCTTTTCAAAGGTTCGATCAGTTGGCCATTGCCAAGGTATTGCGCGACCAGTGGGGTGCGCGCAAGCGCAGCACCTTGACCCGCCACGGCAGCCTGAATCATTTGATGAGAATAGCTAAAGTAAAGCCAGCGCTTAGGCTCAAGGTTCGCCTGTCCAAAACCGTGGAGCCAGCGACGCCAAGTCAACCACTCGAGATTGGCTCCGCCATGACCGATATCCTCGATCAAGGCAAAATGCTTGAGATCCGCAGGCTTCCTAAGACTTGGAAGCTTCGCTGAGCTACCACTGCTCTTTAGAAGCCAAGGGCTAATGACCAGTGCCAGTTGCTCGCCAAACAATCGTTTCGCAGCCGACGGCATCAGATCCGCGGGGCCATAACGCAAAGCCAAATCGACATCCGAGTGCTCTAAATCGAGCGTATGGTCGCTAGCATCGATTCTTAAGTCAATCGCAGGATGGTCTCGCTGAAAGGCCTCCATGCGAGGAATCAGCCACATGGAGGCAAAGGATGCAAAAGTGGTCACCGTCACCGATTGACGACCACTACGAGATCGAATTTGGTTCACTGCACTATCGATCCGCTCCAAAGAAGATGCAACCGCGCCAAGCAAATGAAGACCGCCTTGGGTGAGTTCGACCGAGCGCGTGTGGCGTAAGAACAGGGCCACGCCAATACTCTCCTCAAGGCTTTGAATCTGTCGACTGACCGCGCTTTGGGTCGTCGAAAGATCCTCTGCGGCGGCCCGAAAATTCAAGCGTCGTGCCACGGCGTGAAAGGAACGTAGAACGCCGACCGATAAGGGGCGAGTTCGCCAAGGCTGCGCAGAAAAGGTTTTTACGGCAGTAATCTTTTTCATGATTGATGCCACTTTAGCGTCAATCCTACCACTGAAATTCATCAATATCTGAAGACCACTTCGCTAATATAGTCCGTCATTCAGAAATTCTTGAAGGTCGCGTGATGCAAAGACTTTACATCGGAAATAAAAACTATTCTTCGTGGTCTATGCGGCCCTGGGTATTAATGAAGAACGCTGAAATTTCGTTTGAGGAAGTGTTGATCCGCTTTGACAGCTTCGACAGCGGATCAGCGTTCCGGAGCGCGATCAGCAAACTCTCCCCAGTTGGTAAAGTGCCGCTACTCGTCGATGAGTCACTGGTAGTTTGGGATACATTAGCAATTGCCGAGTATCTCGCCGAAAAGTATCCAGAAAAATCTCTCTGGCCACAAGATCGACAGGCACGAGCAAGAGCACGGAGTATCTGCTCTGAAATGCACGGTGGATTTTCTGCCCTTCGTAACGCCTGCCCGATGAATATCGAAGCAAACCTGCCTGACATTGGTGCGCTGGTCTTACGGGACCAAGCGCCGGTACGGGGTGATGTTGAGCGAATCGAAACTATGTGGGGTAGTTTACTGAAAGAGCACGCAGGTCCCTATTTATTTGGTCAGCAATTTACAGTGGCCGACGCCTATTTCGCCCCAGTGTGCTTGCGCTTCAAAACCTACAACTTGAGTCAACGAAGTGAGGTTAATCAATACATTGCAACAATCTGCAATGCTCCTGGGGTCGCAACTTGGATCGCTGAGGCAAAGGCGGAGCATGATTTCCGGGACTTTGAGGAGCCCTATCGTCTACAGCGCTGAAGAGAAGTCACGAATCCCGCTGAGTAAACCCAAAAGAGCAAAGCAAAAAGCCCGTCGTTTTCACGACGGGCTATTGGCCTTTGGATACTTGCCTGACGATGTCCTACTTTCA
>JAYVKZ010000369.1:0-3078 GCA_043767985.1 Betaproteobacteria bacterium
GTCGCAGCTCAAGAAAAGACTTACCGCCCAGGTGATATTTTTCAACTCGCTGAGAATACGCCTCATGCCGAGTTTTACGGGCCGAACGGCGTCACCTACCTTGTAGGCCGAAAATCTCACGCCTAAGTCTTCGGCGGACGACGGGCATTCCTTGAATTGGTCCGAGGAACGGTGGCGTAATCGCGACAAGATGCCCATTCATCTAAAGCCAATGAGAAACTTAGCCGCTTGGGGTTAAAGCCACACCGTCCATCCGTGACGATTAGGCGAAACTGGATTAGGTCTAAATACTCAAGCGATGAAACGCTTAGGGCGACCTTTTTCTTCACATTTCTTTCAGTCTCAGGCCCCAACAGCCCAGGCTAGCGCTATTCCATCCCCAACCACGATAGCCTCAACGCCAAAACAGTCTAAGTGGCAGCGCAAACGACCCGCCCTCGCCTCGAACTGAACACTGCAGGCTTGGCGCTGGCGACCTTCGTGTGTTTGGCGCTCATTATCCTTTGCCTGCCCTTTTCAATTTCGGGTGGCCAATCCTCTTGGCGGGGGAGCGCACCCCTTCTTGAGAGGCTAGAAGTCGAGAAGACGGGCCAATTGTTAGTTAAAAGCTACCCAGTACCGGGTCCAAGCTCAGCGACGGAAGTACGCCTTTTACTCATTGGGACGCCGATTGGCGCAGAGATCAATCGCCTCGAATTCCGTCGAATTCAAGAGAGCCAAGCGCAAGTGAGTCAAATACCAGGGCAGCAAGACTCGATCACCAAGGATTGGGTTCGTAGTCTCGTCCATCGCGGCTACATGAAGGTCATTGCGCTGCCAACCAATACACAAGAAATAGGGATCTCGACGAACAATAGTCTTTGGTCGCCGGTGAAGTTACAGCTTGGCTCCGCGAGTAGCTATCAAAAATCACTCAATGACACACTGGTGTTAACTAGCGCCGTAGTCTTTGCTCAAACCCTGCTCGCGCTGTTCGCCTGTGGCGTTGCCTATTTCGGCAAGCTAAGGCTGTTTGGCTGGTTCTCCTGGTGGTTAATCAGTTTAAGTTTAGTCACTGTCGTCACGTCCAGCGTCCTTGCCTCGCTCCTACCGCCATCTCTAGCGGCAACGATTGAATTGCACTTCATCGGTGCCGTGGCAAGCCTCTTTGGTTTAGCAACCCTCAGACTCGAACAAGCGTTTTCCAGTGCTTCAAACAATTTTTCCTTGTCCTCCAGAAAATGGTTTGGTGCTTGGCTTTTGGTCTTGGCGTTGATCAGCATCGTCTACCCGCATCCCTACGTTGTCGGTCTGATATGGATCTCTGGGGCGCTCTATTGTGGCGCAGCGGCGCTCAGGCAAAGCCTCAAGATCGCGAAATCACGCCGCAAGCTGGCAACTTTCTTGAACTCTCTCGCCTGGGTCGCAGGAGCGCTGACCATTGTCATCGAGATCTTGCCGTGGTTCGGTATCTATCAGATTCAAAGCGGACTTGGCTACTTGTTTCCAACACTCTATAGCGCAACCTTCATCGCGTATGCGATGGCGCGAGCGCTCAGTGCTGAGCGGCTCATTCGACGCGAGGCGCAGCAGAGAGCCGAAACCAGCCTGAAGCATGTAGGTGAAGTGATTGAGCATACCCCGGTGGCCATGCTTTCAGCAAATTACAAGGGTCGACTGATCAATGCCAATTTGAGCGCACGGGAAATTTGGCCAAGCGTGGATTGGACGACACCGAACAAGCTCAGACTAGATGATCTCCTTGGCAGCCAATACGCAAGCCTGCTTTCTGGAGCGTTCCAGTCGCGAGATTCAGTGGATGCGGTGGTGACGCTTACGAAGGGGCCGCAACGCCCTCAGGACATGATTTGTCAACTCAAGCTCTTTAGAACGGCGACCACCATCGAGCTGACGCTGATCAACATTACCGATCAAGAGCGCATGAACCGAGTTTTAGAGGGCCAAGTCAGCACCGATCCATTGACCAAACTCCTCAACCGACGGGGCCTTGATCAACATCTTCGCGCACTTCAGGCGCTCGTCAACAAAAGAGATGCACAGGCGAGTCTTTTGTTTGTCGATCTGGATCGCTTCAAGATCGTCAACGATCTTTATGGCCATGATTATGGCGACGAACTTCTGGTTCAGATTGCGCTACGCGCCAGAGCGATGAGCGAGGGGCGCCTAACGATTGCGAGGATTGGCGGCGATGAATTTGTCATACTAGTGCCGAATGCTTCCCTGGATCTCGCCTGCGAACTCGCTGAAGAACTGCGCTCAGTCATTAGCAATCGGCCTTATCCTGTTCGTGACAAACTATTGACCGTTGGTGCCAGTATTGGCGTTGTGAGACTCATGAAAGGCATGGAGCCTAAGGACGCTTTGATCTACGCTGATCGCGCCTGCGGTCAGGCGAAAAAGAGCGGAAGAGGTCGAGTCGAACGCATTGAAGCCTCAGACAAGGTCATCGATGAGTTCAAGAGCGAATCGCTGCTCCAGGAATTAATGTCGGCACGCTTGCCCACTGAGCGCTTACGCATCTACGCTCAGCCCCTGGTCCCCTTGAGTGGTCGTTGCGGCCTGGCCTTCGAAGTGTTACTTCGCTATGTCGACCAAGACGGGAAGATACTTCCGCCGGGGCAGTTGATCGCCATTGCCGAGCGACAAGGCATGATGAGTCAGCTTGATTTTTGGGTGCTGGAAAGCACGCTCAAGTTTCTCGATAAGCAGCCGAAGTTTGCGCTCAGCACCCTTTTCTTTACCGTGAATCTCAGTGGGAGCTCTATTAATGATCGCCGCTTCTTGAGCGACATCCTAAAGCTCTTTGAGCGGCATGCCAAGGTTGCCCATCGCATCACGCTAGAAATTACCGAAACTGTGGCCCTACTCGATTCGAAATACACTCGTCGCTTTATGGACGCAATGATTGCCAAAGGCGTACGCTTTGCGCTGGATGACTTTGGTGCGGGCTATACGTCGTTTGGCTATCTGATGGATTTACCTGCGGACATGCTCAAAATCGACGGGAACTTTATTGCGACACTGAGCAAAGACACCGCTTGCCAAAGAATCGTGCGCACAATGAGCACACTGGCTCAG
>JAYVKZ010000370.1:0-4778 GCA_043767985.1 Betaproteobacteria bacterium
GAAAAAGATAGTTTGGCGACTGCTTTTCTTGGCGACGCGTGTTTGAAGTTCAGCTAAAGCGACAAGTCACTTATTTTTGCACTTAATGTCTACTTGAAACCCTGATTCTTGGGAAAAACCGGCGAAAAGTGCACAGCATGCTTACATCTTGCGCTCTACAATCCTTTGCAGTAGAGTAGTTTCAGTTTGCAAGAGGAGCGTAATCATGTCGGGGTTTGCTATACCGACCACTTGGCTTTCCCAGACGAAAGATCTGAGGGACGCGCTTGCCGAGCCAAAGCAGGACCACGAACCTGTTTTGGATGATTCGCTTAAGTCGGGTAGTGAAACGGCCTCCGGGACCCACTTCAACATAGAAGCGCTTCGAAGCATCAAGCCGCCAAAAGCAGAGCCTCACTTTTATGAGTCCGGTCAGAAACCGGTGGTCTCTCCCATAAGAGTCTACGAGGTTGATGTGCGGGAACCCGTGTTCGCTTCTGTCTTTGGGCTGCGAGAGCACCGCGTTGATAAGCCACCGCAAATCCAGCCCGTGGCGGTAGAAGAGGTTCGACCTGCTTTCGCACTCCCCACAAGTACCGATACCGAAGAAATGGAGCGGGACCTGTCTGAAATGAGCTTGCTAAGCGAGGTGGTCGATGTGGACGCCGCGCATGCGGCGGGCTTTCGGTTCGATGCAAACGCTCCCTTGGACTTGATCAAGGGTATCGGGCCGAAAACTCTAGCGCGTTTGCAGGCTGCTCAGATCAAGACCTTCGCCGATCTGGCGGATTGCTCGATGAGCCAGTTAGGCAATATTCTTCGTACTTCGGGCCCCTATTACCGACTTGCCAAGCCTTCGAGTTGGGTCAAGCAAGCCAACCTCGCTGCCATGAATGAATGGAGCGCGCTGAGGCAATTGCAGGGCCCCGTGAGTAAACGCAAACGCGGCCCCTTGAGCGCAAAGCCTAGTCCAGCTTAATGCCTAGATCGGAGGCGATTCGGATCCATATCGGAGCAACGTCGCGCCATGCCTTTCGGGTGTCCTCTAGGCCCAGCACTTTGTCAGGAATGGCGAAGGTCTCACGGATAGACTTTGCTTTTGGCTGCTCCCAACCTTCTATGGCCACTTGTGCCATCTTTTGAAGAATATCTTGCGGCACCGCAGCGTGAGCGGTGATTGGCAGGCCACCAAAGAGAGTGCCTAGCTCACCCGCCGCGCCTTGCTCTTGTAGGGTAGGCACATCGGGAAGTTTCGGTGATCAATAGGTACCGGTGACGGCGATCGCTCGCACCCCTTTGGGTTGAACGTTGGCGAAAGCTTGGTAGCTGCCTACCGCGATATGAGACTGCCCGCCCGCGATATCCACCCACATCGGGGCCTCGCCTTTGTAATGCACGGTATTGATATTCGCGCCTTCCTTTTTGGCCATGGCATCGGCCAGCATGTGGGGATGGGACGCCGGCGCGTAGGAACCCATCGTGACAGGATTTTTGCGTGCGTACTCGACGAACTCTTTGTAGTTCTTGGCCGGGATTTTCTCGGCAACACCGACCACCAAGGGGCCGGACGGGTACATGCAAATGGGGGTGATGTCTTTCTCGAGGCTAAACGGGAGTTTGCTGTACAGCACCCGGTTTTGCCACACCGCGCCACTGGTGGTGATGAGAAAAGTATAACCATCAGGAGGCGACTTGACGACATTTTCGATGGCGATATTGCCCCCCGCTCCAGGGCGATTTTCGACCAAACACTGAACGCCGTACTTGGCTTGGAACTGTTCGGCAAATAACCTCGCCCAGGCGTCGGTGAGGCCGCCCGGCAAAAATCCGACCACCAGTCGAATGGGCTTATTGGGCCAAGCTCCGGACTGAGCCTGAACCGAGGACGGCAGCATGCTTGACCCTAGGCCGCCGGCCATTGCCCCAAGTAGTGCTCTACGAGAACTCGATGTCATTATTATCTCCAGAAATTGAATTTGTTTTTGGCGCTTTTTTATCTTAACGCATTGTCCTGAGGGTCGTTGACGGTTTTAGTCTACCTTGGGAAGCAACCAGAGTTGACGTGAACTGGCTAACACCTCGCCCTCAGCGTTCATCAAAGCGGTGCCTGCATAGAGCTTTCTACCCTCGCGCTCAATTGGCCAGCCCATCACGATGATCTCTTGGTTCACCCGAGGCAGACGCATGATTAATACCGACATACGGGCTGTGACCATCGGTGCACCATCGGGAAGTTGAAAACTCCAGGCGATTCCTGCGGGGCAGTCTAGGGCCGCCCAAACGGCCTCGAGCCTCACAAGCCCGTCCAGAGACCCTTCTGTCTCAGCTAACCATGCCGACGGCGTCCAACTCGCAGCGATGACGCCGGCCTGATTCGAATCGCTCACCGGGCTAGGCGTAATGCACAATCCATCCTCGCGACTCACGCCACAGGCAAAGCATTTAGCGTAAGGCCAGCTTGCCCGTCCTAACCCGCGCTGATAGCCTTCGGCACTGGCCGCACTGGCTGCCGCAGGCCGTGGGGGCTTTGGAATGTCCAGCTCAAAAGCTTCATGTTGCGCCTGGGCGAGTTCAAGCCCTTGGTGCTTTAGCGAAAGACTGGCATCAGGATTTCGATGGACTTCTAGCGCTAGGTCTAACGGTGGCGGTGCTCGCAATGAAACACTCACTGAAGGGTAGCTAACGCTGCCCGCTTGCTCCGTGGGTAAGCACAGGTTGCGCGCAAGAATGCCGCCAGTCCAACCACCATTGGCGGATTGGGGAGGACCATTAAAACGTTTGCCAATCGTCACGGTGTCAATGATCAAAGCGGTTTCTCCCATCCAAACTGACGATACTCATAGGCGATAAATTTTTGCTGCAGTGCCGTAGAACATGGCGTGTTGCTCTTCTTCGCTGTACCTTGCTGCAATCTTTTTCATCGCGTTCCAATAGGTGGCGTAGGAAAGTGAGCGTTTGTCGACCGGGAAATTGCTTTCGAACATGCAGCGCGCGGGGCCGAAACATTCGATGGCGTGATGATAGTAGACTTGCTGTGCGGCCACCAACTCATCAGAGGTGGCGGGTCGATCGCGTAACTCCCATCCGTAGCCACAGTCCGGCATCGCCAGCCCACCGAGTTTGACGACCACATTGGGACACTTGGCGATCTCCGCGATGTCGAGTTTCCACTGCTGGTAAATGGCATCGCGTTGGCCCGCATACTCGCCAACGCCCAGTGGCGTGCCAAAGTGATCAAGAATGAATTGGGTGCCCGGAATCGCGCGCGCTAGATCCAGGTAGGCGAGATTCTGGTGATGGTAATGCCAAGTGTCGTAGCTGAAACCGAGTTCACCCAGTAGGGCGACACCTTGACGAAATTGAGGGTCTGCATAGAGCCTTTCAGGCGCTCGCCCCGGAATACTTAGAGCTTTTGGATTCGAGTCGCGCGCACCGGCATGACGAATTCCGCGAAACAAACCATCCGCATGTTCCACATGCGCTTGTAGCAGCTCGCGTAACGCGGTTTCATCTAGGGTGAGGTTGGCATGGCCGACGAAACCCGCGATCTCGGCGGCTGCGAACTCTCCATGGCGTGTTTGATTTGCACGGCTCGCTCGCGCAATGTTCGCCACAAAAGCGGTTTCTCCCAAAGGCTTGAGATGGTCAGGGCCGTCCCCTCTATAACTGGCCTGACATTCGACGAACACTGTTTTTTCAATGCGATGCCCTGAGCCCGTATCGCGCCAAAGATCTTCAAGCAAATAGGCCTTGCGCCAGTCCGTAGGCCATAGATGATGGTGTGGGTCAATGATCGGGCGCTCAGGATCAATGATGTCCTCGCGGACTAGGCTGAGCCAGGCGTAGCTGCCCGGTGCTGGTTTACTCTCCAATTTCATTCTCCAATATGACCATCATCGGTGCTCGCCGGGGCTTCTTCAATGCTTGTGCGTTTTGTACGCCAGCCACCCCAGCGATAATAGCCAAAGGCCATGATTGCTGCGCACACCGATCCAAAAGGAAAACTCCACCAGATCGCCTTGGCGCCAAGAAATGGTTGCAAGAACACGGCAAAAGGTACTCGAAAGATCCACATTGTCAGCGCAAAAATGATGGTGGGTGCGAGCATGGCCGCGTTGCCGCGAACGACACCAAAGATGCCTAGACTGACTGATAAAGCGATCCATCCCCAGAGCACGATGTTGTTGATCGCGCGAGCCTCGGCCATCTCTGGGCTGCCCATGGGAATGAACAAACTTAGAGGTAAATCACCCAAGGCATAGATCAGCAAGGCGAGTGCAGTACTAACACTAAAGGCGAGGAGACTGCCGCGCAGCGCGATTTGCTCAACCCGATCCCATCGCCTAGCGCCAATGTTGATCGCCACCATGGAGGCCATCGAGGAGGACAGCGCATTGGCAGGCATTTGTACATAGGTCCACAGTTGCGCCGCACCTGCATAGGCGGCGGCCGTGCTGGCTCCATAGGCATTGACCATGGCGAGTAAGACGAAGTAGGCACCTTGCACAATCAAGGATTCAAAAGCCATTGGCAAGCCGCGACGAAACAACAGCCCGAACAAGACTGGGTCTGGCCGAAGGAGGCGAATGTCCTCGCCATGTAAGGCAATCGGCAGCCGTTTCACGTAGACATAAGATACAAGAGCGAGCAGGGCCGTGGTGTTCGCGAGCAGCGTGCCGATGGCAACACCGGCCATCCCGAGTTTTGGAAATCCAAACGATCCAGTTAACAAGGTGGGTATGAGAACCAGGCTCAAACCGATCCAGATGAGGGTGAAGCGAAACGGAGTTTTCGAATCG
>JAYVKZ010000371.1:0-3132 GCA_043767985.1 Betaproteobacteria bacterium
CGGCACTGGCTTGGCCTGGCTTCCCGGCAGCGACCTCGATCACGCTTTTATGGTGATGGGCTACATTTTTTGCGTCTTCAACGCCTTTGCACTGGCCAAGTACATTCGTGATCAGCAAGACGGTCGAGCCGATACACCAATGTGGTCCCTGGTCGTGTGGAGCGGCTTCGCGGTGGCGATGAGCCTCACGGCCTGGGGTCTATGGCGCATGGCAATTCAACCGGTTTGGAAGGCCTATTTGCTGGTGTGCTGGTTGTTTCTGATCTCCACGGTTTTCACGCTCGCCAAGACTTTACGTGATGGTTATGAAGTGGACCGTTATGAGCCACGTCCGTTGCAAACCGGAGTTCAAGAATGAACCCGGTTCGGAGCAAACCAACACCATGGATCAAGCGCTGGACACGAACTCGAGTTTTCGTGAGTAGTGTCTTGCTGCTTGCCCAAACAAGCGTCCTGCTAGCGCCTGCACAGGCCCAAAGCGTCGGGCCTTCAGAGCTCAGTGTTTTGTCTGCCCTACCGATTGCCGTGGTGTTGGCCGCACCTTCCATCATGATCGGCTCCGGCGTTGTGCTGACGGTGGTTGCAGTCGAAGCCTCAGCGCGGGGCACGGTCTGGGTGCTGGCACGCGCTTCAGACGGCACCCGCCTGTCGGTGGAGCTGGTCGGTGCAAGCGTTGTCGGCATAGGCACGGCGGTGGTCGTGACCGCCATAAGTACGGGTTGGATTCTTTCAACTGCGGCACGTGCAGTGGCCTTCGTTCCGAATGAGATTGGTGCATCACTTCTCTACAACGAGAGGATTACCCGATGAATCAGTTACTGAGGCATTGTCGTGTTTCGTCCCTCGTTGTTGCGGCCGCAATTCTTGCAACACTGAGTTCGCCGACGTCGGTAGTCGCCGGACGAAGCTGTGAGGACAAACCCCTTGACGTGAGAGAGATCACCCAAGGCATGGAGCTCGCGAGCAAAACCGTGGCGGCGCTCAATCGCAGTGGCGCACAGGTGGTGCTGTTAGCGAGAATGGGGCAGGACCTCTCAAAGTACGGTGTTCACTACTCGCACGTGGGCTTTGCCTATCGCAGCGCTGACAACACTTGGCGAGTCGCTCATAAACTGAATCAGTGTGGCACGGCCGATGCAGACGTGTATCGCCAGGGGATCGGAGACTTTTTCCTCGACCGGCCGTTTCGCTATGAAGCCGCCTTTGCTGTCCCAAGGCCTGAAGTTCAAGAACAACTCCTGAAAACCGTAACGGTCAACGCCCAACTCTCCCGCATGCATGAGCGGCGCTACAACATGCTGGCCTATCCCTGGGCACTGAGCTATCAACAAAGCAATCAGTGGGTGATCGAAACCTTAGCCCTCGCAACATCAGGCGCCAACACTCGTAGCCAAGCACAGTCCTGGCTGAAGCACCAGGACTATCAGGCGACTGTGCTCAACATTAACGCCATGACAAGACTAGGCGCGAATGTCACCCGTGCAAACATCGCTTTTGATGATCACCCGACGTCGAAACGCTTCTCAGGGCGTATCGAGACTGTGACGGTCGACTCCGTGTTTACTTGGCTGCAACGCACCGAACTAAGTGCTGCGCCGATCATCCTGCGTTAGGCTTGATGCGCTTTCGCATCTTGGTGAACGGCCCAAACTCCCATTCGCGCATGGCGAGAATTAATGTGTAGCCACCGGTGAGTTCGGACTTTAGCTTTTGATCCGCTAAATGCTGGGCACTAAAGTCTTGCCCGACGCGCTTCAGGCGATCTACGAAGGTGGGGGCCATCGCCGTGCTGATCGTGCCATGAACAATGTGTACCGTTTCACCGTCGCGAGAAAAGCGCCCATTGAAATAATCCTGGATGACATGATCGCGAAAATAACGCATCAGCGGGCCATCCGGGCGCCAGCGAAACGTCTTGGCGAGCTTGAGACGATAGCGATTCATCGCTTTGAGTTCGATCACCCCCAGCCGATCTAGTTTGGTGAAGCAGGTGATCAGCTCGGGTTCGGTGAAGTGGTAGGTTTCGAGCACCTGCTCGAAGGTCCATTGACTCAAACAACAAATCGCCACCAACAAGAGCTTGCCGTCCTTGCTAACGGCCTCTTCTTGCTCGGGGGTGAGCTCGGTCACCATGGGTTGTGCATCCACTACTTTGCGGGCTAATTCGTCAAAGGTGATTTTGCAGGCCTGACAAATTTCGTCAATGCGGGATAGCGGCATTTCGCGTCGGCTAAACATACGCTTGACGCTCGATTCGCTCATCTTGATTTTTTCGGCAAGATCGGCATACGTCATGCCTGCGGCTCGTAGCTCGTCTTTCATGGCTTCGATGAGAAGTTGGGTGCCGAGTACGGGAGAGGTGTCGCTCATGGTGCTTTCTTTGCCGCAATGCGCTGGTGTTTGAGAGTGATTTCCGGTGCCTAAGTATCGCCATTTAACACCAACGGCCTGAGTTTAAGCCACAAAGCAGCAAAACCTTCGCCGTTTTCTGATATCTGGTCAGTCTTTGCAACCTGCCTACAACGTTTCGTCAAAGTGTCGATCACGCTTGTCGGTTAATGGCTGGAAATCGAGACGAAACCTTGAAATCCGGTTTAAATATCAGGAAACTCTAAGGACTCTATGAGCTCGCACTCCAGTCAATTCGCCTTACTCAGCGAAAAACGCTTTGCCCCTTTCTTTTGGACTCAGTTCCTGGGGGCTGGCAATGACAATCTGTTCAAGTTTGCCTTCACCGTGATGGTGACCTATCAACTGCAATTGTCTTGGCTACCCGCCTCGCAAGCCGGTTTGTTAATTGGCGCGCTCTTCATCTTGCCCTACCTGATTTTCTCCGCGACCAGCGGACAGCTGGCCGACAAGTACAACAAGACCCAGCTGATTCGCTTCGTCAAAACTTTAGAGATCGGGATCATGGTCTTGGCAGCCTACGGTTTTTACACCAAAAACGTACCCGTATTACTCGCCTGTACTTTCTTGATGGGCTTGCATTCCACCTTGTTTGGGCCGGTCAAATATGCCTACCTACCCCAGCAACTGAGCGAGCGCGAGCTTACCGGCGGCAATGGTATGGTGGAGATGGGTACCTTTGTGGCGATTCTGATTGGCAACATCATTGGCGGTTTATTGATC
>JAYVKZ010000372.1:0-3194 GCA_043767985.1 Betaproteobacteria bacterium
AGACCTTTTCGGCTTCGACCCAAGCAATCGTATCGCCTCGGGTGTGGCCCGCGCCAGGGTGCCAGATATCGACTTTCACACCGCCAAGATCAATCGTGAGTTTGCCTTCAATGACCATTGAAGGCCAGGTCAGGCCAGGGACTGATTCGGCATTCTGAAACAGGCGCGGAAAGCGTTCCATTTCGCTCTTCATGTCCTGCGCACCGCGCTCTACAATCAGATCGTAGGTACCCTTCGATGCGATGATCTCAGTCGCGCCTTCGGCCGCATAGGCGCTAGCCCCCAAGACGCGCACCGCGTGGTAGTGGCTCAGCAACACATATTTGATGGGTTTGTCGGTGACGGTGCGGATATGACGAATGAGGTCTTGCGCCATGATGGGGGTTGCCGTGGCGTCGACGATCATTGCAAACTGATCGCCAACAATCACCCCCGAGTTCGGATCGCCTTCAGTTGTGAATGCATAGCAATGCGCGCTCAGTTTTGTAAAGGTGACCTTCTTTTCGGTTAGGTCGGCTTGCGAGGCAAAAGCTTTGGTCATGATGGGTCCAGAGGTTTCAGATTAAGTGGAACGAGTCGACTTCGTTGAGGTGGTTTTCACACCTAGTCGAGCAGAAATTTTTTGGGCGGCTTCACGTAATTCTAATGCAGGCTTGGCCGCGAGCTGAGTATTCAACGTGGCAGATAGGCCAATGCTGGTCAGGGCGAGTACCATTTTTCCGGTATGATCAAACACGGGCACGGATAGGGCGCCAAGGCCTTGCAAGGCCGTGTCAGCCACGGTGGCTATACCGGCTTGACGGATCTCGGCCAAATGAGATCGTAAGCGCGAGCGAGTCAGCCTCGGGCGATCTAAAAAGCCCAAAGGAAGACGTTCCTTGAAGCCGGAGGCTTGCTGTTCCAGGTTCAAGACGGTTTCCAGTTCATCGGCTGATAAATGGGCAGCGAATAATAAACCTGTTGCGGTTTGAGAAAGCGACATGACCGAACCGTGGCGCAGGGTCACTCTGATGGGCGTCAGGGCCTCTTCGATGTGAACGATCAGTGCTTGCGAGTTGCTCCAAACCGCTAGGGCAACGGTATGGGCAATGCTTCGTGCAAGGGCTTGAGCAAAGGGAACCGCGATCCGTACGTGATCCAACCTTTGTAAGCTGGCAACGCCTAGCCTGAGCGCCATGGGCCCCAAATCGTAGTGCCCGCTGCTCGGATCCTGCTCAACCATCCCCGACTTGATCAGGCTCACCATATAGGGATGAATGCGAGCAGCACTAATGCCAGAATGCAGAGCAATCTCTTTGAGGGGTTGAGCAACATTGCTGGTTAACATCGCCTCCAAAATTTGGGTGGTGACCTGAACCGCTCCGACGCCGCGTTGCTTGGTTTCTAGCATGGCGGATATGATAACTTGATTTTCGCTAATAACAAATAAGTTTGCTAATAACTAATTTAATTGATAAGCTATCTTTCATGGAATTCACTTATAAGCGCTCCAATGATCAAGATGCGAAGCTGAGCTCGCATCATCCGGTCGTCATTATTGGTGCAGGCCCGGTCGGGCTGAGCCTTGCAATCGATCTTGCCAAAAAAGGCCAAAAAGTCATCCTTCTTGATAACGACCATAAGCTTTCGACAGGGTCTCGGGCGATTTGTTTTGCAAAACGTACGCTTGAAATCTTTGATCGCTTAGGCGTCGGCACGCAGGTCGCGCAGAAGGGTGTGTCATGGAACGTGGGAAAGGTTTTTTTTAAAGACCAGCTGACCTACCAGTTCGACCTTTTGCCCGAAGCCGGTCACAAGCACCCAGCCTTTTTCAATATCCAGCAGTATTACGTGGAAGGCTTTTTAGTTGAACAGGCTTTGCGCGAGCCCAATATTGAGATTCGATGGCTCAATAAAGTGGTGGGCGTGTCACCGGGCGACCCTGACCCCGCGTGGATCGATATCGAGACACCTGAAGGACTTTATCGACTCTCGGTCGATTACTTAGTGGCTTGTGATGGTTCGCGCTCCTCGGTACGCCAACTGCTTGGCAAAGAGAGTAAGGGCAGGGTGTTTCAGGACAGGTTCTTAATTGCTGACGTGACGATGAGTGTGGATTTCCCCACGGAGCGTTGGTTTTGGTTTGACCCACCGTTTCATCCCAATCAAAGCGTGCTCCTGCATAAGCAGCCGGATGGCCAGTGGCGTATTGATTTTCAATTGGGCTGGGATGCTGATCCTGAAGAGGAGCGCAAGCCCGAGAATATTCGTCCCCGGATCCAGGCTTTGCTGGGGAAAGAGGTCGCCTTCGACATCGCCTGGGCGAGTGTGTATACCTTTGCTTGTTTGCGAATGGATGAGTTTCAAATAGGTCGGGTATTGTTTGCCGGGGATGCGGCGCATGGCGTGTCACCTTTTGGCGCGCGAGGCGCTAACTCGGGTGTTCAGGATGCCGAGAATTTGGCTTGGAAGCTTGATCTTGTGCTGCGCGGTTTGAAGCCTGCGCAGCTTTTGCTCACCTATCGTCAGGAACGCGAAGCGGCGGCGGATGAGAATATTTTAAACTCCACTCGAGCGACCGATTTCATTACGCCCAAGTCCGATATTAGTCGTTTGTTTCGAGATGCGACGCTCGCATTGGCGAAGGATTTTCCCTTTGCGCGGCGACTCGTCAATTCTGGTCGCCTGTCGGTGGCAAGCCATTATCCTGACTCCTTGCTGAATCAGTGTATTCAAGAGGCGCACTTCGATGGTGGGCTCGCTCCAGGTTCACCTGCGCTGGATGGGCCGCTGCAAGCGGTGCAGGCAGGAGTGTCGGAGCCGACTTGGTTGTTAGATTTGTGTTGCGATGGTTTTGTGCTCTTGCTCTTTACGGACCCTAGGGTGAACTCCGCTTTTCGTCTAAACTCGACTCAGATGACTGAAGAGATCGATGCTTTGCGCGGGCAAGGTTGGTCGATCAAAGGTCTCGAGATTGCGTTGACGACGATTGGTGTTCCTGGGCAATATCTCGACGTAGAAGGCTACTTGGCGCAGCGCTATCAAGCCCAGGCGGGGACGCTTTATTTGCTCCGCCCAGATCAATATGTACTGACACGGTGGAAGCAGTATCCGGGAGGCCAGTTGGCGAGCGTCTTTACAGCCATGGGGGAGTCTGATGGACAGTCAATTTAATGCTCAGTTCAACCTAGGCGACGGTGATGGCTTCTATGAAG
>JAYVKZ010000373.1:0-23508 GCA_043767985.1 Betaproteobacteria bacterium
TTCGTTAAAGGCGCTCGGTACGACAAGATGATTGAGGCCTTCGGCGGCAAGGGCTACAACGCCACTACCCCAGCCGAGCTCACGCAGGCCCTGACCGAAGCGATCGCCTCTGGCAAGCCTGCACTGATTAACGCAGTCATTGATGAAGCGGCCGGCACCGAAAGTGGTCGTCTACTCAATTTAAACCCTAAAAGCAACGCTACTAAAAAGTAACGTCTACCCCAAACACCATTTGTTTTAAACAAGAACGTACTGGAGATCTCCAACATGAGTAAACCACTCAACGGCATCAAAATTATCGATTTCACCCACGTGCAAGCGGGCCCAGCCTGTACGCAAATGCTGGCCTGGTTCGGCGCGGATGTGATCAAGGTTGAGCGCCCTGGCGCAGGCGATGTCACCCGTAGCCAATTGCGCGACATGCCTGATGCAGACGCCTTGTACTTCACGATGTTGAACAGCAACAAGCGCTCTTTGACGCTGGACACCAAGCAGCCTGAAGGCAAAGCGGTGCTCGAGAAAATGATCCAAGAATTCGACGTCATGGTCGAAAACTTTGGTCCCGGTGCACTGGATCGGATGGGCTTCTCCTGGGAGCGTATTCAGGAACTCAACCCACGCATGATCTTGGCCTCGGTCAAAGGCTTTAGCGATGGTCACCACTACGAGGACCTGAAAGTTTACGAGAACGTCGCTCAATGCGCTGGTGGCGCAGCCTCCACCACAGGCTGGTGGGATGGTCCTCCGACCGTCAGTGCCGCTGCGCTCGGCGACAGCAACACCGGTATGCATTTGGCCATCGGTATTTTGACTGCCATTATCGGTCGTCAGCAAAGCGGTCGCGGTCAGAAGGTAGCCGCCTCAATGCAAGACAGCGTGCTCAATCTTTGCCGCGTCAAGATGCGTGACCAACTTCGCCTCGATGCGTTGGGCTATTTGGAAGAGTATCCACAATACCCCCATGGCAAATTTACCGATGTCGTGCCACGCGGTGGCAATGCCGGCGGTGGCGGTCAACCAGGTTGGGTATTAAAGTGCAAGGGCTGGGAGACTGATCCAAACGCTTACATTTACTTTACCGTACAAGGGCACGCTTGGGCACCCATCTGCGACGCGATTGGCAAGCCCGAATGGAAAACCGATCCTGCCTACACCACACCGAAAGCACGCCAGCCACACATCATGGAGATCTTCGGAACCATCGAAGAGTGGTTGAAAGACAAGACCAAGTTCGAAGCGGTCGACGTCTTGCGCAAGTTTGATATTCCTTGCTCGCCTGTGCTCTCGATGAAAGAGCTGCTCAATGACAAATCGCTGCGTGCTAGCGGTTCGATTGTTGAAGTGCCTCACAAAGTGCGTGGCAGCTATATGACGGTTGGCAGCCCGATTAAATTTTCGGACTTGAAGGTTGAGATCACTGGTTCGCCTTTGCTGGGTGAGCATACTGACGAGGTTTTGGCTGAACTTGGGTTTAGCCAGGATAGCATCGCTTCAATGCATGCCAACAAAGCAGTTTGATGGCATTGCGCTTTAGCCCTGAGGGCTAAAGCAGTATTGTGTTCAATTCGGCACCTGGCTCAGGTGCCGTTTTCTTTTGGTACGATAGGTTTTTAACTTTTCTCAAGCGACGATCTTCGCTCAGGCCCATCTACTCAATCAAGCTTAATATTGCCCGCCTGAATTACACTTCTCCAGCGCTCGGTATCTTCCTTCATCCAAGTAGCCATGGCCTCCTGAGAATTACCCACGGGCGTGGCACCTACGTCCGCGTAACGTTTGGCGATCTCAGGCGAGCGCAAGATTTCAGCAATCGTGCTGGATAAGCGCGCGGTGATGGCGGCAGGCGTTCGTGGTGGTGCCACCATCGCAAACCAGGCCACGGCGACCAAGCCTGGAATCAATTCATTCATGGTTGGCACCTCCGGCATTGCGTCGACACGCTTAGCCGCAGTGACCGCCAAGATCTTCAGCTTGCCCGTACGCAGGTGAGCGCTCACAGCGGCGACATTGCCAAACATGACCTGGACATGGCCACCTAACAAGTCCGCCACGGCCGGTGCATCGCCTTTATAGGGTACGTGTTGCATCCGTACGCCGGATTTCAGTTTGAACAGCTCAGCCGTGAGATGAGCCGTCGAGCCATTGCCCTGCGATGCGTAGCTCAGTTTATCGGGGTTAGCCTTGGCATAGGCGATGAACTCCTGCGCGGTTTGCACCGGTACGGAAGGATGAACAATCAATGCATTGGGTACGGACCCTAAAATTGTTAGGGGGACGAATTTCGCAGGGTCATAATTGAGCTTAGGATAAAGACTCACATTAATTGAGAGTGGCGGTGGCGGCGCGGCCATCAAGGTGTAGCCATCAGGCTCAGCATTGAACACTTGCTCGGCGGCGATATTGCCAGCGGCGCCGGGGCGATTCTCCACAATCACTGGCTGCCCTAAGCGTGCCGACAACTGTTCGAGAATGAGGCGCGGCAACAAGTCGGCAGTTCCCCCTGCGGGGTTAGGCACCACAATACGAATAAGCTTTTGCGGCCAAGCACCGGTGCTTTGCGCCATGGCTGAGGGTATCGTTCCCGCAGTAAAACCAAGTGCCGCCAGAGCGCACACTTGGCGGCGCGAAGCACCGTGAATTGAGAGCGGGCTGGCGCGACATTGGCGTAAGTTCATCTTGCATATATCCATCAAAGTGGGATCACCATTAAAGTTTCAACCGCTCGGGAATCAAACACGAACTTACGGCTACGAAAGCAGGCGGAGTCGGCGGTGGCCTCGACCAAGTCTTGGCACTGGCCGGTGGCGTAAATCATGGAGATGCCATCCAACTCCATGGTACGTATCACCAAAAAATTGGAGCGTACTTCTAGCGCACCGTCGAGTTCACCGACAATTTGGACGCCAGAAATGATATGGCGATAGTGATGAGGCTCGTAGATATTGGCGATGCGCATGGACTTGATGCGGTCGCGCAGCTGTGCCGCACTGTGGCAGTCAATCACCGCATGCGGTAACTGGCGATCATGGTTAAAGCGCGAGATCACCGTGTAGCGGCCCTGTGGTGCGAGAAGCTCAGCAATGGCTTCAACGCGATCTTCGTCAATCGCGCGTGCCCATTCGAAGACTAAGTTTTCAACCGGACGAATGAGGTGCTGCATCAAAACCCCATATCCATACGATAGTTATTCCAAAAATTTCGGATCGCTCGCTCGGAAAGTTTGCTGCTCCCCCCGGCATTGAGTTCGCGCCCTCCCATTTCAATAAAGGAGGCGCCCTCTTGCCCATCGGCCATGGCACGTTGCATCATCTCGCACACCGCCGCATCCTCTACCGAGATCATCCCTGCGGAGCCCGCCAAATTGCACTGTAACAATCGAGTTTTGGTGGTCTGCTCACTGTCGTCTTCAAAGCCAAAGTAGGTCCAGACCAAATCGCATTGATTGGGGCCTTTGGGTAGAAGCTGCCGCGTCGCTAAGTTGTTAGCGATTTGATGCAAAACGAAGGAGGGATAGGTGGTAAGAATTTGTACACTCACGCCGTCACCAAATTCATCATGCCACTTGAGAATACTTGGATCTTCCAGGCGCAGTTGATCGTTTTCTGAGCGTAATCCCGGTGCGCCTGCACTCACCTCACCGGGCTTTTCTGTGCCCGCCTTGGTGTAAAAATAGCAATGACGCCCGGCAGTGTCGAGTACCATGCCAGACTCCTGCGACTGGCGCGACAAACCAAAGGTGCCATAGAACGTGTGCAAGATGTTCGCGTGATAGGAATCGCGCGGATTTTCGTGATACGCCTTCCAGTTTGCATGGATACGTTGGGTGTCATAGCCCAAGACCTTTAAGGGCTTACGCAGGACGCGCCGAATCCCGCCCGCCACATCACCTAACCATTCCTCCAAGGATTCCACTTCGCTTGAAAAACTCGCGAACACTAAACCACAAAGACTAGCCACGCGCAACTTTTGCAACCCATGCTCCGCCAAGTCAAAATCCTTAGGCAACCCGCCCTCCCCGCGTAGGCCCTTGCTAAAGGCCGCATGAGTTAAATCACCCTTCAAGTTGTAGTTCCAGGCGTGATACACGCAATTGAGTTTTGCCGCCTTGCCAAACGCCTCGCGGCACACCATGTTGCCGCGATGTGCGCAACGGTTCACCAGGGCATTCAAAGAACCGTCTTCCGCTCTCGTGAGCAGCACCGAGGTTTCGCCAATGTAGGTGGTTTTGAAAGAGCCTGCATCGGGCACTTCCGCCTCCAAACCAAGATAGTTCCAGGTCTTGCCTCGGAACAAGCGCACTTGCTCCAGGGCATAGGTCTCGGGGCAGGAATAGGCCCAATACGGTGCTCGGGTAAAGCCTTGCTCGGGCCACTTGCGCGGGAAGGGGGCGAATTTGACCGGATGCGCTAAAGAGTCCACGAATATTTTCTCAACGTCTCAAAGGGTAGGCCCTCCATTTTGCACTGATTTCGATTCGTCAAGCTTTGTTGCGCACCGGAGTGCGGCAAGTTAGGTGGTTCGCCTAAAGATTACGTGCGATTCAGCTTTATTGACTTCACCGGGTATCTGACCGGGCCTCATGTCCTTAACGATGCAAAGCATTAAATTGGTGTGAATATAGCTAATAGTCTTTCGAGAAATATACTCATGGGCGCGTCAATTACAAACGAGGACACTTACGCCATGACAGAACCCACCTACATCCCACCCAAAATCTGGACTTGGAACAAGGCCAATGGCGGCCAGTTCGCCAATATCAACCGCCCTATCGCCGGTGCAACTCACGACAAAGATCTTCCGGTCGGCCGCCACCCTTTCCAGCTTTATTCGCTGGCTACGCCCAACGGGGTCAAAGTCACGGTGATGCTGGAAGAGCTGCTGGCTCTTGGGTTCAGCGGCGCGGAATATGATGCTTGGTTGATCCGTATCAATGAAGGCCATCAGTTCAGTAGCGGCTTTGTAGCGGCCAATCCTAATTCTAAGATTCCGGCCCTGGTGGACCGTAGCGGCCCTAAACCGGTTCGAGTGTTCGAATCTGGCGCGATTCTAATGTACTTAGCCGAAAAGTTCGGCGTAATGCTTCCCAAGGAGGGCGAAGCGCGCGCTGCCTGCCTGTCTTGGCTGTTCTGGCAAATGGGCAGTGCGCCCTATCTTGGCGGTGGACTGGGGCACTTCTATGCCTACGCCCCGTTTAAGATTGAATACGCCATTGATCGCTTTGCCATGGAGATCAAACGCCAGCTAGATGTCCTGGATCGGCATCTTGCGGACAATGAATACATGGTTGGCACTGACTATACGATTGCAGACATCGCCATCTGGCCCTGGTACGGTGCGCTCGCCAAAGGCTTACTCTACAGCGCCGGTGAGTTTCTTCAGGTGCAAGATTACAAGCATGTGCAGCGCTGGACCAATGCCATTGCCGAGCGACCGGCCGTGAAGCGCGGGCGGATGGTCAATCGCGTGATGGGCGACCCGGCCAGCCAGTTACATGAACGACACGAGGCGAGCGACTTTGAGACCAAAACTCAGGACAAACTGAAGCCGAGCTCGCCTTGAAAGCGATGCTCAAATCGCCAGCAAGTTAAAATCGCCGACTATGAGCAAAATTCTCCTCTCTCTGCCTAAGGGCGAACGCGTGGGTATCGCCTTTTCTGGCGGCCTGGATACTTCAGCAGCACTGGCTTGGATGCGGGACAAGGGGGCAATCCCCTTTGCCTACACCGCCAACCTAGCCCAACCCGATGAAGCCGACTATGAGGACATCACTCGCAAAGCGATGGCCTATGGCGCGGAGAAAGCCCGGCTGGTCGATTGCCGCGAGACTCTGGTACAAGAGGGTCTAGTTGCTCTACAGTGCGGCGCCTTCCACATTAGTAGCGCGGGTCGCACCTACTTCAATACGACGCCACTTGGACGTGCGGTCACAGGAACTGTGCTGGTCAAGACCATGCAGGAGGACAACGTCAACATCTGGGGCGACGGTTCGACCTACAAAGGCAATGACATCGAGCGCTTTTACCGCTACGGCTTGATGGCCAATCCGGCACTGCGCATTTACAAGCCCTGGCTCGATCAAGATTTTGTACGCGAACTGGGTGGCCGCAAGGAAATGAGCGAATGGCTCAACGCGCACGGCTTCGATTACAAGATGAGCACCGAGAAGGCCTACTCGACCGACTCCAACATCTGGGGCGCGACTCATGAAGCCAAGGACCTCGAGTTTCTGAACAAGGGCTTAAGGATCGTGAACCCGATCATGTCGGTAAAACACTGGGACCAAAGCGTCGAGATCAAGCCTGAAGAAGTCACCATCGCTTTTGAAGAAGGCTTTCCGGTGTCGATCAATGGACAGCGCTGGGCGAGTCAGGTGGACTTGGTGATGGAGGCAAATCGTATCGGCGGCCGGCACGGCCTGGGCATTTCCGATCAGATCGAAAACCGAATCATTGAGGCCAAGAGCCGCGGCATCTACGAAGCCCCCGGCATGGCCCTGCTTTACATTGCTTACGAGCGACTCATCGCCGGCATACATAACGAAGGCACCATCGACAACTACCGTACCTTGGGGCGTAAGCTTGGGCGTCAGTTGTATGAGGGGCGCTGGTTTGATCCACAAAGCTTGATGTTGCGCGATACCTTGCAAAAGTGGGTGGGTCGGGCCGTATCCGGTGAAGTGACGATTGAGTTGCGGCGAGGCGATGACTACTCGATTCTCGATACCCGTAGCGAGAACTTAACCTACCACCCTGAGCGCCTATCAATGGAAAAAGTGGCCGATGAGGCCTTCACGCCGCTTGATCGCATTGGACAGTTGCAAATGCGTAACTTGGATATTCTCGATTCGCGCGACAAGCTCGGTGTTTATGCACGTGTTGGTGTGTTGCCAGCAGATACTAGCGCGGCTGGGTTGCTTGAGAATAGGACTGAAAAGAAAAGCGAGTGAAAGAAATTCGGTGCGTGTGGCCCTTGACTATCCGCCAACCCAGTTCTCAACCATTAATGATGGCACCCTGGCAAATTCATCTATGTTGTTGGTCACTATAGCCAACCCTTCACTGCGCGCGTGGGCTGCGATATGCAAATCGTTTACACCAATAACTTGTCCGCGTTTTTCCAATGCAGCTAGAATCACGCCGTAGTGTTGTGCGGCTTTAGTCGTATATTGAAGTACCTCAATGCGGCTAATAAAATCCTCAATGACCAATAAATTTTCGCTCACTCGTGAACTGTTCTCCGCGCCATGAAACAGTTCTGACAAAGTGATCACAGACATTGCCATTCGTGCCGAGTTTTCGTTGAATTTGCCCAACACCTCTATCGGTTTACGCTTCATCACGTAAATGACGATATTAGTGTCGAGCATGTATTTCAGCATTACAGCGGCTCTCGATCGGATTGTTCTTGGCTCGCTCGCTTAGACATAAAATCTTCGCTTACCAGTGAACCATCCAGAAAGAAGCTATCCCAAGTTTGCCCTATGGGCGAGATAATGCGTTCATTTCCTCGGGCTCGAACATCGACCTTTTTTACGGTTTCAGGCAGGCGCAATTCAGCGGGCAGCCGAACGGCTTGCGTTCGGTTATTGGTAAAGATTGTTGTAATGGCCATATTTCACCCCCTTTGTATATGGCAAAAGTATATTGCACTTATGAGGAAGAATCAAGCAATACTGACATTTGAGGGCGGAAACAATGGACAACTAAAACGAACGTCCCCTACCAAGGGTTCGAGCCACTCGAAATGCCAAATGCGAACGAGGAAACCCCTCAACCATACCCCGAGAAGTCGCGCGGAACTTTCTCTTGACTCCCCCAGATGCTTTGAGTCGACGCGGCGGCCATCGCAAGCGCTCAATAAAGTAGCCGACCTGAATCCACACCTCATCCTCACCAAAATTGAGTCAGGCCCTGCCGAGCTTGTCCAAGAGGCTTTGGCCAAGCTTCAAGCAATGATTGAATGAAGCGACTTTTAAGTATCGGCAAAACACTTTACTGAAGTTGGTCTAGACCAAGGTATCGTCCGTTGGAAGCCCTAACAACACCCGCCCCGCCAATTCATAACTGGCGGGCGCAATCATCATGTGCGCCGTCATCGTCTGAGCATCGCGTAACTTGCGTTGCATGATGTTCTCGGCAAACACTGCGGCACCTCCGCACAAATCCTGCGCTTGACGGCAAACTTCCGCTGCGGTTCGAGTCATATGGGTGGCAGCGAGACGCAACCTGCCACGGGCTTCCAAGGCAATACGGCGCTCGCCCCGTGCAGACTGCCAAGCAAGACCTACTTCATCCAAAAGAAAAGCGCGGGCCGAGCGCAGTCTCGCATCCATTTCGGCGAAGGACTGTTGCACCGGCGCCCGCTCAGCCAGTACCTTGCGCGCACCTGCCGTACGAGCACCCCCAGCGAAATCGCGAAATTCGTCCAGTGCGGCGCGTGCATTGCCCGAGGCCACGGCCGCGATACCTAGGGCTAGAAGCCCGAACACCGGGAAGACATACAAGGCACCCTCCGATTGCGGCTTATCGACGAGTAGAGAAACGCTCCGCTCTTTGGGCACTCGAATGCCGGCGACTTTCATATCGCCACTGCCGCTACCTCGCAAACCCATGGTGTGCCAGGTATCAATCAACTCAGCATCGGAGGCCGGGAAAATCATGGCGCGGATCTCGGGCGTGCCATTGGCGAGCTTACGCACTTCGCCGTTCTCGAGCACCGTACAACCGCCATTCAACCAATGACAGTTTTGGCTACCACTCGCCCAGCGCCAATGGCCTGACACCTGAAAATGATCGCCTTCCAAAATGGCTTGCCCCATCGGTGCGAACACACCACCCGTTCGCACTTCATTGCCTACACCGTAAACCTCGCGGGCAACGTTTAGCGGCAAGTAGGCGGAGTACAGCCCGGAGGTCGCGCCAATCATGGCGCACCAACCTGCCGAGGCATCGGCCGCTGCTAAGGTTTCGATCGTCTTGAGAAAAACCTCTGGCGAACATTCAAGCCCACCAATGCTCTGAGGGCGCAGCATGCGATAGACGCCAATGTCGGCCATACCGCGCGCCAGGTCGGCGGGCATGCGACGCGCGGCCTCCATTTCATTGGCACGGGCTTTGATGAGCGTTGCGAACCCCTGCGCTTGATGCAACACATCGGCGGAATTCTTACTTTTAGCGGTACTACCTGACATCATCATGAAACATCCTCGATGGGTCCAACCTGCACAATCCTCCGACCAAAACTTTCACCCGTAAACAAACTGATGAAGGCCGCAGGCAGGTTCTCAATGCCTTCGAAAAGCTCTTCCTTCCACGCGAATTGACCTTCCTTCATCCAGCTTGCGATTTGGTTTTGCGCCGTACCAAATTGCTTAAGATCGTCAAACACTAAGATCCCCTCCATACGCAAGCGCTTTGCAATGAAATGGCGAGTATTGAAAAGCCCAGGCATCTGCTCGGCACTGCGATTGTAGTCCGCCACTTGGCCCGAGATGACAATGCGCGCACGAGGCCGCAAGAGCGGTATGGCCAGGTCGATCATGGTATTGCCTACGTTATCGAACAGCACGTCGTAACCGTCCGGTGAAGCAAACTGCAATTGCGCTTGCATTTGCGCGACATACTCCGTTTCACTAGTACTTGAGGCCCGGATACTCTTATAGTCAACGGCCTGGTCGAAGCCTGCTTCTTCTTTGAGCCACTGGCATTTTTCGTGACCACCGGCAATGCCCACGACGGTCGTTGCACCCATGCGCCGTGCGATTTGTCCAGCACTCGCCCCAACCGGGCCGGCCGCAGAAGTAATTAACACCCGCGAACCTTCAGTCACGGCGCCAATGCGTGTCATGCCGAACCAAGCGGTCATACCAGGAATGCCGAGAACACCGATCCAAGCGGATAAGGGAACATCTGCTTTAGGTTCGATCTTTTGCAGAAACCCGCGCCCATCCGACACTTGAAACTCAGCCCAACCCGAGGCATGAGCCACCCAGTCGCCGACAGCGTATTTCGGATGTTTGCTTTCGCTCACACGGCCCATTGCGAAGGACGAAATCATCTCGCCCGCCTTTAGGTTGGTGGTGTAACTCACGCCAGGCGAAAGCCGGGAGCGCGTGCCAGGATCCACCGAGCAATAGACATTTCGGATCAAGAATTGACCGTCTTGCAATGCGGGCCATTGGAAGGACTCAATCCTAAAATCGCCAAGTTGCGGCACACCTTGAATGGGTTCTTTCAGGACGACGCGACGCGCTGTACAATCTTTCATCTCAAAATAGTACAACAATGCAAGGGACATCACCATGGGTTCAATGATTAGTTTCAAGCGCCCCGACGGGCAAAGCGTTCAAGGCTATCTTGCAAAGGCCGCGAACCCGATAGGGTCCCTGGTCGTCATTCAAGAATGGTGGGGTTTAAACGATCAGATTCGCGGTGTGGCAGACCGCGCTGCGGCCGCTGGCTTTACCGCCTTGGTCCCCGATCTATATCGCGGCAAATCAACCGTCGAGGCAGAAGAAGCCCATCACCTGATGACGGCTCTCAACTTTGCTGACGCCGCCTCCCAGGACGTGCGCGGCGCCGCTCAGTACCTTGCACAATCTGCCGGCAAAGTCGGTGTCACTGGTTTTTGCATGGGTGGCGCACTGACCATTTTGTCACTCACCATGACGCCTGAAGTGCACGCAGGGGTCGTTTGGTATGGTCTTCCCCCACTTGAATATGTAGATGCAAGCAAGATCACTGCACCAATGATGGCGCATTGGGCTACTCAGGACCAGGCGTTTCCGATTGCCAGCGTCGATGCTTTGGAAACCAAACTTCAGGCCGCCAAGGTCAAGCTGGAGTCACATCGTTATCTGGCCTCTCATGGCTTTGCCAATGAAACGGCACAGGGTCCCGGCCGTATCGCGATGACGCAATACGATGCCGCTTGGGCGCAGCTAGCCTGGGATCGCACCTTCCGATTCTTTGGTACGCATCTGGGCAACGCTTAAAGCTTGTTTAGGCAGGGATCGTCAACAGGCGATCCGCCAAGCGTCGCCGATGATGCGTGGCGTCCCCAAAGCTATATTGAAGCCACAGGGCACGCCGCAAGTAGAGCTGGGCATCGCACTCGTAGGTAAAGCCAAAGCCTCCGTGAAACTGCACACCGCGATCACCGGCGAAGGCAAAGCTGTCGCTGGATTCCACCTTGGCCATACGCAAGGCAATCTCTGCGTCCTCGCCTGCGGCCAATAAAGAGGCGGCATGATAGAGGTGCGAGCGTGAGCGCTCGAGTCCAATGAGAATCTCTGCACTCGTGTGCTTGAGTGATTGGTAGCTACCAATCTTGCGGCCAAAGGTGGTGCGTAAATTTAGGTATCCGACGATCACGTCGAGGGCGCCTGCAATACCACCCGCCGCCTCGGCACTGGCCAAAAGTAGTCCGGTATTGCGGATCGCATCCAAGGTTTTGATTGCAGCCTGACCCGTGATCATCGCCGTCGCTGGAACCGAGAGGCCATCAAGATCGATCCTGAAGCTGCGCTTCGATTCATCGATAATCACTTCGCGGTGACGACGCTGCGCGGAAAGTTCAGCGGCCGACAGGAGAACCAGAGCCGGTTTGCCCGCCAGGGCCACGGACACAAAGAAATACTCCGCCACGCCGGCATCGCACACAAAAGTTTTTGATCCGCTCAAGGTGACGGTCTCACCGGACATCATGGCGCGAGACTCAATCTCAGAAAGATTCCAATCGCCATCGCGCTCAAACACCGCCACGGTTGCCATTGCCCCATCGCAGATTTTTCCAAGACAGCCGACCTGCTGAGCCTCACTCGCACCCGCCAACATCCCTTGAACAAAGAGTTGCGTGCTGACAAAAGGTGTGGCCATGAGATGACGGCCCATCGGCTCGGTAATGGTGGCGACCTCGGCCAGCGACAGGCCACTTCCGCCAAAGCGCTCCGGCACCGCGATACCGGACCAACCAAGGCTCACCATCTCCTGCCAGACGGCTGGATCAAAACCGGTCTCACTATTCAACAACGCTCGCACCCCTCGAACCGGAGACTTGTCACGACAGAAGTTATTGGCTACCTCAAGCAGCATGGCCTGCTCGTCGCCGAAGGTAATGAGGGTGCTGAGTCCGTTCATGGTGATTCCGTCCTCTTAGTCTTTAGGTAAGCCAAGTACTCGCTCGCCAACAATATTGGCCTGAATTTGGCTGGTGCCTCCGCCAATCGTGCTGGAGAAGGAATTGAAGTAGGCGCGCTGCCATTTACCCCCCTCCACCGCATCCTTGTCGCCAATCCACCGGGCGCCGTTAGCGCCTTGGAGGGACAGTGAGAACTGGTAGAGCCGTCGGGTATGTTCACTGCGACGTAGCTTGGCGGAAAGGCCAAGCGCGCTCGGGCGTTCTGCGCACAGCGCTGCGATCTTGGCGCGCTCCTGGCAGAGTCGATCGCCTTGGTCCTCGATGATGAAGCGGATCATTTGATCGCGAATCAAAGGGTCTTCCAGTGCTGGGCGACCATCGCGACGCGAGTTATGGGCAAGGGCAACAATATCGTCCACACTTTGCGCCATACGAGCCAAGCCACCGGCCTGCCCGCCCGTCACTGCGCGCTCAAAAGTGAGTGTGAGCATGGCGATCTTCCAGCCTTCGCCTTCCTTACCCATGAGACAGCTTGCAGAAATTTTTGCGTCTCTGAAAAAAGTTTGGGTGAAGCCGTATTCACCGGTTAACTTCTTGATCGGCTGCGTTTCGATGCCGGGGGTATGCATCGGCACCAAAAAGTACGACAGTCCCTCATAACGTGGCTCTTTGGGATTAGTGCGAGCCAGCAGAATCATGTATTTGGCGTAGCTGCCCAGACTCGTCCAAATCTTTGAGCCATTCACCACATAGTGATCGCCCTCGCGAATTGCACGGGTTTGGGAGTTGGCCAGATCTGAGCCTTGGTCTGGCTCTGAAAATCCTTGGCACCAAATATCGTCCGCATTCAAGATGCCTCGGATGTAGCGCTGTTTTTCTTCCTCGGAGCCAATCGCCAAGATGAGAGGGCCGGCCCAGTTCAGGCCAATGGTGTTAGGCACAAAGGGTACTTTGAGCCTGGCCATCTCAGCATTTACGATGTCTTGATAGGCCTGAGATTTTCCGCCTCCGCCATATTTCTCCGGCCAGGCCATGCCCAGATATCCCGCCTCATAGACCTTGCGCTGCCACTGCCGCAAAAACTCAAACTGGGCATCATTGCCCACTTCCATAAAGGACTCTGGCAGTAAGAAACCCGGATCAGCGGGACGGTTGGCCGTGAGCCAGGCGCAGACTTCCTCGCGGAAAGCATCAAGGGTTGTTGGAGCTGTCATGTTTGCGACTCGATCCAAGAGGGTTTACGTTTCTCGCGGAAGGCCGCCATGCCTTCGGCGGCTTCAGGTGTTCCAAACATTCGCTTACTCCACACGGCCATCTCAGCAAAGCCTTCTTCAACAGAGAGCTGCGGAACACGACGTGCAAGCTTCTTGCATTCGATCACGGCAATCGGCCCACCAAGGCGGATCATATTCACCTCCTCTTGCACGGCGCGGTGCAACTGGTCAGCCGCGACAGCACGATGCGCGAAACCCATTTCCACAGCCCTTGAGCCGGTGAAGCGCTCGCCTGTGACGAACAACTTCATCGCATGATGTTGGCCGAGTTTCGGCATACACACCACCGCAATGATGGCTGGGATCACACCAATGCGCACCTCTGAGAAACTGTAGAGCACCTCATCCACGGTAATGACTATATCGGCCGCGCCCACAAGGCCTAACCCTCCTGCAAAGGCGGCGCCATTGACTGCCGCAATCACCGGCTTGGGACTATCCATGATCCGCTTCAGTAACTCAGGATAAGGCACCGCGCGACTCCCGTCCTCTGACTGTCCTGGCGGGCGCTTGAGATCGGCACCAGCGCAAAATGCCGGGCCAGTACCGGTCAACACAATGCAGCGCACGGCGGGATCATCATTGGCCGTTTGCAATAAATCGTAGACCTCATTGACCAGCACGACCGATAGCGCATTACGATTCTCAGGTCGATTCAAAGTGATCCAGGCCGCCCCTTGGCGGACTTCATAAAGCGTGGCTTCATTACGAATGACTGAGCTTGCCTGCATCATTTCGCTCCTTGGCTGGCGAGCTCCTTGGTCTCCTCAAAGACCACGAGCAAAGCGCCGTTCGCAACTTGTTCACCTTCCGAGACCTTCAGGCCTTTGATGACCCCGTCCGCCGGAGCGGTGATGCGATGCTCCATCTTCATCGCTTCAAGAATCAAGATCAACTGACCGGACTCAACCGAGGCTCCTTCGGCTACAGCGATGGACAGAACCTTGCCCGGCATCGGTGCGAGCATGCCACCCTTAAAGCCCGCCCGTTCAGGCATTGGATAACGCGGCAATTCACGCAGTTCAAGATCACCGCCCGGCCCGTGAATCAGGTGTCGTTCGCCCAAGCTCGTCACTGCAACCGTATTGCGCTGACCATCGATTTCTACATCAATGTTTGTCGCGCTATGGCCAAGCACCTCGGCCACATGGGCGCGATCGTTAACCTGAATGGCAAAGCCACCTTCCCGGGTGTTGCGGTAGCTCACCGTCAAAGTTTCTGCGCCCACTTTGTAGCGCACCAGCTCAGAGGGCATGTGCGAGTTACGAAAGCCGCCAAGAATCGTTTTCTGTACACGGGCAGTCGCAATACGCTGGGCTCTGGCGAAGAGCGTGGTGGCGATGGCCGCCACATCCAACTCGTCTTGAAGCTGGGGTCGAATCGCTTTCGGCGCCACACGTTCAATAAAATCCGTAGTCGTATCACCGGCAAGGAACTCAGGCGAGCGCAAACAAGACACCAGGAAGTCTCGGTTATGGGTCAGGCCCTGAATGCGAGTCATCTCTAGTGCTCGGGCGAGCCTGGACGCGGCTTCCCGTCGCGTCGCGCCATGAGCAATCACTTTTGCAATCATCGGGTCAAATTCAACGCCAATGACGCTCCCCGATTCCACGCCCGCGTCGAAGCGCAAACCGGGTCCTTCACTAGGTGCCCAAACATCAACCGTGCCGGGTGCAGGTAAAAAGTTATTGGCAGGGTCCTCTGCACACAGACGCGCCTCAATTGCATAACCAGTAATGCGTAGCTCAGCTTGAGTAAAAGCCAATGGCTCACCCTCGGCCACTCGTATCTGCTCACGCACAAGATCAAGACCGGTGATCGCCTCGGTCACAGGATGCTCAACCTGCAAACGTGTATTCACCTCGAGAAAGAAGAACTCTTGCTCGCTCACTAAGAACTCTGCGGTACCGGCGGAGTAGTAACCAATCGAGCGAGCTGCGGCCAAAGCGGCTTGGCCCATGCGTTCCCGTAGTTCTGGACTCACGGCTGGCGAAGGCGCTTCCTCAATGATTTTTTGATGCCGTCGTTGAATCGAACATTCTCGCTCGAACAGGTGAACCAGATTGCCATGTTGGTCGCCGAGAAGTTGAATCTCAACATGTCGCGATTTGCTTAACCAGCGCTCTAAAAATACCGTTCCGTCCTTGAACGAACTGGTGGCTTCACGTCGCGCGCTTGCAATGGCATCGAGTAAACCGGCTGGCGATTCCACCACACGCATGCCTCGCCCACCACCGCCCGCAGCGGCCTTGATGAGCACGGGATAGCCAATTTTGTCCGCTGCGGCGATGGCATCGATATCTGCATTCGCGCCCAATTGAATTTCATGGGCATCCAGCGTCGGCACCTGGATCTTTTGCATTAAACGCTTGGCCGCCAGCTTATCGCCAATCCCGCGTATCGCAGCGGGCGAGGGCCCTACCCAGATCAGGCCTGCGTCAATCACTGCCTGGGCGAAGTTCGCATTCTCTGAGAGAAATCCGTAGCCCGGATGCACCCCATCGGCGCCGCTTCGTAGACAAGCCGCAATGACCTTGGGAATATCAAGATAAGTTTCCGTCGAGGTGCTTCCATTCAAAGCGATTGCACTATCCGCATCACTCACAAACGGTGCTTTGGCGTCACTATCCGCATAAATCGCAACGGTGCTGATACCCATGCTGTGCGCGGTACGCATAATGCGTCGAGCGATTTCTCCGCGATTGGCGACCAACAAGCGGCGAATCGGGCGGATGCTGCTCGGCCCGGTCCTAGCTTTCTCTGAACTCTGATCTACATGCGCCATGTGCCGAACTCCTTGGTGCCCTTAACGGCCTTGTTGTGACACGCCGATAGTGCAATGGCCAACACCGTACGAGTATCGCGCGGGTCGATCATGCCATCGTCCGACACCCTTGAGGTCGCGAAGAGCCCCTTGGAGCGCTCCTCCGCCCAATGCTCGACGGCGGCCACGCGTTGGTCATTGGCTGCCTCATCAAATACCTCGCCACGTCGCTCCGTGGCTGAGCGCTGCACAATGCTCATGACACCGGCCATCTGTTTTGGGCCCATGACCGCGATTTTGGCAGTAGGCCAAATGAAATTAAAACGGGTGCCGAAGGCCCGCCCACTCATGCCGTAATTGCCCGCGCCATACGAGGCACCGCAGATCACCGTCAGGTGAGGCACGGTTGAATTGGAAACGGCATTGATCATCTTCGAGCCATTCTTGGTAATACCGTTTTGTTCGAAATCGGTACCCACGATAAAACCAGTGATGTTGTGTAAGAAGAGTAGGGGCACATCGATCTGGTTGCACAGTTGAATAAACTGCGCCGCCTTCTCGGCCGACTCCGAAAATAGCGCGCCATTATTGCCAAGAATGCCAATGGGGTAACCATGAATCGAGGCCCAACCGACCACCAGGGTGGGGCCATAGAGCGGCTTAAATTCCTCGAAACGCGAGCCGTCGACGATGCGGGAAATCACCTCACGGATGTCAAAAGGCGTGCGCAGATCGGGAGACACGATCCCCAACAAATCTTCAGGGTGATGAATCGGTTCATCGGCAGGCAAAGAGGGTTCAGGGCCTTCCTTACGCCAATTCAAATGCCGCACCACTTCGCGACACATGCGAATGCCGTCCATCTCGTCTTCGGCTAGATAGTCGCCCAGGCCCGAGACGGCGCAGTGCATTTGTGCGCCCCCTAGGCTTTCTTCATCGGCATCTTCACCAGTGGCCATTTTGACCAAGGGCGGGCCGCCAAGAAACACCTTGGATTGGCCACGAATAAAGATGTTGTAGTCACTCATACCGGGCTGATACGCACCCCCAGCGGTTGACGCACCGAACACCAAGGAAATGGTGGGAATCCGCAACTTCGAGAGTTCAGTAATCTCATAAAACAAGCGCCCAGACTCTGCGAAATGCCCCACCTCGCGGCGAATGGCGGCTTCTGGATCACGATCTCCCGAGTCACCTCGTAAGTCAGCACCGGCCGACTCCACAAACTGCACATAGGGCATGCGATTGGTGCGCGCAATTTCCAGGCCGCGCATCAGCTTCTTGGCATTAAACGCATTAAATGCACCGGCTCGAACCGAGGGGTCGTGCCCGAGAATGACGCACTCGACACCCTCAATCACGCCAATACCCACGACAAAACCTGAGCCCACATTGAAGTTCGATCGCCAGGCCGCTAAAGGACTAATTTCGAGAAAGGGGGAGTCCCGATCCAACACCAAAGAGATGCGCTCACGCAGCGGCATCTTGCCGCGCTTGCGCAAGCGAGCCAAGGTTTCCTCACCACCGCCCGCTGCGGCTTCGGCATACAAGGAGTCCAGAGCGGTAAGAGTGTCGACCATATGGTCGCGATTAACCTTGAACTGTTCGGACCGAAGGTCGAGTTGCGATTCTAGAACCGGCATGGCACTCCTAGGAGATATTTTAAAGACAAGCAGAAACTAAAGCTCAAAGGCTTTCTTGTACGCCGGACGTTCGGTAATGTGATTCCAGTAGCGCAAGATATTGGGGGTGAAAGCTTCTTCAATGCCCAAGTTCTTGGCGAGCACCATGACATAAACAATACTGATATCAGCAATCGTGAAGCGCCCGGCACACAGGTACTGACGACCATCCGCCAAGGCCTCCTCCACACAACGCAGGCGAGCCAAAAACCACTTGCGATAGTCGTTGGCCACCTGAGGGTTGCGGCGCTCCTCTGGTTCTAACCGCGTGTAGCGCAATACCAAGGTTTGCGGGAAGGTGAGGGTTGCGTCACTGCGATGAAGCCAGTTCAAGTAACTGCCATAGTCTGGCTCATTCACACGTACTGCCAAGTCGCTCGGGCCGTAGCGATCAACCAGATACTGGCAAATGCCGGTGGACTCGGTCATGTGGACGTCGCCGTCCACCAGGCAGGGGATCGTCCCCAAAGGGTTCACCTTGAGATACTCACGGGTCGTAAAACGAGGCGGAAACGGCATGACGATCAGCTCATGCTCCAGGCCCATCTCAAGCAAGGTCCACAATGGCCGCATGGAGCGGGCACGGGTGCAGTGATAAAGCTTCATCGTCATGGCCTACTGGCGCAGTAGCGCGTCATTCTCGCGCCAGGGCGACAGTTGACCTTCGTACACTTGCGGGCCTTTGCGAAAGTGCGCGGCCTCCTCCAGGGTCTCCACAAAAGGCATGTCGATAGGATAGAAATCTTTTTTGTCGTGCGGACGGGGGCCAGACTTGGACACATGCCCCCACAAAGGATGGCCCACGACTTCCTCGGCGATAGCCACCGCCTCAATCAGCTTGTCGAGCTTGAAGCCGGTTTCAATGCCCATCTCATGACACAGATCCACCAAATCTTCGGTCGGTACATGGCCAGCAGCACGGCCGTTACCACAGTAGGGGCAACCACCCATGCCGCCTAGGCAGGTATCAAACTCATTGGCACCAAGCTGCAAGGCCTCGTAATAGCTGGCAATGGTTGAACCGCGTTGATTGTGCAGGTGCATATGGAAGGTGGTGATGTCCGGCCAACGCTCGCGAATGGCGATCATGGTTTCACGTACCAGGTGGGGCATGTTCCAGCCCATGGCCTCATAAAAGCCGACGCGATTGACCCTAATACCAGCCGCCTGCCACTTACCAATCATGAGCGCCAATAGATCCATACGCTGCTTGAGACTGAACTTGCCTTCGTAGTTGGAGCCGAAAGGGTTGCCGATGCCCACCCAGGCGGTTTCGGTGCCCTTGGCTTGGGCGGCGGCGATTGTGGCGTCCAAGCCCGCGATTTGCTGAGCTTGGGTGCGGTTGTAGTTGCGGCGAGCGAAAGAATCGCACAGCTCCACGCTACTGCCCGGTCCACGCTCTTTACGACGCACATCGAGCTTGGGGTAGTAGGCATCGGCGCGGTCATAGCCTTTTTTGTTGAAGACTGCGGCGGTATAAACAATGCCGGGTTTGGGTACAAAGCGCTCCGCAATTTCCTCAATGCAGGCCATTTGAGGCGTCCACTTCGGGCTGGCGAAAGAGCCGATGGAGATGAGCTTTGCGCCGGTTTCGCCCAGCGCATCGAGTAAGCGCAGCTTGGCCTCAACGGAGATCGAAGCGCTTTCGATCTGCAGGCCTTCCCGCATGGTATCGTCGTTAATGGTGACGGATTTGGGCAAGGTACTCATGGAAGACATCCTGTGTATTAAAAGGTAACTGCCATGCGCTTCGACTAAAACGCTCTAGCAGTTGCATTGTCACAGAAATTGTGACCCACAGGTAAGCCCAATCAGCCCGAAAGTTTCGTTTTTCGTGGCGAGCAGCAAAATGCAGTGAGTACGCAGCCGACCCTAAAACGGCAGCACAAACACGGCCTCAACGAAACTCAGGCTATTTTTCTTCCGAGCGCCAAAATAAGATTGGGTGTCGCCGTAGAACCGATCTGCGCCAGCGCCAATCTTAATGTGATCGGACAGTGCATAGGTGGCGCGCGGGCGCAGGACATAACTGGCGCTTGCTCCGACCGGTTGGTGAAAGAGTACCCCCAACTCAAGCGTTAGTCGATCATTTAGGAAGCGGCCGCTGAGCCTGGCGGTCGCGCCGAGGTCGTTTCTACTAAATTCTGAATTGAGGCGATCCAGGCCATCGTAAAGCGGGATAAGTGCTGCGGGTTGAACAGCTGGTGAGCGATAGTTGTTGCGATGTACCCCGTAGAGCTGCAAGGCGAGGCTGATCGATTCGCCGATGTCGCGCTCAGCACCGACCACGATCTTGTGAGTTCTACGGGACTCCCCCCCGCATGAGGTGCAAGTCGGATCGCTTAAGGTCACGGCGGCCTCACCACGAATCGTCCGACGACCGGCCGGCAAGGCGAGATCGGCACCATGCGTTGCGCCGCGCCTGTTGCTCGCGCATGAAGTCCAAGCGACACCCCTGCACCCAGGACTGGCTTCCACGAACCAAAGCAGGTCGTACTAGCGCCCCCAGCTTGATCATCCAAATTTCGGTTAGAAGACCAGTAACCTGTTCGGCACTCCCCGAATACAGGCGAAGGAGGCGTTTGTACAGGAGCAGCCTCTTGAGCGCTCGACTCACCCGCCCCCAACACCAAGAGTCCCAACCCGACAGTCGCCGCCAACATGGGCGCGAACCCAAACGGTGCCAGAAACGGCAACCAAGCCTTTTCAGCGACCAAGCGAGTCATTCCTCTCTCTCCATATACCGCACCGAAAAGAGCTCGTCGGCAACCACCGCATTCGCAGCAAACTGCGCCAGGACAATGGAGGTACTATGACCCGACTGGTGATGTTTCACATCCACCTGCATCGCCTGCCACTTTTTCTTTGATGCATCGATAAGGCGCATGCCAAAGCCGACCAAATCACCGATCCGTTTGAGCAAGCTTTCTTTTCTATGGTGCACCTTCCCTACGTGCAAGACTTCGAGGATGTGAATAAGCGTTTCTCTCGTCTTGCCGCTAACATTCCATTGATTCAGCACAATCTGGCGCCGCTGACCTTTGTCGATGTGCCCCGCGAAGCCTACGTCGAAGGTCTAATCGGCGTATATGAATTGCAACGCGTTGAGTTACTACGCGACGTATTCATCTGGTCGTATGCACGCTCCTGCCAAAGATACTTACGCATCCGCCAAACGGTGAGCGAACCCGATGCATTTCGCCTGAAGGCTCGAGACGCAATTCAAAGAACAATTCAAGCGATCGTGCAGAGGAACCTGTACGGCAAGCCAACGGAGATTGCACAGATCGGTAAAGCTTGGTTGTCCGGCGCGGATATTCAATCGCTTTGCGAGGCCGTGACAGTCGACCTGGATCACCTCTACGAAGGCAATGTCTCGCAATATCGACTCAAACTTTCTGAATTGGAGGCATGGCAACATCGCCGCGCAAACTGGCAATAGCATCTTGCCAATTCACCTGCCAGGGTCATCCGTCGCGATAGGGTTCCAAGTGCCCGACCTTATGGGTGGATGAGGCGCTTAGTGGTACGAAAAGCCGCACCTTTTCAACACATCAATTGTGTCTAGATGCTGCAACGCAATCAGACTGCATCCTGGTCCACGCTGGGCTGGATTTTGATCTGTAGAAATGGCTTGATGATTTCGTCGCCCAGGACTTCCCCAATCAACCCCGGAGGCAATCACCACTACGGTTGCACTTACGCGCTGAGCTGGACCAGGAACGGCCCAGCGTGCGTTATTTTCATCCTGACCCCCTGCAACCAAGGGCTCAGGAATTGCGACGATCAGCTCGGTCGTCGATAGGGATCGAACTTGCCGCAATCGGCTGGCCCGTAGGGATCGGGGTCAGTCTTGGATTGCTGCACATAGACGACATCGGCTCCGAATGTTTTCAGATAGGCACGATCATGGCCATGAACTTCCACGGCATCTCGGCAGGCTTGTTTGGCTTCTTCGAACGACTCACCAGAGCCTAGAAAGAAACGTTCCTTGTTGTCACCGCTACCCTTTGTTCCGTATAAAAAGAACATTCGAAATCTCCTTGAATTCTCGTTCCAATGCCAGTTGTCGGTGGCGGGCATCGTTCACAGCGTGCCGAGCTAGATCATCCGGAAAATGGGCGCCGTGCGTGGTCGGATGAGGGTGCCTTACCTAGCCGTCCATTATACCGTTTGTCATACGGAATTGCCGAGTTTTATCAACAAAACGGGAGATGTTTTTGCACTCCAAAGCCCGTCTTTTTTGACCTAAAAAGAGAGTGCATAGACATCATGTATTGACCTACCAACCTCAGGCTACGCGGATTAAGCTTGAGGTTTGTTCAACCACAGGCGCGGAAGGCGCCATTGAGGAGGCAGGTCATGAAACAGTTTAGCAAATACGTCGGTCTTGATGTGCACAAGGAAACCATCGCAGTGGCGGTGGCCGAAGGTGATGGAAGTGAGGTGCGATTCTTCGGCGAGATCATCAATACGCCCGAGGCTCTAGATAAGCTCGTAAAGCAGCTCAGCAAGGCGGGCGCTCAGCTCTCGTTTTGTTACGAAGCAGACCCCTGTGGTTACGGTATTCATCGGCAACTGCGTGGACTTGGCTGGGATTGCCAGGCGGTGGCACCGTCTTTGATTCCCAGGAAGGCTGGTGATCGGGTCAAGACGGACCGACGCGATGCTTTGTCGCTCGCCCGCCTGCACCGTGCTGGAGAGCTGACTGCGGTATGGGTTCCAGACGGCGCACAGGAAGCGCTGCGTGATCTGACTCTAACTCGCGAAGATATAAAGCACTTGCTACTGCAGTCCAAGCAACAACTCTTAGCATTCTTGTTGCGCTATCGCCTTGCGCTCTAGCGGCAAGTGCAACTGGACCAAGGCGCACTACCGCTGGATGGAGGAGGTCAAGTTCGAGCAGCCGACTCAGGACCTCGTCATGCAGGTATATGTCGATTGCGTCCTTGCCTTGAGCAAGCGCTTCAAAGCGTTCGACGAGCATATCCAAAGGCGGCCAGCGAATCCGTCTTCTGGCCGGTGATTGAGGCATTGATGGCCTTGCGAAGGGAGAAAATGCTCACTGCCGTGCGCAATCAGACCGGCGTGCCCGCTGATTTGCGTGAACTCATGATTCTTCGGGTGGCAGTGCTCAACAGAGCGAGTTTCGAGTTTGAGGCCCATGTACCTCATGCTGAGCGTGCCGGCGTAGTCCCAGCAAAGATCGTGGCTGTTCAGGAACTCGGTTTGTCGAATGTGTTTTCGGCGACTGAAAAATTGCTTCTCGAGCTTACCGATGCGATGACCGGGAACATTGAGGTCCCGGATGCTTTCATGGAACGAGTCCGCGCCCAGTTGACCCCAAGCTCACGGTTGAGATCGTGGCAACGATTGCTGCTTACAACATGGTGTCGAGGCTGTTGGTTGCGCTGAACGTCTCGCATTAAAGGCTGGCATCAAGGCCCGGGCTAATCGTCTTGCATTCCTTCAAGGATGGCCAGCGACATAGCGCAACACATGCGCCAGCCATAGCGTGACATGCCCTCCAATTTGAACAAGGGTATCGGCATCATGCTCGCCCCTGGCTCGCACGCTAATTTTGGCTTCGCGCTCGCTCAACGCTGATTGGTGCGCGGCAGCATCTGCATTGCGCAGCGCAGCATAGTTG
>JAYVKZ010000374.1:0-3102 GCA_043767985.1 Betaproteobacteria bacterium
CACCTCCATCGTGTCGAGATCGGCGAGCGTCCCTACGGTCCACGCGGCATTTTCAGGCTTCTTGATCCATTCGAACATATACTTGACGGCCTCGGCGGTGAGTGGCGATCCGTCGTGAAACTGGATGCCCGCTCGCAAGGTCATCAGCACGGATTTCGGGCCGTCACGCACGACCGATTCGGCGACATAGGGCACGGTTGGACGATAGGCGCCGTCGTTCACCATGAATTTTTCATGGAAGTAGCTGAGCGACACCCAATCGTTGACCGGCCAACGATTAGGGTTCATGTTGCCGACATATTGAGACGCTGCAAGACGACATACGCCGCCACGCACCGGCTGCTCCCCGCTCACCATTTTGGTGTAGATCTGATCGCCCAGGTTCGGGACAGACTGGGCCAGCGATTCTCGCGTAGCTGGAAGTATTCCGATTGCCGCTCCGCTCACTAGCGTTTGAAGTGCACTACGCCTTTCTTGATCCATCTGGTTCACCCGTTTGTTAAAACACGTTCTCAGCCATCACTCAGCCAACGCTTTTCGCCTTAAGGATGCGTGCCCCAGGGCGCTGCCATCATCAGCTTATTCTCTTGCGAAAGCAAGTGAGGGCGCATGTTCTTGGCGAAGGCCATGAATTCAGCGTCTGCATACACGCCAGCCCAAAACGCCCGGCGATCTGCATCGTCATTGAATTTCCAGAGATGAATCAATTGATTCAGTGCGCCAATATCGCCCGTGAAATAACCGACGTTGCGCTGAGGATGCTTGGCTAGCGCGGGCCAGCCTTGGGTTTTGTAAAGTTCGACAATATCGCCCATCTTGCCCACGACGGCGGTGTAGATTCTCAGTTCGTAAATGGCCATGCATTCTCCCTGTTGATAGATCAGAGATTTTGCCCTGAATGCATCTAGATGAGCGGGCCATCTACTGGTTTTCGATACGACAATGGCACTGAAAGAGGTGCAAACTGTGCTAAACCGAACTGATCTAAAAGATGGGCTTTTAGCAATTGCAATTGTTCATCACCAATTTTTGCGCCCGCATCTGAGACGTTGTCGATGGTGACGAAGTGAACGCCGCGATGATCAAAGCTGTAAACGCACGTTCTTGACTTGCAAATCCGACACGATGGCTTTGAATTCGCCCATGCGACGGCGGCGCTCGACTGGATCATCGGTGGTATGGGTTAAATCGCCTGTGAACCGGTACTGAAAGTGCAAGGGTCGCAGACGCGATTAGGGCGCGCGATAGGGTTAGCGTAGCCGATACGTTGTCGTGAATTGTCGAGATATTCATTGAGGCTCCTAAAGCAAAGGGCGATTCAGTCCCGCACCCGCCCGCATGGCCAGCTGCCAATGGTCATTAATGAAGTAGGCTCCTCCGACGTCCCAAGACCAAAGCACTCCTCCCTGGCTTGCACGGGCGATTTGTGGCCTGGCGCTTTCGGCAAATACGCGCCAACGCTCATGGCCGATGACTCAACGAAGTCGGGCCCGTCGGTTTCGATGGCGCCGACCGCATGTACCACGACGGGCGTGGTCAAGATGAAGGTGGAGACGAGGCTTTAGTGGAATGCAAGACCGCGTTTTCTTGGGGACTCTTGGGGTTCCATTGTTAGGTATACCCCTGACACTGAGTTTTTATTCCATCCGAGCTGACTTACTGTAGCTCAATCTTGGCATCGCGAATTGCCTTGGCCCATTTCACAGCCTCGGCTTGGGTCCGGCTGCCTAGCGCCGCTGGTGTGCCCGGCTCAGCTTCAAAACCAAGGGCGGCAAACTTATCTTGGATTTCCTTATTGCTGGCGGCGACATTGAGTGCCGCATTGAGTTTGGCAATAATGTCAGGCGGCGTACCGGCCGGTGCATAGGCCGCGAAGAAGGCGATCAGCTCGTAGTCCTTGAGGCCCAAGGCTTCGTTGACCGTCGGCAATTCTGGAATGGCCTTCGAGCGCTTAGTCGAGGTGACGGCCAGACCGCGAATCTTGCCAGCCTTTATCTGTGGCAAGGTGACCGCCAAGTCGGCGGTAAAGATCATTACTTGGCCACCGATCAAATCGGTCATCGCCGCAGGCCCGCTTTTGTAAGGCACATGGGTTAGCTTCATGCCGCTCATAGAGGCCAGCACTTCGGTGGAGACCAGTTGCGAGGTACTTGCGCTGGCAAAGGTTACCGATTCGGGCTTGGCTTTTGCCAGCTCAACCAAGTCGCGTAGCGTTTTGACGGGTACATCGTTATTGACGGCAACGATCAGGGGGACCTGACCCATGAAACCTATCGGGCTAAAAGCCGTGTCTTGGTCATAGGGGAGCTTCTTCATGAGGCTCTTGAGTGCAGCATTGGTGCTGTTAGTGCCGATCAATATGGTGTAGCCGTCTGGCGCGGCCTTGGCAACCGCATCGGCGCCAAGCATGCCATTTACGCCCGCTTTGTTTTCGACCACAATAGGTTGGCCGAGAATCTCTGCCATTTTGGCGGCAAAGGCGCGACCAATTTGATCCGTTGCACTACCGGCAGCAAAGGGAACAATCGCTTTGATCGGTTTATTGGGATAGCTTTGGGCAAGTACTGGCCCGGACGTTAATGAAAAGGAGGCAAGCGCGCTCAGCAATACAGCGAGAAGTTTGAGAAGGCGATTTAACTGAAACATGGAGGCCTTGAGTAGCGAACGAAGAAAAAAGCGGTGAGACGATGAAAATATCAGTCTTGGATGAAACGAAATTATTGCACACTGAGGTGCTCGAAATAACGAAAATGAATAATCTCGGAGGTGGAGTGGTTGAGATGTTTCCCTAGGTTCAAGGCAGCCAATAGGTCGACAAAAATATTCGGATAACGAAATAGACCCAAGGCGGTCGTGAATTTAAAATTGCCTGCACAATAGCTTATTCCTTAGTTTGAGGTGCGAAAAAGGGCAAGGACGATGAAGACAGGAAGTTTTAATTTTTTAGCCATGGACCGTGTTCATTTTGGCGCGCCTGCCGCCGACGCGCTCCTGCAAGAGGTGAAAGAGCGCGGGGCGAAGCGTGTGTTTGTGGTGACCAGTCGCTCATTGAACCGCAAAACTAACGCTGTCGCGGACACATTAAGTAAGATTTCTGATCGG